>JAJQEJ010000015.1 GCA_021201735.1 Oscillospiraceae bacterium | reverse complement strand
TTTGTACATTTTTTCCCCGCCCTTTTTGTGCATTTTTAGATTGCCATTGACAGATTTTGGACGAATATTATATCACGCACATCAAGAACAAGAAAACCAAAAGAAAGGCGGTGGCAGCGTGAAAGACATGGGAATTATCGGGTGCAGCAAGGAACAAGCGGTTCCATTGATCATTGGTAAAGATACCGTTTATGTTCATACGGATATTCAAGAAATCACTGTTGATGATGAATTTCTTGGAACTGATCAAGTGGCATATCAGTGTCACGAAGTCCAGTATGGCAAGGATGAATATATTCAAATGATGGCTGAAAAGAACAGCGAACTTGAAAGTCAACTGACAGAAACGCAGCTTGCGTTGTGTGATGTATTTGAAATGGTGGTGATGATGTAGATGGCAAAGGTATATGCAGAACTGATCAAAAAGGGCATGAAGACCATTGATGATGTTCCTGACGTACTGAAGGAAGCCGTTCAAGCATTGCTGCAAGGTGATTCTGATGATGGTTAGGCTGGCGTTATTCTTGGTTAGAAAGGATGTGAAATTGATGGCGGTTATCTATGCAACTTTGATTGTAAAGGGCGCAAAGACACTTGCTGATGTTCCGATCACGATACAGGCACAGGTGAAACAGGTTTTGATTGACCTGGATTGCCCTGAATTGGCTTCTGTTGAAGCCTAAATGCAACGGCGGGTAAAAATCCCCGCTTAATACCTAAAACCCCCACACAGGCGATTTCTGACCGCCTGTGTGGGGGTTTTCTGCTGAAAGGGGGCTGTTTATGACAATAGAAGTGGCATTGGTTATTTCAGGCTTATCCCTTGCGTTTGCGGTATACCAAGGAATCACGAATTTAAAAAGAAATTCCAAACACGATGCCAAACACGATGCAACTGAAATGACCACTGTAATTGTGAAGCTGGAAAACATCAGCAGTAATATAGCTGAAATCAAGAATGATTTTTCCAACACTAAAAATGACATTAAGGGGATAAGTGAACGCTTGATAGTTGCGGAACAATCTTCAAAACAAGCCCATAAACGGTTGGACGGCTTTGAAAAAAGGTTGCTTATCATTGAAAGTGCTGAAGAACAGAAAGGATGATTTTCATGAAAATTGATTGGGTTAGAAAGTTGACCAGCAGAAAGTTTTGGGTGGCGGTAATTGGATTCATCACCCCCATCCTGCTTGCCTTTGGGGTGGCTGATGTGACCATTGAACAGGTTGTTGCTGTTGTGAGTGGCGCAGCCGTTTTGGTGGCGTACATCCTTGGTGAAGGCTTTGTGGATGCACACAGAAACGATTCAGAAGGGAGTGACACGGAATGAAAGATAAGGATAATGTTTTAGGTATTGACCTGGAACCTACGGATGAAATTTGCGCTGAAACACTTGAAGAATTAAGCAATGGGAAGGGTGATGACGAATGAGTAACAGCAACCTTGTGAATTATACCTGTATTTCACCAAACAGCACCAATCCCAGGAACAAAACAATCACCAAGATCACGATTCACCATATGGCGGGGAATCTGTCTGTTGAAAGCTGCGGTGCCGTTTTTGCCCCTTCTTCCCGTCAGGCAAGTTCCAACTATGGTGTTGGTACAGATGGACGAGTTGGAATGTATGTTGAAGAAAAGAACCGTTCGTGGTGCAGTTCCAACGCAACCAATGATCATCAGGCCGTAACCATTGAAGTTGCCAACAGTGCAACCACAAGTGATTGGCCTGTGAGTGATGCAGCCCTTGCCAAGCTGATTGATCTGTGCGTTGATGTTTGTCAGCGCAACAGCATTGAAAAGCTGAATTATACAGGTGACGCTTCGGGAAACCTGACAATGCACAAATGGTTTGCCGCCACTGCTTGCCCTGGTCCCTATCTTGAAAGCAGATTTTCATATATTGCTTCAGAAGTCAACAAAAGGCTTGGGAATACTACCACAACAGATAACGACACGCAGAACGAAACAAGCGGGGAATACAGCGTTGGAGATATTGTCACCTTTAAAGGCGGGGCGCATTATAAAAGTGCCAACGCAACAACTGCATCTGGAACACCCGTTGCTGGTGCAGCAGAAGTGACCGCAAAAAGTGCTGGTGCTTCCCACCCTTATCACCTTATTCATGCTGATAGCAATTCAACCGTGTATGGGTGGGTTGACGCTGCCAACATTGAAGGGACTGTGGACAACGGTTCAAATGTTCCTTATCTTGTGCGGGTCACTGCATCAACACTGAATATCCGCAAGGGGGCTGGCACCAACTACGGCACCAATGGAGCAATCACAGACAAAGGTATTTACACCATCGTTGATGAATCTACTGGCGCAGGTGCTACTAAGTGGGGCAAACTGAAAAGTGGGGCAGGTTGGATTTCCCTTGATTACACGACAAAAATATGACATAATAGCTTGATACTATATTGTTACTAACGTATGCCAAATTGTGCCTTTTCGTGGGTTCATTAAAGTTCAATAAGCCCTGTGAACATGCGGGTTGACAGCGTTTGAGAAATGAACAAATTCATGGTATAATAGAAGAAAAAAAGCAGGTGTGGGAAATACTACAAAAATCCATTGGGGAAAATCGCGGACAAATGCAAATAGTGAGCGTTGACGAGTTGGTACCTGATGATCACCTGCTGCGCAAGGTGGAGGCCGTCATGGACTGGAGCTTCATCTATCCTCTGGTGGAGGAGAACTATAGTGCTGACACAGGCTGCCCAAGCCTTGACCCTGTTGTATTGGTCAAAATGGCGGTCATCCAGTACCTGTTCGGGATCCGAAGCATGCGGCAGACGGCAAAGGAAATCGAGGTCAACAATGCCTACTGCTGGTTTCTGGGACTGGATCTGCGGATTCGGTGCCGCATTTCACGACCTTTGGGAAGAATGATCACCGACGCTTTGCAGACAAAAGGCTGAAGTTGTACGGGAGAGCCGGGTGTACGAAAAAGAGCTGGTTGAGGAGATGAACCGTGACCGTGACGCGCACGGCAAAAAACCGTTTGATGACGACGATGTGTACGATGAAAAGTACGATTGCTATATCTGCCCCAATAACAAGACGCTGCGATACAGCACGACCAACAGGGAGGGCTACCGGAGTATAAAAGCAAGGCTTACCATTGTGCGCAATATCCCTATTTAGAGCAATGCACCCATAACCGCGAGCATGTAAAGGTGGTAACCCGGCATGTGTGGCAGACGTATGTTGCACTTGCGGGATTCTGCCTCAGCCCCTGCGGCTATCCTTCCTCCGGTTTGTTCTGGGGCTTTTTGTTCTTCCCATAATAGGGGCGGCGGCGGTTGCGGTTTGGACGTTTTTCCGCTTTGTTTGGAGCTGTTGCCGTGGTCTCCTGCGCGGGCGCTGGGACGGTTTTCTTTTTCTCAGGCTTGGCGGGTTCCGCCTTTCCCTTTTTTTGTGCCTGTGGCGGGGCAGCCTGCTTTCTCCCTGCCGGGGCGTCCTTTCTTCGGTACCCGTCCGGCTTCTGCTTGTCGTGGACAAGCCCTGCAAGGCCCTCTGTGGAACCGTCTGCGGGAGGGTTTTCCCGCGGCGTTACTTTACGCAGTTTTTCCAGCTTCTCACGGGAAGGTGGGGTGTAGTTTTCCGGCATTTTCCCGCGTCCGCTGCGTACAACGCATAGTTCACAGTTGTGAAAGCAGCGCGGCGTATCGGGCTGGTCTTCAAGGCGAACCTTGACCGTTTCCCGCAGGAGGTTGATGCTCGCCACCGTGCCGACGCCGTCCGGCGTCTCCACAAACGAATCCGGTTTGGGGGCGCGCTTGAGCAGATCCTCATACGCGTCCTGCTCGTACTTTAAGCAGCACATCAGGCGGCCGCAGGTGCCGGATATTTTGATCGGATTTAAGGACAGATTCTGCGTTTTTGCCATCTTAATGGAGACAGGCTGGAATTCGTCCAGAAAGGTGGAACAGCAAAAGGGTTTGCCACAGATGCCGAGGCCGCCTAATTTCCTCGCCTCGTCACGGACGCCAATCTGCCGCAGTTCGATGCGGGCATGCAGCGAGCTTGCCAGATCTTTTACCAGCGTGCGGAAGTCCACGCGGTTTTCCGAGGTGAAGGTAAAAAGAATTTTATTTCCGTCAAAGGAGTATTCCGCGCTGATGAGCTTCATGTCAAGGCCGTGCGCGACGATCTGCTTTTGACACAGATCGAAGGCTGTGGCCTCCTTCTGCTGGTTGTTGTGCAGGGTCTGCATGTCCTTTTCTGTGGCAACGCGGAGGACAGAGCGCAGAGGCTGCGATATTTTACCGTCCGGGAGCTCCATATTGCCGTGGACACATTCCCCGTACTCCTGCCCGCGCGCGGTCTCAAGAATCACGCCGTCACCGGGACGGACGGAAAGGCCGTTCGGGGAAAAATAGTATTGCTTACCACCCGCCTTGAAGCGGACACTAATAATTTCGGTCATATAGGTTAAACCTCCGGTCTTGGGTCACAGGTAGATTGCTGCGCGGAAAAGAGCTTCGCGCAGAGCTGTGCGCACAGCGGCCCGCTGCCGACATAGAACCGGCATGCGCCGCGCATCTGCTCCAGAAGCGCAATCACAGAGAAGATGCGGCCACGCCTCGTAGGGTCTCCGCGCAGGGTACTGCCGAGCAATGAGACGGCATCCTCTAAAAGCGTAGAAAACGCATCGCGCTCCATTTTTTCAAGTGTGGTGCAGTATTCCATCAGTGTAAACTCATCTCCGTCCAGCAGCGCGGAGACAAAGTGCGCCACCGTGTCGCTTGGCGGGCGCTCCCCCTGCACATCGGGGGCGAGTGGCAGGCACTCACAGCGTGAGCGGATGGTGGGGAGCAATCGCCCCGCGTTTTCCGTACAGAGCAGAAACGCGGCGTAGGGGGGGCCGTCCTCCAGAACCTTTAAGAGCGCGTTTTGCGCGCTTTGGTTCATTGCGTCAGCCTGCCGGATGATATAGACTTTACGGTCGGCCTCGTTCGGGCGGATGTAGGTGTCGGCACGCAGTACACGGATCTGCTCCACTGTGATATCACGCTTGCCCTCCGGCAGGGAGATGACGCTGATATCGGGATGGATCGCGGCGGACGCCTTCCGGCAGGGGGTGCAGTGCAGGCAGGGGACGGGCTGCGCCTGCGCGTCTGCACAGCATACCATCGCCTGAGAAAGCAGAGTTGCGCGCGCGTCGCGCGCCTTTTCCGTGCCGCCGGAGAGAATATAGGCGTGGGAGAGGGATGGCTTTGCGCCGAGCTGACGCGCCAGTGCCGACTGGGTGGGGAGCAGACCATCAAACATGCTCAAACCGCTCCACATCAATGACGAAGATGGTTGCGCCGCCGACCACAACTTCTACCGGCATCGTGGGGTAATAGCCGTAGTTCACATCCTCAGAGGGGGAGATCAGTTCCTTGCGGCTGTGGCAGCAGTCACGGATGATGTCGATCACCGTCTGCACCTTCCCCTCATCCACGCCGATCATGAGGGTGATATTGCGTGCCATTAAAAAGCCGCCGCTTGTAGAGAGTCTAGTCGATGTAAATCCGCTTTTGGTGAGGGTTTGGGTAACCGTTTGCGCATCGTCATGGTGGACGATGGAAAAAACCAATTTCATGCTGCCACCTCCTCAAAGCTCGATACCCTGCGGCGTTGTGACGACCGCAACGTATTCTGTTTCATTATAACCGATATCTGTTAAATATGCGACTATTTTTTTTGTCAGTCGCTCGCCGGGGGCAACGAGTGGGATACCCGGCGGATATGGGGCGATTTGCTCAGCGCAGATGCGGCCGACATTGTCTGCCAGCGGTACGCGTTTGTGCGCGGAAAACAGGGCCTGCCGGGGGGAGAGGACAAGCTCCGGCAGGGGAGGCGGTTGGAGGGAAGAGGGCAGCGCGCCAAGCGATTCCACGCGGGAGGAGAGCGCGTGCTCCAGTCTGTCCAGCTCCGCTGCGCCGTCGGCGCAGGTGAGGATGAAGACGATATGACCACTGTCGGCCATTTCCGCGTAAATTTGCCGGTCTTCCAGCGCCTTCAGCAACGCGTGGCCGTCTTGCGTTCGTAGGGTGAGGCGGCAGGGGTCAAGGGAGGCCTCCGCCTCCATGAGGGAGGGAAACAGCCCGCGCAGCCGCGCCACCGCCGCCGCCGTCTGCCGGTAAGCGGCGGTACCCGATTCTTCCATGTAGGCCCGGGCACTGTCGAGCGAGGCCATGATGGGATAGGACGGGCTGGAGCTGCCATAGATACTGCCCGCCGTGCGCAGCGCCGCATGGGGGAATGTATCGCCGGAAAAGAGCAGGGCGCTCTGCCCCATGGCGGGAAGTGTTTTGTGTGCCGATGTGACCACCAGATCGGCATGACGCAGATCGGTATCGCCTAAAAACGGCAGATGCGCGCCGTGGGCGGCATCGATGATGAGGGTTCCCCCGTGCCGGTGCACCACCGACGCGATGGCGGATAGATCGGAGCGCACGCCGTAATACGTGGGCGAGACAATGCACACGGCCTTTGCCGCGGGGTGGGCGCGCATCTGCGCTTCCACCTCGGCAGGGCTAACCGGGGCAGCAATATCCCCCGCGGGCAGTGGTGATCGGTGGAGATAGACGGGATGCAGGTCGAGCAGTGCCATCGAATGATACGCCGCGCGGTGGCTGCAGCGGTCCAGCAGGATCTGCCCACCCGGTGCTGCCGCAAGGGTGAGGGCGGCGTGAATGCCCTGTGTGGAGCCGCCGGTTAAAAACAGGCAGTGCTTTATGCCAAAAACGCCTGCCCAGAGCGCCTCCGCTTCTTCAATTGGCCCGTCACCGGCATAGAGATCGCCGGTAGGGGTCAGCTCGGTCACGTCGAGTGGGGCAAGGGAGGATAGGGCATCCAGCGGGAGCCCCTTGCCCTTGTGCCCCGGCATGTGCATGCGCAGCGGGTTCTGCGCGGCGTATGCGGCGAGCGCGTCACAGAGCGGCGTGCGCGGTTTAGCATGCGCCATCTCTATTCGTCATCCAGCTTCAAAACCGCCATGAACGCCTCGGTCGGAAGCTGGACACTACCCAGACTGCGCATTTTCTTCTTGCCCTCTTTCTGCTTTTCCAGCAGCTTTTTCTTTCTCGTAATGTCGCCGCCGTAGCACTTGGCTAACACGTCCTTGCGTACCGCCTTCACCGTCTCGCGGGCAATAACCTTGCCGCCGATGGCGGCCTGCACGGGCACCTCGAACAGCTGGCGCGGGATATTGTCCTTGAGTTTTTCGCACAGGCGGCGGGCGCGGTGATATGCCTTCTCCCGATGGGCGATAAACGAGAGGGCGTCCACATGGTCGCCGTTGAGCAGGACGTCCACCTTGACAAGGTCGCTCGGCGCGTAGTGGTCGATCTCATAGTCAAGCGATGCGTAGCCCTTGGTGCGCGCCTTGAGCGCGTCGAAAAAGTCATAGATTATTTCACCGAGCGGCATGGTGTAGTGCAGCTCCACCAGATTGGCATCGAGGTACTGCATATCGTGGTATTCCCCGCGCCGCTCCTGACACATGGGCATAATGTTGCCCACATAGTCCGGTGGCGTGACGATGGAGACCTTTGCGTATGGCTCCCGCGCCTCTACGATGAGCGCGGGGTCGGGGTAGTTGTGCGGATTATCTACCCGGACGACACGCCCGTCACTCGTCGTGATTTCATAGATGACAGAGGGGAGGGTGGTGATGAGGTCGAGGTCGAATTCCCGCTCGAGCCGCTCCTGAATGATCTCCATGTGCAGCATTCCCAGAAAGCCGCAGCGAAAGCCAAAGCCGAGCGCCGCGGAGGATTCCGGCTCAAAGGAGAGGGAAGCGTCGTTGAGCTGGAGCTTTTCGAGCGCATCGCGCAGATCCGGATATTTGGAGCCGTCCTCCGTATAAATACCGCAGTAGACCATCGGGCGGGCCGGGCGGTAGCCGGGCAGCGGGCTTGCGGCGGGGTGTTTGAGGTCGGTGATCGTGTCGCCGACCTGCGCGTCCTTGACGTTTTTGATCGACGCGACAAAATACCCGACCTCACCGGCGATGAGCGCATGGCACGGCTCCATGCCGAGGGGGCGGAGGTGGCCGCACTCGAGCACCTGATGTACGGCACCCGATGCCATCATCTTAACCTCCATGCCGGACGTTAGGGTGCCCTCCATCACGCGGAAGAGGACGATAACGCCGCGATAGGCGTCGTACTGGCTGTCGATGATCAGCGCCTGCAACGGCGCGGCGGGGTCGCCGGTGGGCGGGGGGATATGCGTGACGATATCCTCCAGCACGGCGTCGATATTCAGCCCGGTCTTTGCCGAGATTTCCGGCGCGTCCTGCGCGGGCAGGCCGATGACGGTTTCAATCTCGTCCTTCACGCGCTGGGGGTCGGCTGCCGGCAGGTCAATTTTATTGAGCACGGGACGGATCTCCAGATCGTGCTCAAGCGCGAGATAGGTGTTGGCGAGCGTCTGCGCCTCAATGCCCTGCGCCGCGTCGACAACAAGCACCGCACCCTCGCACGCGGCGAGGGAACGGGAGACCTCATAGTTAAAGTCCACATGCCCCGGCGTATCAATCAGGTTGAGCGCGTAGGTATTGCCGTCGGCTGCTGTATAGTCGAGGCGCACAGCACGCGCTTTGATGGTAATGCCGCGCTCACGCTCGAGCTCCATGTTGTCGAGGATCTGGTTTTCCATATCCCGCTGGGCGACGGCGTGGCACTTTTCAATCAGACGGTCGGACAGGGTGGATTTGCCGTGGTCAATATGTGCGATGATGGAGAAATTTCTTATTTTTGTCTGGTCAGTCAAAAGAATCACCTCTTACAAGTCGTGGGGAAGGCTCGCGGCACCGTCGTCCGCTTTGCGCGCGGAGTCGCTGCGGCGGGAAATGCGCTCTCCGGTGCCGTAAATGATCTGGAGCAGGGACTGGTACAGGCCGGGATAGCGCTGACTCATAGCGTCGTTGTTCATCGGCGGAAAGAGGCCACGCTCCTTCGCGTGCTGGGCCAGTGCGTCGACGTACTCGCATTCTGTATAGATTAGATCGGTATTGGCGATGCCGGTCGTGAATTGGTTGGGGGGGATAGAAAAAAAATCCTCATTCTGCGACGTATCCGCTCGGTATAAATGGCGGAAGAGCTTATAGATGGAGGTGCCGAGGTAATTAGACGCCGACTGAATGGCGTCCCGCCTGCCGATCTGCCGGAGCAGGTCAAAGAGAAGGGTCAGGGAATTGGACAGAAGTCCCTTGTTGATTTTAACGAGCGCGTCTCCGTGCAGAAATTTCTCCTCGCCCTGATCATATACATCGGGTGGGAGTATGGTGGTGCCGTCGCGTGAGAGCGTGCGACCGAGCAGGAAATCTGCCGATACATTATAATAATCACACGCGCGGATGACAAAGGCAAGCCCCGGTTCACGCGCACCATTCTCATAATGGGAGAGGAGCGCCTGACTGATGCCGAGGTCTTTCGCGGCGATGCGCTGACTGAGACCGCGCTCCTGACGGAGAAGGGAGAGGCTTCTTGAAAAATCGGACTGCATAATGAACACCCCTAAAAAACAGTGTGTTATATTCTATCATTAAAATTACAAAAAGTAAAGTATATTTTCCCGGTTTTTGTACGAAATTCGAATTGCCATTTGTCATATTGGGTGTATAATAAAATAGATTATAACTAAAGTTTTTTTGGAGGATGACTGTAATTATGTTTGAAAATCTGATTGATGTTCTGAAAAAGAATCCACGGAAAATTGTCTTTACCGAGGGAACCGATCCGCGTATTCTGGAGGCATCCGCCCGCCTGAAGAAGGATGGATTCCTGACGCCGATTCTGATTGGCAATGAGGACGCGGTCAAGGCGGCGGCAAAGGCCGGCGGCTTTGATATCGAAGGGCTTGCCATTTACGACCCCGCTACCTGTCCGAAGATGGACGAAATGGTGGCGGACATGGTGGAGCTGCGCAAGGGCAAGATGAGCGCGGAGGAGTGCAAAACAGCGCTCTCCAAGGGCAACTACTTTGGTACTATGCTGGTGAAAAGGGGCGTTGCCGACGCGCTGCTGGGCGGCGCTACTTATTCTACCGCCGACACCGTCCGTCCCGCGCTGCAGCTGATCAAGACCAAGCCGGGCAACAAAATTGTATCCTCCTGCTTTATCCTCACGCGGGAAAACGCTGACGGCACGCAGGAGAAATATGCCATGGGCGACTGCGCCATTAATATCGACCCCACCGAGGACGACCTTGTAGAGATCGCGGTGGAGACGGCGAAAACCGCCAAGGCTTTTGGCATTGACCCCAAGGTGGCGATGCTGTCTTACTCCACCAAAGGCTCTGGCAAGGGCGACAGTGTGGACAAAATGAAGAATGCAACCGAGAAGGTGAAGGCGCTCGCCCCGTCGCTCGCGGTGGACGGTGAGCTCCAGTTCGACGCGGCAGTATCCCCCGTTGTGGCGCAGACAAAGTGCAAGGGCTCCCCTGTCGCCGGTCAGGCGAACACCTTTGTTTTCCCCGACATCAATGCCGGCAACATCGGCTATAAAATCGGGCAGCGCCTGGGCGGGTTCGACGCCTATGGCCCCATTTTGCAGGGTCTGAACGCCCCCATCAATGACCTTTCACGCGGCTGCAACGCAGAAGAGGTCTATACGATGGCGATTATTACGGCGGCGTTAAAGGACTGATTTTTTCACTGGTATAAAGAGAGGGTTTCACAGACCACGTGTGAAACCTCTCTTTTTTTGTCGGTTACACAATATTAACAAATTTCCTCTTGACGGGAGGACAAAAAGGCGTTATAGTTCTTTTATTAAGGTTGTAACTGTTTTGTAATTATTTATTTACTCGATTGTTTTACATAAGGATGGGGGCCTTTTCATGCAAGAGATAGGGCAGATGCCTGCCAATGCGGAAGAACGGGCGGGCAATGGTTTTATTTCTTTTTTTGATACCGTAAAAAATTATAGGACACGAATGCGATATGCCTGGATGTATGCCGATGTAGAGCAAGCGGTGCGCAGTGCAATGCGGCCCGCGCGCTTTTTTGCGGCGGCGGCGGCCATTGGCATTGTCGCTGTATTTTGCACGGTTTATACCTCTGCGTATACTGTCTCAATGGATGGCGTATCCCTTGGCCCGGTGAAGGAAAAAGCCGCATTTGAAACGGTAGTGAATCAGGTGGAGGCGACGGCCTCCGATGTTTTGGGGTATGACTATACCATTGCAGGTGACATTACATACGACTGGACGCTTGCGGAGCAGGATGTAATGCCGTCTGCGCAGCGCTTTGAGGAATATCTGCTTGGCCAAATCAATGAGATTACAGAGGGCGCAGTGCTCACGGTAAACGGGCAGAAATTTGCAGAGGCTGCGGATCAGGCGACGATTGAACAGGCACTGAGCCTGATTCAATCGCAATACATAACTGCCGACACGGTTTCGGTGACATTATTCGGGAGCGTGGGTCTGTCGGATGGATACGTCAGCGTGGATGGCGTAAATGACTGCAGCACGCTGATCGCGATGTTAACCAAGCAGACGGTCAAGCAGGGCACCTACGTGGTGCGGGCGGGCGACACGGCAAGCGCCATTGCACAGGAATTTGGCATGACGGAGGGGGCATTACAGGCGCTCAATCCGGATGAAGATCTGAGTGCAGAGGCGCTCCAGACGGGTCAGCTGCTGCAAATTGAGACGAAATCCCCTGCGATCTCGGTGAAAACGGTTGACAATGTCACCTACACAGAGACGTTGCCCTTTACCACTACAGTCATTGAGGACAGCGATATGTATGAGGGCGATGTGGAAATTCTGGTCGAGGGCGTGGACGGCGCGCGGCGCGTGAACGCAGACGTCGCCTACCTCAACGGTGAGGAACAGTCCAGAACCATTCTGGAGGAGCAGTCGCTTACCGAACAGACGGCGCAGGTGATCAAGGTCGGCACCAAAGAGCGGCCCGCGTGGTATCCCACCGGGACTTACATGTGGCCGGTGATTGGGAAGGTGACCTCGCCCTTTGGCTCCCGGGCAATTTTCGGTTCGTCCAGCTTCCACAGTGGAATGGACATTGCTACGTCGACCGGTTCGCCCATTTATGCAGCAGACGGCGGCACGGTCAGCTTTGCCGATTACGACGGAACCTACGGGAACATCGTCATTGTCGATCACAACAACGGAGAGCAGACCTGCTACGCACACTGTGATACCATGCTTGTGCAGGTGGGTGACCATGTGTTCCAAGGCCAGCAAATTGCAACGGTTGGCACGACCGGTCGCACGACCGGCGCACACTGTCACTTCGAATTGCGGGTAGATGGTACAGCGGTGGATCCGACAGACTATCTACAGCAGGAATAAGGTTAAAAAATGTCCGGCGCTATGCAGCGTCGGACATTTTTTTATGCCGGTAGAGAATATAGTTGACGATACAGCCAGAAATGAGGATATTGCCGCACAGATAAAGCCAGATCAGCAGGATAATCACCGACGCAAGCGACCCGTAAACCAGCGAATAGCGGGAAGAGAGCCCGATGAACCAGGAGAACAGGCCGGAAAAGATGACAAGCGCCAGCGAAGAGATGAACGCGCCGAGCAGAATGGGCGTCCGCTGCCCCTTAACCTTTGGCGCGGCAAGGCGGTAGGCAAGCAAAACAAAGAGGAGCATCAGAAAGAAGAGAATGACAAAGCGCAGCCATTGCCACGACCACGGAAGGTTGACGGACGGCATGGTGAGCGTGCTCTCCAAGCGCTGAAACAGCCAGTTTCCGGTCAGCAGAACGGCGAGCGATAGATAAATTGCGACAAGGAACAGGATGGAATAGATCAGACGTGTAATGATCTGGCGGATACCGCCGTTATCCTTGCACTCATAAATTTCCTCCATGATATGCACCAGCGCCTGAAACGCGCTTGCACCGGAAAACAGCATCATCACGACGCCGATCCAGAGCAGGCCGTGGGAGTGATTGCCTGCGATATAGGAGAGATAGTCATTCAAGATGCCTAGGCTCGCCCCGGGGAAGATGGCCGCCGCGCCCTCCAGAAATGCCGTGATATCAAGGTTTAAAATACCGATGAGGGCGTACAGGACAATCAAAAACGGGCATAATGAAAGGATAAGAAAATATGCCAGCTGTGCGGCGGAGCGGGAGGCACGGCGCGTCAGATAAATCTCCAATGCCTCCAAACCAATCCGCACTGCTTTTGTCTGTAGTATTTTCTTCAATGCAGCGACTCCTTTCGAGCAAAAGACGGAAAAACCGCCTGCGTGAGCAGGCGGTTTGAAACCTGAGCGATCAGGCCAGCTTATTCAGCTTCAAGGTCATGCCGCTCTTCTTGCGCGCAGCGTTGTTCTTATGGAGCAACCCGTGACCGACGGCCTTGTCCACAGAGTGGACAGCCACCTTATAAGCGACATCGGCCTCGCTGCGGTTGCCTTCCGCCACGGCGGCCTCAAACTTTTTCAGATTGGTCTTGAGCGCGGACCGTGCAACTTTATTCTGTGCAGCCTTTGCTCCGTTGACCAAAACACGTTTTTTGGCAGACTTAATATTCGGCAAACCAAACACCTCCTCCGATTATCATTATTCTATCCAATGCATAGGCAAAACATGCCTACGTAGATTATTATTCTATCAGAAACGCACATAAATTGCAACTACTTTTTTAAATCAATTGGAAAGAGTATAGATATGAAGCGGGATGCAAAATATAGGATGGAATATCAATGGTCAGGAAAGGAGCTTTTTTGATGCTTCAGAGGCGTACAGACCTTGCGGTAGAGGCGCGGGAGATATGGCAGGAGACGGCAGAGGAGACAAGCAAATTAGACGGGGTTGAGGCAAAGGAGACGACGCAGGAGGGCTTTTCCGTTACGACGGTTCGTATTTTGAACGAGGCGGGAGCTCGGGCGCTCGGCAAGCCGGTTGGTACCTACGTGACCCTGGAGCTTGACGGACTGGAGCGGCGGGAGGACGGGGCGTTTTCCCGTGCGGCGAAGGCTATGGCGGATAATCTCGCGGAATTGCTTTCGCTCAAAGACGGCGCGACCGCGCTTGTGGTGGGGCTGGGCAACCGCGCGATCACGCCGGATGCGATTGGGCCGCGGGCAACGGAGTTTACGCTTGTAACCCGCCATCTGGTGCAGCTTGTGCCGGAGCATTTCGGGCACTTCCGTGCGGTCTCCGCGCTGGCCGCGGGGGTGCTGGGGACAACCGGGATGGAGAGCGGAGAGCTGGTATCCGCTGTGGCAGAACGGCTCAAGCCGGACTGCATCCTTGCGGTGGATGCGCTTGCCTCACGCAGCCTGCGGCGCGTCTGCCACACGGTACAGCTTGCGGATACCGGCATTGTGCCCGGTTCCGGCGTGGGCAACAGCCGCGCGGCGCTGAATCGGGAGACGATGGGTGTGCCGGTCATCGCCATCGGTGTACCGACCGTCGTCTCCGCCGCGACGTTGGCGTGTGACCTGCTCGCCGAGGCCGGGAACGCCGACTTGGACCCGGAGACACTCGGGGGACTGGGAGAGGATTTGATTGTAACACCCAAGGATATTGATGCGCATGTGGAGGAAATCTCCAAGGTCGTGGGGTTCGGAATCAACCTTGCGCTGCAGAAGGGCCTGTCTGTGGAGGATATTGAGATGCTCCTATAAAGGTTGACATTGCGGCATTTGCGTATATAATTGAACCTGTATATGATTTTGAATCGGAGGTTTACGCATGCGCAATGAAGAAAAGAGCATGGATAAAATAGTCGCCCTTTGCAAAGGGCGTGGCTTTGTCTTCCCCGGCAGCGAGATTTATGGGGGACTCGCCAACGCATGGGACTACGGCCCGCTGGGCGTGGAGCTCAAGAACAACGTCAAACGGGCATGGTGGAAGAAGTTTGTGCAGGAATCCCCGTACAATGTGGGGCTGGATTCCGCTATCCTGATGAACCCGCAGACATGGGTGGCGTCCGGACATGTGGTAAACTTTAATGACCCGCTGATTGACTGCAAGGGCTGCAAGATGCGCCACCGGGCTGACAAGCTGGTGGAGACGTGGTGCGCGGAGCAGCAGGTGGAGGATATCAATGTTGAGGCCATGGATAACGACCGGTTGGTTGCCTTTATCCACGAGCATGAAATTACCTGCCCGGGCTGCGGCAAAAGTGATTTTACCGAGATTCGCAAGTTTAACCTCATGTTTAAAACCCATCAGGGCGTGACGGAGGATTCCGCGACGGAGCTCTACCTGCGCCCGGAGACGGCACAGGGGATTTTTGTTAACTTTAAGAATATTCAGCGCACCACGCGCAAAAAAATGCCCTTCGGCGTCGGGCAGATCGGGAAATCCTTCCGCAATGAGATCACGCCGGGCAACTTTACCTTCCGTACCCGCGAGTTTGAGCAGATGGAGCTGGAGTTTTTCTGTGAGCCGGGCACCGATTTGGCGTGGTTTGCCTACTGGCGCAATTTCTGCCATGAATGGCTCCTGAATCTGGGGATGCAGGCGGAAAACATCCGCCTGCGTGACCACGATCAGGAGGAGCTCTCCCACTACTCCACGGCGACCACCGACTTTGAGTTTCTGTTCCCCTTTGGCTGGGGCGAGCTGTGGGGGGTCGCCGACCGGACGGATTTTGATCTCAAAGCGCACCAGAACGCGTCCGGTCAGGATATGACCTATTTTGATCAGGATAAAAACGAGCACTACATCCCCTATGTCATTGAGCCGTCGCTGGGCGCCGACCGCGTCACCCTCGCCTTCCTGCTCAACGCCTACGATGAGGAAGTGGTGGATGCGGAAAAGGGCGATGTGCGCACCGTGCTGCACCTGCACCCCGCGCTCGCGCCGATTAAGGCCGCCGTGCTGCCCCTGTCCAAAAAGCTGGGGGACGCGGCACAGGAGATTTACGACGACCTGCGCAAGGAGTTTATGGTCGACTACGACGAGGCGGGCTCCATCGGAAAGCGGTACCGTCGTCAGGATGAAATCGGTACGCCGTATTGTATTACCGTGGATTTTGAGACGGTAGGAGACGCGGAGCATCCGGCGGACCACTGCGTTACCGTTCGGGAGCGGGATTCCATGGAGCAGAAGCGGATTCCCATTTCAGAGGTCAAGGAATACATCCGTAACGCAATTCAATTTTAATGAAAAAGGCGTGTCACAGATTTTTTCTGTGGCACGCTTTTTTTATGCGTCTTCCGGCGGGGTGGAGACAGAGATGGACAGCTCATCAAGCTGCGTTTTATCCACCACATCGGGGGAGGAGGTCATCGGTTCGGAGGCGTTTTGCACTTTGGGGAAGGGGATAACGTCACGGATGGACTGCGCGCCGGTCATGAGCATGACCAGCCGGTCGAGACCGTAGGCGAGTCCACCGTGGGGCGGCGCGCCGTAGCGGAAGGCGTCGATGAAGTAGCCGAAGCGCGTCTGTGCCTCATCCGGCGAAAAGCCGAGGGCGCGGAACATCGCCTGCTGGGTCTCCGGATCGTGGATACGGATGGAGCCGCCGCCGAGCTCAGTGCCGTTAAGGACAATGTCGTACGCCTTGGCGCGGCACCCGGCACGGTCGGATTCCAGCTTATCCACATCCTCATCCATGGGAGCGGTGAAGGGGTGGTGCATGGCGACGAAGCGGTTTTCCTCCTCACTGAACTCGAACATGGGGAATTCCGTCACCCAGAGGAAGCGGTATTCTTCCTTATTGAGCAGGTTCAGCCGCTTGGCGCATTCGCACCGCAGCGCGCCCAGGGCGGCAAAGACCACCTCGTTTTTCGCGTCGCCCACAATCAACAGCAGGTCGCCGGGTTGTGCCTGCGCGCGAGAGAGGATGGCGGCGTTTTCCCCCTCAGTGAGAAACTTCTGATAGGAGGACGACGACGTGCCGTCCGCATTGAGCTTTGCCCACGCGAGGCCCTTTGCGCGGTATGTCCTTACAAACTCCACCAGTGCGTCAATCTGCTTGCGGGGGAACTGCTCCGCGCCGCCGGTAATGTTGATCAGGCGCACGCTCCCGCCGTCGGCGACGGGCGCGGAGAAGAGATTGAAATCACAGGTTGCGACGATATCGGATATGTCCCTCAGCTCAAAACCAAACCGCATGTCGGGCTTGTCGGAGCCGAAGCGATCCATGGCCTCCCGCCACGTCATGCGCGGAAAGGGAACCGGGACATCAACGCCCAAGACCTCACCGAAGACTCGGCGCACGAAGCCCTCCTGCACCGTCATCACGTCCTCCTCGGTGACAAAGGACATTTCAAGGTCGATCTGGGTAAACTCCGGCTGCCGGTCGGCCCGCAGATCCTCATCCCGGAAGCAGCGGGCAATTTGCATGTATTTGTCTACCCCTGAGAGCATGAGCATCTGCTTGTACTGCTGCGGGGACTGCGGCAGGGCATAGAACTTTCCCGGGTGTACGCGGGACGGCACGAGATAGTCCCGCGCGCCCTCCGGCGTGGATTTGGTCAGGATGGGGGTTTCAATCTCCAGAAAGCCCTGCTCATCAAAGTAATCGCGCGCGATTTTTGTGATCTTATGGCGCAGTGCCATGGTGCGCTGCATATCGGGGCGGCGCAGGTCGAGATAGCGGTATTTGAGGCGCAGCATGTCGTTGACCTGCGAATGCTCGATAATTTCAAAGGGCGGTGTCTCCGCCTTTGCGAGCAGGTGCAGAGACGTGACATAGAGTTCCACATCGCCGGTTGGGATTTTATCGGTCTTTGCCTCGCGCTCCCGCAGTACCCCTGTCGCGGCAACGACGTATTCCGCGCGGAGCGTGGACGCTGCTGTAAAAACAGTGGGGTTGGTTGCGTCGTCGAAGGCGAGCTGGAGCAGGCCGGTGCGGTCGCGCAGGTCGACAAAAATTAAGCCGCCCAAATCCCGCTGCCGCTGCACCCAGCCGCAGACAGTGACAGTCTGCCCAATGTGCGCCATGCGCCAAACACCGCAGTAGTCCGTGCGCGTAAACCCTTGCATGTCATTCATATGTTTAACCCCGCTATTCTATATTTATCCTGAATGGGTGCGCCCTCTGCGCGCTGGGCACAATAGGCTTGAATTTTTGCGAGTGCATAGTCTTCCGTACAGGAGGTCTGTTTCTCGGTAATCAGGTTCTTGAGGGTGACTACATTTTGCGCAAGCTCATCTTCCCCCATGAAGATTGCAAAGGGGATGCCCAGCTTATCCGCGTAGGAGAGTTTTTGCTTGAATTTTTTCTGCTCGCAGTATAGCTGCGTCCGCACACCCTGTTCCCGCAGGCGGGTGGCGAGGGCGATGGAGGGAGAGAGGTCTTCCGTCATGGGGATAATCAGGACGTCGGCGGGCGCGGTCAGGAGGGATTCATTGAGATAGCCCTGATCCTCCAGCACAAAAAAGAGCCGCGTCAGGCCGATGGAAATACCCACGCCGGGCAGCACCCTGTCCGTATAATAACCCGCCAGATTGTCATACCGGCCGCCCGAGCAGATGGAGCCGACCTTCGGATGATCCAGCATGACGGTCTCATAGACGGTGCCTGTGTAGTAGTCCAGCCCACGGGCGATGGTCAGATCCACCCTAAAATGGGTATCGGGCACCCCAAAAGCGGACATATATTTGACCACGGTGCTGAGCTCCTCTAAGCCGGTGTCGAGGAGGGGGTTCTGTCCCCGCAGGGCTTCCAGCGCCAAGAGCGGATCATTTTCCAAGAGGGTGTTTATGAGCCGCAGGGCCGTCTCAGCAGGCACGTTGCATGTTTCCTGCAAGAGAGCGGCAACCTTGTTGGCACCGATCTTATCGAGCTTATCAATGGTGCGCATGACATCGCTTGCCTGTTCTGATAGACCCAGCACGTCAAACAGCCCGTTCAGGATTTTGCGGTTATTGAGGCGTATCTGAAAGCGGTTTAACCCCAGAGAGGTGAAGACCTTATAGATGATGGCGGGAATTTCCGCCTCATTGATGATGTCAAGCGCGCCGTCGCCGATGATATCGATATCCGCCTGATAAAATTCGCGGAAGCGCCCGCGCTGCGCCCGCTCGCCGCGGTAGACCTTGCCGATCTGAAAGCGGCGGAAGGGGAAGGTGAGCTGGCTATAGTAGAGCGCGACGTATTTCGCAAGGGGTACCGTGAGGTCAAAGCGCAGGGAGAGGTCGCTATCCCCTTTGGCAAAGCGATAAATCTGTTTTTCCGTCTCCCCGCCGCCCTTTGCGAGCAGCACGTCGGACGCCTCAATCAGCGGCGTATCGAGCGGCGTAAAGCCGTAGAGGGAATAGGCGCTGCGCAGGAGGGTGACCATGCGGTCAAATTGCACCTGCCGGGCGGGGGAGAGCTCCATAAAGCCGGAGAGAGTGCGGGGTTTCCGTTGTTCCATCAAGAAAGGCTCCTTTCGGTATACTGCATGCAGAAAAAGGGCGGGGGAAAGAGCGCGTCTTTCCCCCGCGTAATCGTATCAGCAATCCTGGTCAAAGGAAATCAGGCGGTGAAAGGCTTTGTCTTGGGATTGACAATGTCGCGCCAGTCGAGGTCGCCGCGCTCCAGGCCGTGGATGAGGATTTCCGCCGTCGCCACATTGGTGGCAAAGGGGACGTTGTACTGGTCGCAGAGGCGGCTGATATAGTAGAGGTCATCGTCCAGATCGGTCGACTGCGGCTCAGAAAAGAAGAGCACAAGGTCAATTTCATTATATGCAATGCGCGCGCCAATTTGCTGGCTCCCGCCATGTGCATGGGAAAGAAACAGATTTACAGACAGACCCGTGGCCTCACTGACCAGACGCCCCGTCGTATTCGTGGCGCACAGGGTGTGCTTGGACAGGACACCGTAGTAAGCGATGCAAAACTGGACCATCAGTTCTTTTTTCCGGTCGTGGCTCATCAGCGCAATATTCATTATGATGACCTCCCCTTGTAAATTAACGTATTTTCATCAGCGGGACAGACTGCCCCATAAGCCGCCTTGCAATGTTGCGGTAGGCGGTGGCAGCGCCCTTTTGCGATAGCAGAATCAGCGCTTTTCCCGCGTTTGCGGCAAGCATAACCGATTGATCCTCCGGGATGACACCCAAAAGCGGAAGCCCGGTGGTATCCATGGCGTCGTCAATTGTGGTGTGAAGGCGCTGCATCAGCTTTGGCTGCACACGGTTCATCACGAGATGGATGCGAGGGCCCAGAATGCTCGTGAGTGCCGCCACGGTGCGCTGTGCGTCCCGCAGGGAGGAGACGTCCGTTGTGCTGACCACAATCGCGCGGTCCGCCGCCGACAGGGCCAGCTGGAACCCGTCGCCAAGTCCGGCCGGGGAGTCCATCAGGATATAGTCAAACTGCGCCTTTGCCTCCTGTATCATTGCACGCATCTGCGCCTCCGGCAGCGGTGTCGGGAGCGGGGAGAGCGGCGCGGTCAGCAGCGACAGCTTCGGAATATCCGGATGGGAAACTGCCCCGCGCGCAAGGGTACACCGTCCGGACAGCACATCGGTGAAATCCATCAGCGCGCGGTCGGACAGTCCGAGGGACAGATCCAGATTGCGCAGGCTGATATCCATGTCGATGCAGAGCACGTGGCTGCCCAGCATGGCAAGGCAGGCGGCGACGCCCCCGGTGACAGAGGTTTTACCTGTTCCGCCTTTTCCGGATGTAACGACAATTGCGGTAGCCATGGAGCGCCTCCAGTTCATATACATTAAAATATCACAGATCGCTTTGTGACGCAACATTTTTTTCAAATATAGAGAGAATTAAATAGGGATTTTTTGAATTTTATTCCATTTCCGGGGGTACGCATCGGGTGTGTCGGCAATTTTGTCGATGATCACGACACGATGCACAATATCGGTGCCGTAGACAGGATAGTCGAAAAAAGGTGATATTCGCCCGCCGAGCAGAGCGACGGCATGTTCCGCCTGTCCTATCTCCTCCGCGCAGTCGGTAGATTTCATCGCGAGAAAGCGGCCCCCAACCTTGACAAACGGAAGACACAGCTCGCAGAGCAGACGGAGGGGCGCGACGGCGCGGGAGGTGGCGATGTCAAACTGTTCCCGGTAGCGCGGCAGCACACCGGCCTCCTCCGCCCTTGCGTGCAGACAGCGCACCCCGGTGAGGGAGAACGCCGCACACACGCTTTCGAGCCAGTATACCCGCTTTCCCAGACTGTCAAGCAGGGTGAGGGAGATAGATGGCTCCAACATGCGCAGGGGCAGACCGGGCAAGCCCGCGCCCGTGCCAACGTCGATAACGGACGCATTTTCAAAGTCCGCCGTGCACAGCAGAGCGGCGGAATCCAAAAAATGCAGGGAGGCGACGTCGAGCGGATCGGTAATCGCGGTCAGGTTCATCACCTTGTTTTGCGTAAGCAGAAGCTCCGTGTAGCACACAAGCATGTCCATTGCACCCTCCGGCGGGGTGATGCCGAGCGCCGATAGGCCGGCGCGCAATCTGTCTTTCATACTATGCCCCCAGCGCGACAATCAGAGAACCAATTGCAACGACAACCGTCAGGACGCAGAGGATGCCTGCGACAATAGCCCAAAAAAGGAAGGAAGGTTTACTCCGGTCCTCCCGGTAGCGCAGGAAGGAAATGACAGAGAACGCGCCGCAGGCGGGGAAGAGGAAAACGGAGGGGATCCCGTGGAGCGGCTCGCCGTTGGCCAAATTATATGTGGTGAGCAGGACAATGATGACCATATACACAACGCCCATCCAAGCCAGTGCCCGCTTTGCAGGGCTGGCGGGGGTGTAGGGTGTGGGTGTTTCCTCTTGCTCTGTATCCAGCGGTTCCTTTTGGTCGTTTTGTTCCATAGAGGTTCTCCTTTTATTGGGTGGGGGTGAGGCGGGTCTTCCCGCCCATATAGGGCTGCAGCGCCGCTGGAATCGTAACGGTGCCGTCCGCCTGCAGGTTGTTCTCCAGTAGCGCAATGAGCATGCGGGGCGGGGCGACGCAGGTGTTGTTGAGCGTGTGGGGGAGGTAATTGCCCTCTTTGCTGCGCACGCGGATTTTCAGGCGCCGGGCCTGCGCGTCGCCGAGATTGGAGCAGGAGCAGACTTCAAAGTATTTCTGCTGCCGCGGGCTCCACGCCTCAATATCACAGGATTTTACCTTCAAATCCGCCAGATCGCCGGAGCAGCACTCCAGCTGGCGCACGGGGATATCCATATTGCGGAAAAGCTCCACGGAGTATTGCCACATTTTTTCGTACCACTGCGCGCTCTCCTCCGGCTTGCAGAGGACAATCATCTCCTGCTTTTCAAATTGGTGAATGCGGTAGATACCGCGTTCCTCAATGCCGTGTGCGCCCTTCTCCTTGCGGAAGCACGGGGAGTAGGACGTCAGGGTCTGGGGCAGGCTTTCCTCGGGGATGAGCTGGTCGATGTAGCGGCCGATCATGGAGTGTTCGGAGGTGCCGATGAGGTAGAGGTCTTCCCCCTCAATCTTGTACATCATGGACTCCATATCAGCAAACGACATGACGCCCTCTACCACATTGCTGTGGATCATAAAGGGGGGGATGCAGTAGGTAAAGCCCTTGTCGATCATAAAGTCACGGCCATACGCCAGCACCCCCTCGTGCAGGCGTGCGATGTCGCCGAGCAGGTAGTAAAAGCCGTTGCCGGACACCCGTCCCGCCGCGTCCATGTCGATGCCGCCAAAGGATTCCATGATCTCCGTGTGATAGGGGATGGGAAAGTCCGGCACGGCAGGCGTGCCAAAGCGCTGCACCTCTACATTGTGCGTGTCGTCGGGGCCGACCGGGACGCTGGGGTCGATCATCTGGGGGAGCACCAGCATGATTTTGCGGATGGCCTCACCCAGCTCGGTCTCGCGCGCTTCCAAGGCGGACAGGCGGGCTGCCTGTGTGGTGACTTTTTCCTTGAGGGCATTCGCCTCATTCAGCTTTGCCGGGTCGGACTTGGCTTGTCCCATGAGCACACCGACTTGCTTGGAAAGGGCATTGCGCTCTGTGCGTAGCGCCTGTGCATCGCTGATGGCAGTGCGGTTTTCTTCATCAAGCGCAAGCACCTTATCTACCAGGGGGAGTTTTTCGTTTTGAAACTTCTTCTTTATATTTTCCCGTACGAGATCGGGGTTTTCCCGTACAAATCGAATATCAAGCATGCTTTCACCTCAAAGTATTAGTAGAGTGCCTCCAGTATTTTTGCATATTCCTCGGCGGGAGAGCGCACGGAGTTTGCCTCGGTCTGATACGTGGACTGCGTCGGCAGGAAGGTTTCCAGTCCGGAGGATTGGAATGCCTCAATGACGATGCGCGCGGATTTGTAGGAGCCTGCGTTATAGAAACTTTGGATGCGTCGCAGATAGTCCATTGCTGAAACCTGCTTCTCGAGCGTCACCGCATCGGCCTGCGCTGTCTCCAGACTTTTTTGCAGCGATGCGACCTCTTCTTCCAGCGCCTGCATTTGATCCTCCAGTGCGTCCACCTGTTCACTGAGCGCGTCCCGGCTGGAGATCAGGTTATCGAGTGACTGCACCGCGGAGATGGAGGTGTCTGTCAAGCCGCTGATTGTCTCGGCGTTATTGCGCTGCTGCATGAAGTAGGACATAAGGAGCAGGAGGAATGCCGCCGCGAATAGAATGACTAAGTAGAGCAGTACAGGGTTGCGCTTGTCGGAAGATTTCTTTTTTCTCGGATTTCTATCTGCGGGCGCGTCCGCCTGATGGTCTTCTTCGTCTTTCACAGGGAGGAGGCCCCCTTTCCGTGCCGCGGTGCATGCGCAAGCTGTTCGAGCAGGGTGGTCAGGTCCTCCATATCGTAGTACTCCAGCTCCAGCTTACCCTTTTTTTTGCCGGAAATAATATGTACCTTGCGCCCTAAATGTGAGGCAAGCTGTTTTTCCGCATCCTGAATATAGAGTTGGTTTTCTGCTGCGGCAGTTGGTTTTTCCTGTTCCTTTGGCGTTGCGCTCAGCCGCTTTGCAAGCGCTTCGGTTTGACGGACGGATAAGTCCTCGGCAATGACTTTCTGCGCAAGCTTTTTCTGCAAGTCGCCTTTCGGCACGCTCAGGATTGCGCGGGCATGTCCCGCGGAGAGGGAACCCTCCTCCAGCAGGGCCTGTACCGCATCCGGCAGCGCGAGCAGGCGCAGCGCATTTGCGATGGCCGGACGGGATTTGCCGACCTGCTGCGCGACCGCCTCCTGCGTCAGGCCGTATTCCTCAAGCAGCACACGGTATCCCGCAGCTTCTTCGATGGGGTTCAGGTCTTCCCGCTGGAGATTTTCAATCAGTCCCAGCTCCATCGCTTTTCTGTCGTCCGCTTCGATGATGACGGCTGGAACTTCTGTGAGGCCCGCAAGCTTTGCCGCACGCCAGCGGCGCTCTCCGGCGATGATCTGATAATAGCCGGACGCGAGCAGCCGCACGGTGAGGGGCTGTATAATCCCATATTGGCGAATGGAGTCCGCGAGTTCTTCGAGCGCACCTTCTTCAAACCGTTTGCGCGGCTGTTTGAGTCCCGGCTCAACCTTTGAGATAGGGAGCATGATGGAGCCGCCTGTCTGGGTTTGCAGTGCTGCGTCTCCAAGCAGTGCGCCCAGTCCGCGGCCCAGCCCATGTTCTTTTGCTGCCATTGATTAAGCCTCCTGTTCTTTCGGGGGATTGTGTTCTAAAAACTCCTCCGCCAATGCTAAATAAGCGTCCGCGCCGCGGGACAGCCGGTCGTAGGCGAGGATGGGCTTCCCGTGACTGGGTGCCTCAGAAAGGCGCACGTTGCGTGGGATGACCGTTGCATATACCTGCCCTGGAAAGTGTCGTTTAACCTCCTCTGCGACCTGCAAGGAGAGGTTTGTCCGCCCGTCATACATGGTGAGCACCACGCCCTCAAGCGCGATGCCTGTATTGAGCGACTGCTTGACAATGCGGATGGTGGAGAGAAGGTCGGACAGACCTTCGAGCGCAAAATACTCGCATTGCACCGGAACCAGCACGGTATCCACGGAACACAGCGCATTGAGGGTAAGCAGTTCCAGTGAGGGCGGGCAGTCGATGAGGATAAAATCGTATTGGGCCGAAACCTGCGCGAGCGCATTTTTCAGCAGGTATTCCCGCTGGGCCATCGCGATCATCTCTACGGTAGCGCCTGCGAGAGATTTGTTCGCGGGGAGAAGATCTGCGTAGGGTGTGCTGACAATTGCACGGGATGGATCGGCACCACCAATCAGGACATCATAGATGTTTGGAGAAGCTGTGGTCTTATCCACGCCCAGCCCAGAGGTCGCGTTTGCCTGCGAATCGAAGTCACAGATGAGCACGCTCCGGCCAAGGCTGTGAACCGCCGCAGCGAGATTTACGCAGGTGGTGGTTTTCCCCACACCGCCTTTTTGGTTTACAACCGCAATTATTTTTGCCATGGCACGCCTGCCTTTCTTGTTACGTCCTTTTTATTATAAGCCGGACACGATAACAATGCAAGCCATGCGAGATGATTTCTGTGGTATTCACAAAATGTTTCACGTGAAACACGATCAGCTTGCCGGAAACACCGTTTTCGGCAAGCTGAAGATGCAGACTTACATCATTGTGTTTCACGTGAAACATTGCGTGGTGGTTATTTCGGAATGCGGATGGTAAGTAAAATTGAATCCGACGTCTCCTCTTGGTTGCAGTCGGCGGCGACCCCGGCATCTTTCATCAGCGTGAGGCCCCGCGTAATTGTATTGAGAAAAAATCGGACATCGCGAATGAGATACCGTGGGCGGCGCGGCGTACTGCTTGTCCGTTTTTGTTCGTGGACGATCGCCGGGCCATGCGTCTCGCTGGGCTGCAAGTCCGGTGAGATGTCCATGAGCAGGAGGGAATCCACATAATCCTCAGTTTTGGACACCGTGAGGTGCTCGGAGACAATGTGTCTTGCTACCGCAAGCTGAAGCGCCGACGTATTGAGGCGCAGCAACGCGCGGGCATGGCGCTCGGTGCAGTTGTTGTCTCTCAGCAATGTCAAGACCTCTCTGGGGAGCCGCAGCAGTCTCAGCTTGTTTGCAATGGCAGATTGCGATTTGCCGAGACGCCGCGCCGCTTCCTCTTGCGATAGGCCGTAGGTGCGGATGAGCTGCGCGAGTGCGCTGGCCTCCTCCACAAAATCCAGATCCATTCGCTGGAGATTTTCAACCAGAGCCAGAACGGAGGAATTTTCTGCCGATACATTGACCAAAATGCACGGGACCTCTGTGAGGCTTGCCATTTGGGCGGCGCGCAGACGGCGCTCACCGGAGACAAGCTCATAGCCGCCTGCAACTTTTCTGACCGAAAGTGGCTGGAGAATGCCGTATTCTTGAATACTGGCAGAAAGCTCCTCCAGACCGGCTGTATCGAAATGGACGCGCGGCTGGTTTGGGTTGGGGACAATCGCAGCGATTGGGAGAAAAAGAACCCGGTTATTTTCATATAGACCTCGCTTGCGCTGCAGCGGCATAACAGACCATTCCTTTCCATGTGCGGCAGTTTATGATACATATCAAAGTTTTTCAGGCGGTTTGCCCCGTGAAAGTCGTACTTACCACCTAGATTACCATATTTTGCCAAAAATGCAAGAGAAATGTGTCGATTGGAATCTGTGCAAGCAATTTTTTCAAAAAGAAAGAGAGCCGAATGTCTGCTCCTGACATTCGGCTCCTGTGGAGGAGAGAGAATACAATGAAAAGAAACCTATCTCTTAACAAGTTCTATCATACGCAGGATTTGTTAATAAACAAATCGCAATCTATTACAAAAGAATTAAATAAAATATTGTTGTCTGATTATGCACAAAAGCGCGAACAAAGCGCCGGGCGGGGAACCCGGCGCTTTGCCCTTAAGAATTGGAGGGATAAATGAAAAGGAGTACTTACAATTGAGAGTATAGAGCGAAAGTGTTAAAAATAAACACACAAGATGTTAAGAAAGTGTTAAATCAAAAAGAAAGGTTTATTTTCTTATTCCGGAAAAGAAATTTTGTAACAACGACAGACATTCTGTTTCTAAAATGTGACCATATATTTTAGGGTGGTGTGGAAAGTCCTCGGAAAACAGGTTCAGCACCGACCCGCAGCAGCCTGTCTTCTCCTCCCGCGCGCCATAGCATAGCGTTGGGATGCGCGCGTTGATAATCGCGCCCGCGCACATCGGGCAGGGTTCCAGCGTCACATAGAGGGTCGTGTCCTGCAGCCGCCAGCCGCCCATTGTGTCACAGGCCGCGGCAATCGCCTCGATTTCGGCATGTGCCAGTGCATTTTGCTTCCCTTCGCGGCGATTGTGGCCCCGGCCGATGATGGCACCGTCCCGCACAATGACGCAGCCGACCGGAATTTCTCCCTCGTCAAAGGCCAGTTGGGCAAGGGCGAGCGCCTCGCGCATATAATCTTCATGATGCATAAAAACGATCCCCCATTCCGATATAAATACGATAGCATAAAAGGGGTAGATATGCTATACTTTATTATAATATAGCGTAGTTCAAATTTGAGCAGGTGAATGTGTTTGGTAACAATTTTGCTTATCGCCGTCAGCTTGGCGCTGGACGCCTTTGCGGTATCGGTTTCCACCGGAATTTCCGTACCGGGATTCGGCGCGCGGCAGGCGGTAAAAATGGGGCTGTTTTTTGGCGGATTTCAGTTTATCATGCCGGTGATCGGATGGGTTGCGGGCACCAGTGTGAGCGTGTATATTGAAGCGGTGGATCACTGGGTTGCATTTGCGCTACTGGCGGTGATCGGCGGACGGATGATCTATGGTGCGCTCCGTCAGGGGAAAGAGGCGGCGGAAGGGCAGAGGACGGTCAGCCTGAGCGTGGGACGGCTGACTATTTTGGCGCTCGCCACGTCCATTGACGCACTGGCCGTTGGTGTCTCCATGGCATTTATGCATGTGAATATCTGGCTGTCCGCCGGGATCATCGGCATCGTCGCGTTCTGCCTGTCTGTTCTGGGCGGCCTGATGGGGCGGCGACTGGGGGCGCTGTTTCAGCGGCGTGCTGAATTAGTCGGCGGGATTGTACTGGTTTTGATCGGTGTAAATATACTTGTGGAGCATTTGGCGGGATAGGAGGTGGCAGACATGTGGCAGGCGCTGGCGCTTGATTGGCGGGACTGCCGCGCGGTGGCATTGGTCGGCGGCGGAGGAAAGACATCGACAATGTACGCGATGGCGCATGAAGCGTGGGCGGCAGGGCAGACCGTTGTCATTACGACGTCCACACACATTATGCCCCATCCACGGATTTGCCTGACCGAGGATGCCGCGCCGTCACGCCTGCGCGCGCTGGTGGAGAGGGAGCGCATTGTGACGGTCGGGCGGTTTGAGCGGCCGGACAAGCTCTCCGGCGTCGGTGTTTTGGAGGAGATCAAAACATGCGTAGACGTCGTGCTGCTGGAGGCCGACGGTGCGCGGCAGCATCCGCTCAAGGTGCCGAAAGAAGGGGAACCCGTGTTGCCGCCAGGTGTGGACGCCGTAATCGGCGTTGCGGGGATGGACTGCGTGGGTATGACAATCAGAGACGGCTGCCACCGGCTGGGGCTGGTGTGTGAGGTGCTGGAGAAAGAACCGTGGGATATCATCACCACGCAGGATGTGGTAAAGATTCTGTGCAGTGAACGGGGTGCGCGAAAAGGGGTCACTGAAGAAATGGCCTACCGATGCGTGCTGAATAAAGCGGACACACCGGCGCGCAGAGCCGCCGCGCAGGAGATTGCCGCGATGCTACAGGCGCGGGATATCCCCGCCGCGATTACGCAATACAGTCCGCCTGAACGTGGCGGACGAGCCTTTTTTTAACCGCAATATATCAAAAACAGGAGTGCCGCAAAACGCAGTTCCCTATACGCCCAATTTAATCAGGAGGACTCGAATGATGGAACCAAATAAGATAACCAGTCTTTTGCTGGCGGCTGTATTTGTAATCGCGATGTCAGGTTGTAATACGACTTCCCATATCGAGGGCTTCGTAGATGCGGCAATTGAAAATGACGAAGACGCCTTGGCATCCCCTGTGATACATGAAGTGTACAACTATGAAGGGCCTGCCGATGCCAAAGTAATTTCGGTATTTAATACTGTGGGAAACATCGCGGTCACACATGCAGAGGATAGTCAGGTACATGTATTGGTGAATCTGGTTCAGACCAAGGCCATCCGTGATCTGGATATAAAACTGAGTAGTTTGCGGATAGAACCACAGACCACAAACGATGTTTTATTTTATGAACCGCTTGCAGGCGACGGAAAAACGAACTATTGGAACTGGATAGATGATCATTAGTACTATAATGGATGGTACATGGTGTTTCTACAAGATAAAAAACAAAAATTGGGGGTGCCGCAAAACACGGCACCCCTGCACTATTTCATTATGGAAGGCTAGGCCATCGGTTTGAGATCCGGGCTGACGGTCAGGGTCGCTTCGGTCGCGGCCTGTACCTGTTCGGGGGTGAACTCGGGGTTGATCTCGATCATCACAAGTCCATTGGGGGTGACATCCAGCACACACATCTCCGTAATGATCTTTGTGATGCAGTTTACTGCCGTGTAAGGCAGGCGGCACTTTTTCAGGATTTTCGGGTTTCCCTTCGCGGTGTGCTCCATGGCGACGATGACGCTTTTTGCGCCGACCAGCAGGTCCATCGCGCCGCCCATGCCGGGCACCTTTTTGCCGGGGATGATCCAGTTAGCCAGTGACCCCTCCTCGTCCACTTCCAGCCCGCCTAAAATGGTGGCGTCCACATGTCCGCCGCGGATGAGGCCAAAGGACGTGCAGGAGTCGATAAAGCAGCCGCCGGGGCCGACGGCGGACGGCGATCCGCCAGCGTCAACCACGTAATGCGGATCCTTGTTCTCCACGGTAACCGGCGCGGTGCCGATGGTGCCGTTCTCCGACTGGAGTACGACATGCACCCCTTCGGGCAGGAACTGGGGCACCAGCGTGGGCAGGCCGATGCCGAGATTGACCACGTCGCCGTCCTTGAGCTCTTTCGCCACGCGGGCGGCAATATAGGTTTTGATTTCAGACTTATCCATTACGCATTCCCTCCATCTACAACGTAGTCAACAAATACACCGGAGGTGTGGACGTTCTCGGGGACAATCCCGCCGATCTCCACCACATGATCGGCCTCACAGATCACTAGATCCGCCGCCGTGGCCATAGGTAGGTTAAAGTTGCGGGTGGTACCCTTATACCAGATATTGCCCGCTTTATCGACGTTGTAGCCAGAGATGAGCGCGATATCGGCGCGCAGCGGCTTCATCAGCAGATAGCTGCGCCCGTCAATCTCCTGCTTGCCGAGGCAGAACTCATTTTCCTCCACGATGGTCTTGACGCCGGTCGGCGTGAGCACGCCGCCGAGGCCCGCGCCGCCCGCGCGGATCATCTCCGCCATAGAGCCCTGCGGAATGAGGGTGACCTTGAGTGAGCCCTCATTCATCTGCGCGGCGACCTCCGGATTGAGGCCTACGTGGGTAGCGATGAGGTGCTTAACCTGACGGTTATGAATGAGCTTGGCAACGCCGTACATGTCTTCGCCCAAAGGGCCTACAGGCATGGAGGCATCGTTACAGAGCATGGTGAAATTGCCTTTGCCGCTCTCCGCAAGCGCGGCGATAATCTTGTGCGCGTTTCCGTTGCCCATAAAGCCGCCGAACATAATGCTTGCGCCGTCAGGAATCAGGGCAACCGCTTCTGTCACGGAAATAAACTTAGCCAAAACTGCTTCCTCCTAAATTAATCTATTTTACCGAATTGAAACAACGGACAACCGGTATCCGGTTGTCCGCGGTTCCAGTGACGGGGATGTAATCAGCACTTTTCAAAGATCGCCGCAACGCCCATACCGCCGCCGATGCAAAGGGTAGCGAGGCCGGTCTTTACATTGTCGCGCTTCTGCATCTCGTGCAGTAGCGTGCAGATAATACGCGCGCCGGAAGCACCGACGGGGTGGCCGATGGCGATGGCACCGCCGTTTACGTTGACCTTGCTCATGTCGAACTTCAGCTCTCTTGCGACAGCGACAGACTGCGCGGCAAACGCTTCGTTCGCCTCAATGAGGTCGAGCTGGTCGACGGTCATGTTGATCTTTTCCAGTGCGTTCTTGGTTGCGGGAACGGGGCCGACGCCCATGATCTTCGGATCAACGCCGCCCTGGCCCCAGCTGATGAGCTTGCACATGGGCTTGAGGCCATACTTTTCGACCGCCTCCTTGGAAGCGAGCAGGATGGCGGCTGCGCCGTCGTTGATGCCGGAGGAGTTGCCCGCGGTGACGCGGCCGTCCTTGCGGAAGGCGGGCTTGAGCTTCGTGAGGCTCTCGGCGGTGGTAGCGCGGGGGAATTCGTCCACCTTAAACTCGACCATTTCCCTCTTTTGCTTTACCATGACGGGGACAATCTCGTCGGCAAAGCGGTTCGACGCAAGGGCGGCTGCCGCCTTTTCCTGAGAGGAGAGCGCAAAGGCGTCGAGCTCCTCGCGGGTGATGCCCCACTTATCGCAGATGTTCTCCGCGGTCTCGCCCATCAGGATGCCATCAAAAGCATCGGTCAGGCCGTCATACTGCATGGTATCCACCATCTTGGCGGGGCCCATGCGGGCACCGTAGCGCGCGGTGGGAATGGCGTAGGGCGCGGCGGACATGTTCTCGGTACCGCCGGTCAAAACGATATCGGCGTCGCCTGCAACAATAGCGCGGGCACCTTCAATTACGCTTTTGAGTCCGGAGCCGCAGACCATACCGATGGTATACGCGGGCGTCTCAATGGGGAGGCCCGCCTTAATGGCGACCTGACGGGCGACGTTCTGGCTCAGCGCGGCGGTGAGCACACAGCCGAACATGACCTCATCCACCTGCTCCGGCTTCACGCCGCTGCGCGCGAGCACCTCTTTTGCGACGATTGCACCCATCTCGGGGGCCGGGGTATCCTTGAGGCTGCCCCCAAAGGCACCGACCGCGGTGCGGCAACAGTTTACTACATAGACCTCTTTCATGTGTATAACCTCCACAAAAATATTGTATTTTAGCCCACAGGCCAAAAAAACACTTCCCAATCACAGATTATAATACGCTCTGCGCAAAAAAGCAAGGCGCATTCCTTTTGTTTTTCGTTATATCATGCCGATAATTGCAGGAAATTTACCATTTTCTTTATGCAGAATTGAAAAAAATAGAGGGATCCCCCTCGTGCCTTTGGCAATAGGCACAAAGGGGAACCGGCAAATTTCGGTCATAATCACCGCACATAATTCGTCTTATATAGTGTGTCTGCCCGGCTGTCATCGTTGGTAATTAAAATATTCGTGTCCGAGAGCATACCAAGATCTTTCATGGCAGAGATGGTGTGAGCGGCATCGGGCGTCATGGTAATGGTAAATTGCACATAGGAGGAATCCTGCTGCCCGGAAGCGTTCGGTGTTGTTGCAGGTACGGAGTAGACAAGCGTGATATCGTTGGCACAGGTATGGGTCAGACGTTCCGGGTCTTCATCAAAGAGATAGCGCACACCGAGGGTGCCTTCGGCAAAGTCGGCAAGGATGGCATCATACAGCTGCGTACGCGCATTACCGACGGGGCATTCCGCGGTGTTCCAGATATCCATCTCGGTGTCGTAGACCATCATATTGATCGAGGTGATGTTTGCGGGGATGAGGTCGAGCAACGCATAAGAGAAAAACTGATTGCGGGAAGCATCATAAGTTGAGGCGTTATAAGCGTTTGCCGCGGGGAGATTGATCAGCGTCTGCAACTGGCTTGCAAGGGAATCGTCTGCGGTCAGATCGGATAACGAGACTGTAGCATTGTATTCACGTGTTATGACTGCACCGCTGGAGAGGGTATAGGTAATGGTCGTGGAGAGAGATGTTTGCGGGATAGAGGTGACTGCGGAAGCAAGGTATGAATAGCTGCGGGCATAGGGATTATCCGAACCTTTCAGGCCGATCAGTGTCTGATGTACGGAGAGAATTTGCGCGATCACCTCAGAATCGGCGGAGGTAATTGAAGTGGTGGCAGCGCTATCATATGGCGCAGAGCTGATACCGCTGATTGAGATGCCCGTGATGTTTTGACTGGACGGGACCCGTGTGGTATATCCGGTTATGTCAAAGGCGAGACAGAGGGACAGGGCCAGCACACAGACGGAAAACACGGCGCAGCCTTTCCAACGGCGGAAGACGCGAAAGGACTTTTGCAGAAGCATCTCGGCAAGGAAATATCCGATAACGCCGCTGAGAAGCAGGAAAAAGATCAGGAGCGGTGCGCTGTCGAACGGGATAATATCATTCGTAAAAATAGCATAAAGAACACACCCGATCACCATGGAAAAGCAGGCGGCGAAGCCGTAGCGGAAAATGGGGCGCACCCAGCGAACGGCCACCACATCGCCGGCTAGCTCCAATTGGCGGCGCCGGTAAACAAGCAGCGCGAGCACGGCAAAGACAATGCCGACCACGGCATAGAGCAGAGCATATTCCATACCGGTTATCGCGGTGGTCAACGTTGTGCGGTCACTTACGCAATCCAGTCGTGAGAGCATAGAGGCGGGGGTCAGCCAATCGGCAACTGTGTTGAGTGCGGAAAAGGACCCCCAGCTATAGCCATACAGGAAATATTCAAAGACCACCTGTAATATGGAGCTGATGCCCAGTGCCAGCACATTAAATATAATATAGAACGCGGGCAGCGCCAGAAGGTGGCCTGTGAACATGGCGCAGAAAACCGCGAAGGAGTAGAAGAAGATTGTGCAGAGCACATGTACCACAAGCCATGTGAGCAGCGTGCCGATGCAGATAACACCCATGGAGGCACAGACAAGTAGCGAGATGACGAAGACAAGAACGAGCGGGAACAGAAAGAAGCAAAAACCGGAGAGATAGTTGGTCAGAAACAGCCCCTCACGGCGCATTGGAAGGGTGTGCGCAAAGCCGACGGAGCGGCTGCTGAAAAGATAGGAAAAAACCGCTATGGCAACCAGAATACCAAAAACGCAGGAGAGGGGGACAGAAAAAGAAGTGGCGTGCTCCAGTATGGACGAGGTGGTGTTGTACTTGAGCACATCGGGAGTAAAAGCAGGGGAGTACTCAGCAGAGAGAGCGAGCGGAAGGGAAAGGCAGCTGAGCAGATAGACCACCCAGATCGGCCAAAAGCGGACGAAATTTTTGCGGAACAGCGTCGGATTAAAGTACGATTTCACGGACTGCATAGTCCTCACCTCCCAGTTCATAGATAAAGATTTCCTCTAGCGTGAGCGGGAGCGCCTCCATCAAAATGGGGCTGAAGACCGCAAGGCGTGTCGTCACATCCGCCGCGCTGCCGCGCACGATGATGGTGTGGATGCGTCCCACCTGCGAGATGTGCAGCACCTCCAGATCAGGCGGCAGGGCGGGCGCCTCCCGGTCCTGAAACACGACCTGCATTTTGACCACGTTGTCCTGCAGGTCGGCAAGGGAGCGCTCAATGAGCACGGTGCCGTGGGAGAGGATACCGACGTGGTCGCACACATCCTCCAGCTCGCGCAGGTTGTGGGAGGAGACAAGCACGGTCGTCCCGTGCTCGGAGACGTCCCCCATCAGCAGGGCCCAGACCTGGCGGCGCATGACGGGGTCGAGCCCGTCCACCGGCTCGTCGAGCACGAGGATATCCGGCCTGCAGCTCATCGAGAGCCAGAACGCCGCCTGCTTTTGCATCCCCTTGGAAAGCCGCCGCATGGGCGTGGTCTCCTTCACGGTCTGAAAGACGTCCTTTAGGGCATTGTAACGCGCCATGTCAAAGCGCGGGTAAAAGCCCTTTAAAAAGCGCATCATATCCCGCGTGGAGGCGGAGGGGAAATAGTAAATATCATCCGGGATCGAAGAAATGCGTGACTTTACCGCGGGATTTTCATAGATCGGTGCGCCGTCTACCAGCACCTGCCCCTCGTCCTGCCGGAGGATGCCTGTGATGTGGCGCAGGATGGTGGATTTGCCCGCGCCGTTGGGGCCGACAAGACCGTAAATAGAGCCGTCTTTTACTGTCATATTCAGGTCGTGCAGGGCCTGGAACTGGTCGAATGTTTTGGCGACATGCCTGACTTCAATCATGCGTGTACCTCCTGAATCCTTGTGGAGAGCTCCTGCCGGGTGAGTCCCAGGAAAAGCAGCTCCGCTGTAGTATCATCAAATTGCTTGAGCAGGGCTGTGCGCCGATTCTGCGTGACGGCATCCTGCGGGGCCGCAAAGGAGCCCTTTCCGGCGACCGACTGGAGATAGCCCTCCTTCTCCAGCGCGTCATACGCGCGCTGGATGGTATTGGGGTTGATGGCGAGTGTCGCGGCGAGTGTGCGCACGGAGGGAAGCTGATCGCCGGCTTGCAGCCCGCCGGTGATCATCAGGTGGCGCAGGCCGTCCTTAACCTGCTCATAGATCGGGCGGGCGTCTCTGGAGTTGAGACTGATCATGGGATATCTCCTTTCACTTGACTGTATGGCGTAGATTAGTACAGTGGATGGATTACAGTATATGGGATGGTGCGGAAAAGCACAAGGGGGAAAACCTTACGATTTTATGAAAAAATCTTAATATTTGGAACAGAGAGGGGAAAAATCAGATGTGCGCTTGTCAATTTGTTGACAAATGAAAAAAGAAAACTGTACATTCTATTGGAAAGCAACGAAACTGTATAAAATTTCATTGGAATGAGTGCAAATTGCTAAAATATTTGTTATAATGAGACACAAGTGAATGCGTACGGAAGGAGGCGCAATGCCATTGGGAGCGCCAGGAGCCATTGTTTTCCTGTCAGGAGACGGAAATCAGTCCCCCATGATGCTGGAACATATTTTGTTTGATCCCGCCGCGGTGTGGCTGCGTGTGGCGCTGCAGAGACAGGGGGTGCAACGCTTTTTTGTCGTCTGCGATGCGCGGGACAGGCCCGCTGTGGCGCAGTGCTTTCCGGAGCAGGCGGTGATTGCGGATGCGGCGGCGCAGGACACTGCGGCGCGCTTGGCGGAGTTTCTGAGTCATGTCAGCACGGTTTTTGTGTTTGCGCATCCGGTCTTTCCCGGCGAGGACGAGCGGGAGGTATGCGGGAAGGTATACACCCTGTCGGATGACCTGCGCGCCCGGCTCTGGGACGGGCGGGCGGATATTTTTACGCTGCAAAGCAAGATAGATGGCCGATGTGAGGCTGGGTTTCTGGCGCTCACGGCGGAAAATGTGGACGAGGCCGCGCCGCAGATTGTGCAGCGCGGCAGACAAAAACAGCTCCGGCAGGCGGGGGTGCGGATCATTGATCCCGCAAGTACGTTTGTCGGGCCGGAGGTCGAGATTGGGGTTGGCACCGTGCTGTTGCCGGGCACCATCCTGCGCGGGCAGACGCGGATTGGCACCGACTGCGAGATCGGGCCGAACACGATGGTTTGCGACTGCGTGCTCGGTGACCGCGTGACGGTGAATGCCTCCCAGCTCTACGAGAGTACGGTGGAAGACGAGACGACCGTCGGGCCGTTTGCCTATGTCCGCCCACACTGTCACATCGGCAGAGCGGTGAAGGTGGGGGACTTTGTCGAGCTGAAAAACAGCACCATTGGCGCAGGCACGAAGATTTCCCACCTGACCTATGTCGGGGATTCCGATGTGGGGCAGGGCGTCAATTTTGGCTGTGGCACTGTGACCGTCAACTACGACGGCGATGAGAAGCACCGCACCACCATCGGCGACGGCGCGTTTATCGGCTGCAACACCAATCTGATCGCACCCGTGCAGGTGGGGGATGGGGCCTATACGGCCGCGGGCTCTACCATTACGCAGGAAGTGCCCGCGCGCAGTCTGGCAATCGCCCGTGCGCGGCAGACGATCAAGGAACATTGGATGGACGGGAAAAAAAGCAACGGAACATAACGCGCCCGCCCAAACGGTGGCGTGCATATATGGAAAGGAATGGGGAATAAATGATTTCACACGGTAAGGATATTAAGATTTTTACAGGGAATTCCAACCGCCCGCTTGCGGAGGCGATCTGCAAGGAAATCGGTACGCTTGAGCTTGGGAACGCGGAGGTGGGCGCGTTTTCCGACGGGGAGAACTTCGTATCTATCTACGAAACGGTGCGTGGCTCCGACGTCTTTGTGGTGCAGTCGACCTCGTCGCCGGTCAATGATAACTTGATGGAAATGCTCATCATGATCGACGCGCTCCGGCGCGCTTCCGCAGGGCGGATTACGGCGGTGATGCCGTACTTCGGCTATGCCCGACAGGATCGGAAGACCAAGCCGCGCGACCCGATCTCCGCAAAGCTGGTGGCAAACCTCATTACCCGCGCGGGGGCCGACCGCCTGCTCACAATGGATCTGCATGCGTCGCAGATTCAGGGCTTTTTCGATATCCCTGTGGATAACCTGCTGGGTGGGTCGATCTTTACCGAGTATTTTCAGGAGCGCTTTGCGGATGAGCCGGATGTGATGGTGGTTTCGCCCGACGTCGGCAGCGTGGCGCGCGCGCGGTCCTTCGCGCAGCGGCTGGGCGTACCCCTCGCCATTGTGGACAAGCGGCGGCAGAAGGCCAACACATCCGAGGTGATGAATATTATTGGACAGGTGGATGGCAAGAAGGTCATACTCTTTGACGATATGGTAGATACCGCGGGTTCCCTCTGTGGCGCGGCGCAGGCCCTGGTGGAGCTGGGCGGCGCGACCGAGGTATACGCCTGCGCGAGCCACGGCGTGCTCTCTGGATCTGCGGTGGATCGGATTAACGAGAGCGTGATTAAGGAAGTATTTTTCCTCGACACCATTTGCCCGCGTGCGGATATAAAATGTGATAAGATACAGTATCTCTCAGTTGCGCGCCTATTTGCTGAGGCGATTGAGCGCATTTTTGCAGAGGTTTCGGTTTCTAAGCTATTTACTTAAAATAAAGCGAAATAACACATAACGCGGAAAACAGGGGACGGGGCACACGCCCTGTCCCCCTAAGGCCGTAGCGAAGGCGGGGGATTACGTGCTCTTTGGGAAAAAAGTGAAAAGCGGCGGGATCGATTGGCTGGTGGTCGGCCTTGGCAATCCGGGCGGACAGTATGAGCGCACCCGGCACAATGTGGGATTTCTCACCATTGACGAGTTAGAGCGGCGGATGCACGTGTCGGTGCGGAAGCTTCAGTATAAGGCGCTGACTGATACCGCTGTCGTTGAAGGTCAGCGCGCGCTGCTGATGAAGCCCGTCACCTTTATGAATCTGTCGGGGGAAGCGGTCGGGGCGGCGGCGTCATTTTACCACATCCCGCCGGAGCGGGTGCTGGTCATTTCCGACGATGTATCCCTCCCTGTGGGCAAGCTGCGCATCCGACGCGACGGGTCTGCGGGCGGGCACAACGGGCTCAAGAGCATCATTGCGCACTTGGGGTGTGACCGGTTTCCCCGCATTAAAATCGGCGTGGGGGCCAAGCCCCACCCGGATTACAACATGGCGGACTGGGTGCTCTCGAAATTCAGCGGGGAGGACGAGAAAACGATCGCAAAGGCGGTCGCGGACGCGGCCGACGCCGTGGCATGCCTGATTACGCGGGGCGTAGATGCGGCGATGGGGGCGTATAATTGAGCCTTTTTTGCGCTCATTAATTTCCATATTTCTCTACAAAAGGAGAGCTTATGAAGGCGTTACTAGCGGAGGGGAACGAGATAGCAGAGTTTTCTACGCTGCTTGCGGCGGTAGAGCAGGGGGCATGCCCGGCGGTGCTGACTGGACTCGCACCCATTCATCGGACGTACCTTGCGGCATATTTATATAGAGAAACAGGGCGTCCGGCGGTGCTCATCTGCGCCGACGAGGGTGAGGCGCGCGCGCTGGCGCAGGATATCACCGCGTTTACCGGTGAGCCGGTGGCGACGCTGTTTGCAAGGGAATTTATCTTTCACAACGCGGCGGAGGTCTCACGGCAGTGGGAGCACAGGCGGCTTGCAGTGTTGCACGGCCTGACGCAGGGGAGCATTCGCCTGGCCGTTGTGACGATGGAGGCGCTGCTTCAGCGCACCATCCCAAAACCGCTTTTCAGGCACGCGGCACAGGAACTGCGCATGGACGGCAGCTACGATCTCAGTGTGCTTGCGGAGACACTTTCCGCCGCCGGATACACCCGCTGCGAACAAGTTGAGGGGGTGGGCCAGTTTGCGCTGCGCGGCGGCATTTTGGATGTGTTTTCGCCCGCGCATCCCCAGCCGATACGCGCCGAATTCTTTGGTGACGAGATTGACTCCATGGGCTTTTTTGACCCTGTCACCCAGCGGCGGACGGAACTGTGTACGTCCGCCGAAATCCTGCCCGTCTCCGAGGTGCTGCCGCAGATCGTGCCGGGCGGATGGAGCGGACTGGTGCGAAAGATGGAGGAGCTGATCGCCCAGACGGAGAAGAAGAGAGGAGATCAGACGGCGCTGTGTACGGTGCTTGCGGAGGATAAGACGCGGATAGAGGCGGGGATTTCCTTCCCCGCGCTCGACCGCTATTTAGCGCTGATTTACCCTGACTTGGCGACGCCGGCCGATTACCTGCCGGAGGATGCCGTGCTGCTGTTTTCGGAGAGCGCGCGCGCCGCCGAGCGGGCAAGCAACTGGCTGTGGCAGATTGGCGAGGACAGCAAAGACCTCATGGAGCGCGGCATCCTGGCCGGTGCGTGCGCGGCACACGCAGCGACGGTGCAGGAACTCTGCGAAAAGCTTGCGCAGTGGCCCGTGTGTTATCTTGATGCATTTCCGAGCGGGAGCTATCCCTTGCGGCCGAAGACAGTTCTGTCGATGACGGCGCGCCAGCTTCCCTCCTTTGGCGCGAGTCTGGAGACGGCGGTATCCGATCTGTCTCATTATATTAATGAAGACTTTTCCACGGTGGTGCTCGTTTCCAGTGAACAGCGCGCGCTCAATTTACAGACCCTGCTGCGGGAACAAAAAATTCGCACGGCGGTGGATTTTCAGCTCCATGCGCTCCCTCCGCACGGCAGTACGGTCATTGCCGTCGGGGGGCTTTCTGCGGGGATGGAGTACCCCGGCGCGCGCTTTGCTGTGCTGACCGAGGGTCGGGGCAGTGTGGAGAAAAAGAAAAAGCAGAAGGCTGTGACCAACCGGAAGAAGCTGGACTCCTTTACCGATCTCGCGTCCGGTGACCTCGTCGTACATGAAAAGCACGGCATTGGGCGGTTTGTGGAGCTGACCAAGATGACGGTGGACGGCATTGAGAAGGACTATCTCAAGCTGGCGTATGCCGGGGCGGACATCCTCTATGTCCCGGCGACGCAGCTGGATTTTATCAGCAAGTACATCGGCGGGGGAGAGGACGCAAACGAGACGCGCAAGCTCTCCCGTCTGGGCGGGACAGACTGGGAGCGGGCCAAGGGCAAGGCAAAAAAAGCGGTGCAGAACATGGCAAAGGAGCTCGTCGCGCTCTATGCCGCCCGCCAGATGCAGCCCGGGTACGCCTTTTCCGCCGATTCCCCGTGGATGAAGGAGTTTGAAGAGCAGTTTGAATATACTGAGACCGACGACCAGCTACGCTGTATTGAAGAGGTCAAGCGGGATATGGAGCAGGCACGCCCGATGGATCGCCTGTTGTGTGGCGATGTGGGCTACGGGAAGACGGAGGTGGCCTTTCGCGCGGTCATGAAATGCGTGCTAGAGGGGAAGCAGGCGGCGATTTTGGTGCCGACGACCGTGCTGGCCCGGCAGCATTATCTCGCCGCAAAGCAGAGATATGCAAAATACCCGGTGGAGATTGAGATGCTCTCCCGCTTCCGCACCCCCGCGCAGACGAAACAGATTCTGCAGCGTGTGGAGAACGGGTCGCTCGACCTGCTCATCGGCACCCACCGCATCTTGCAAAAGGATATCCGCTTCAAAGATCTTGGCCTGCTGGTGGTAGACGAGGAGCAGCGCTTCGGGGTCACCCACAAGGAGCGGTTGAAGGAGCTTACAAAGCAGGTGGATGTGCTCACCCTTTCGGCGACGCCCATTCCGCGCACACTCAACATGGCCCTCTCCGGCATCCGCGATATGAGCACGCTGGAAAATCCTCCGGCGGACCGCCAGCCGGTGCAGACTTACGTGGTGGAGCACGAGTGGAGCCTGCTCGCCGACGCCATGCGCCGTGAGCTGGAGCGCGGCGGACAGGTGTATTACCTGCATAACCGCGTCGAAACCATCGCCCGCACCGCCGCGCGTATCCGGGAGATGCTGGGGGATGACGTAACAATTGCCGTCGGACACGGCAAGATGAGCCATGAGGAGCTGGGCGATGTCATGACCCGCATGAGCGACGGGGAGGTGGACGTGCTTGTCTGCACCACCATTATTGAGACGGGGATAGACATCTCCAATGTGAATACCCTCATTATTGAGGACGCCGACCGCATGGGGCTTGCGCAGCTGCATCAGATCAGAGGGCGCGTCGGGCGCTCCACCCGCAGGGCGTATGCCTACCTTACCTATCGCAGGGGAAAAATCCTCTCTGAAATAGCAACCAAGCGCCTGTCCGCCGTGCGGGAATTTGCGGCGTTTGGGTCTGGGTTCAAAATTGCCATGCGGGACATGGAGATTCGCGGCGCGGGTAATATTCTGGGGCCGGAGCAGTCCGGCTTTCTGTTCAGCGTGGGGTACGACATGTATCTCAAGCTGCTCGAAGAGGCGGTGCTGGAGGAGAGAGGCGAAACGCCGGAGCCGGAGCCGGAGTGTACGGCTGATCTGACGGTGGCGGCCTCCATTCCCGACCGCTACATCCCGGCGGAGGAACAGCGCATCGACCTCTATCGCCGGATCGCCGCGATCCGCAGTGAGGCGGATGCAGACGACCTGGTAGACGAATTGGTCGACCGCTACGGCGACCCGCCGCGGCAGGTGAACAACCTTGTTTCAGTGGCCTTAATGCGGGCGGATGCGGCGCAGAACGGAATTTCCGCCATCAGCCAGAAGGGCGCGAATATCCAGATTCAATTTTCCCAATGCGACATCCGGCGCATCTCCGCGCTCTGCGCCAAGGAGATATACAGAGGCAGGCTGCTCTTTGCCGCCGGAGAGGAACCCCATCTGATCCTGCGGCTGAAAAAGGGGGAGGACGCCCTCAAATATGGGCGCAAGCTGGTGGAGGACTACGCGCATACGGCGGAAGACCTGGCTGCCATAAATATGAATGAATTTTAAATAAATGACAATTTGCTTGTACTTTTCCGCAAGGGATGTTATAGTTGGAATAATGAATTCTATTAAGTGCACCGGCAAAGGCGGAGCAAAAGGAGCGTAATTATGAATTTAGGTAAAAAAGCAATCGGGCTGATGCTGACAGGGGCATTGGCTGTGGGCTGCCTTGCGGGCTGCACAGCCCAAAATGAGGATGATATTGTCTATCAGGTGACAGGGTATACCCGCGATACAGCGGTTGCCACAGTCAATGGACAAGATTTGTCCGCCGAGGAATACATATATTGGATGCTCTATGTGACATCGCAGATGGGTATAACGGATGACGCCTCCTGGGAACAGGATATCGACGGTGTTTCGGTTGCGGATTATATCAAGGAGAATGCACTGAAAATCGCCACGCTCTATGGCGCGGGGCTCGAGCAAAACGCCGCCGCAAATAGTGTTACGGTGACGGAGGAGCAGCAGGCGGAGCTCGACGAGCAGATGGAGCTGGTGGCCTCGCAGGTTCAGATCACGTATAATATGTCGCTGCAGGACTATCTTGAGGGTTACTGTGTCACGGAGGAGACGTTCCGCAGCATTTACGAAACGGAGTATCTGGTGCAAAATCTGCAGGAGAAGCTCAGTGAGGAGGGCGGTGCGCTCTATCTCAATGATGTCGACGCGTACATGGAGGAGCAGGGCTACTACTTTGTAAAGCACATCCTACTCTCCACAGAAGGCAAGACCGATGAGGAAAAGGCGGAGATTCTCAAGGAGGCGCAGGCGCTGACGGAGGAACTCAGAGCGGCGGAGGACCGGGACGCGTTCTTTGAAGAAAAAATGCTGGAGCGCAGCGACGATAAAGATACCGACGGAAATGTGAACGGGCTAGACGGTTATTTGGCGTATTCCGGGCAGATGGTGCCAGAGTTTGAAGCGGCCTCCCTGGCGCTGGAAGTTGGGGAAATCAGCGACCCGGTCGAGTCGGACTATGGCTACCACATTATTTACCGCCTTGAAACGTATACCGATGAAAACCGGCAGCAGGTGCGGGAATCATACGACGTGGATGCCCAGATGCAAACACTGGTAGAGGAGTGGACTGAGAGCGCCGACGTGGTGACCAATGCCGTGTACGATGCGCTGGACCCCAAGGATATCTATACCAAAGTGAATGCAATTATGGATGCAAACATCGCGGCAGCGGCAACCCCGGCCCCGGCGGCGGAATCAGCGGAGCTACCGGTAGAAACGGCAGCACCGTCGGTGGCATCCGCGGAACCGGCAGCAGAGACCCCCACGACCACAGAAGGGCAATAAAATCAGGGTAAACCAGCAGAGGCGGTGCCGCGGCACCACCTCTGCTTTTTTCATGGGATAATTGCTTTTTCTATCGCCAGAATTCCCTTGTAATCGTAGTTGGACGAGCCTATACTTCCATATACCAATATATGGAAGTACGGAGGGAACCGAATGGCGGAGTGGCACAATGTCGGTGGGGGACAGGCACTGAAAGAGCTGGAATCGGATGTGCGCAGAGGGCTTTCGACGGAGGAGGCGGAGCGGAGACTCTCGATTTACGGCAATAACGAACTGGAACATGCAAAAAAAAGAAGCGCGATTGCCCGTTTTTTAGATCAGATGCGCGATCCGATGGTGATCGTATTGCTGGTTGCGGCATTTCTCTCCATGCTGGCAAGCGGCGGGGAGGACTGGCTGGAGGCGGTCATCATTCTGGTCATTGTGGTGGTGAATGCGTGCATCTCCGTCGTGCAGGAGGGCAACGCCGAAAAGGCGCTGGAGGCGCTGCAGAAAATGACGGCACCTGTGGCGAAATGCATGCGGGACGGCGCGCGGGTACATATTGAGACGGCAAGACTGGTGCCGGGGGACATCATCTTTCTGGAAGCGGGAGACATGGTGCCCGCCGACGCGCGCATTCTGGACAGTGTGCGGCTCAAAGCGGACGAAAGCGCCATGACGGGGGAATCCGTGCCGGTGGAAAAGTGCAGCGAAAAGCTGCTGCCGAAAGAGGCGGTGCTCGCGGAGCGGAGCAATATGGTTACGGCGTCAACCGTCATTACTGCGGGACATGCCACCTGCCTCGTCACAGCGACCGGTATGGAATCCGAGATGGGGCGGATTGCCGGACTGCTGATGGATGAAGAAAACACACAGACGCCGCTGCAAAAGAAGATGGGAGAGATATCCAAAACTCTCTCCTTCGCCTGCCTTTGCGTTTGCGGCGTGATGTTTGGCCTGGGCCTACTGCAAGGCGCGCCGCTGCTGGAGATGTTTATGACGGCGGTCTCCCTCGCGGTCGCGGCCATTCCGGAGGGGCTGCCCGCCATTGTGACGATTGTGCTTGCGATGGGGGTGTCCCGTATGGTAAAGCGGGGCGGGATTATTAAAAAGCTGCCCGCGGTGGAGACACTGGGCTGCGCGGGCGTGATTTGCTCGGACAAGACCGGTACGCTCACGCAGAACAAAATGACGGTGGTCGATGTGTGGACGCCACGCGCGGAAGAGAGGAAACTTGCGCTCATCATTGGTGCCCTGTGCAACGACGCACTGGAGGAAGGGGAGAAGGTAACGGGCGACCCGACTGAGGCGGCACTCGTGGAAATCGCCGCGCAAGAGGGGTTTCACAAGGCGGAGCTCGAGCGGGATATGCCGCGTCAGGCGGAGCTCCCATTTGACTCGGACCGCAAGCTGATGACTACAGTGCACCGCAGGCCGGGCGGGGGACTGCGCATTTTGGTGAAGGGTGCGCCGGATGTCCTGCTGCGCCGCTGTAGCGCGGTGCCGGGCGCGGTGCGGAAAAACGAGGAGATGGCAAGCCGCGCCTTGCGCGTGTTGGGCGTTGCATATAAAGATGTGGAAAAGATGCCGACCTCCCTCACGCCAGAGACGCTGGAGCGCGGGCTGATCTTTGTGGGCCTGCTGGGGATGATTGACCCGCCTCGCCCGGAGGTGCACCAGGCGGTCTGCCGCTGTCATGAGGCCGGGATTCGGCCTGTCATGATCACCGGCGACCATAAGCTCACGGCGATTGCCATCGCGGAGGAGCTGGAGATTTTCCGCCCCGGCGATCTCGCGATCACAGGGGAAGAGCTGGACTTTATGCCGCAGGAGCTGCTCGAGCAGGAGGTGCACCGGTTTTCCGTGTTTGCCCGTGTCTCGCCGGAGCATAAGATGCGGATTGTGAAGGCGTGGCAAAAGCGGGGCTACGTTGTAGCGATGACGGGCGACGGCGTCAATGACGCGCCCGCGCTCAAGGCCGCCGATATTGGGTGTGCAATGGGGATAAGCGGTACCGACGTCGCCAAAGGTGCTTCCGATATGATTTTGACCGATGACAACTTCTCCACCATCGTCTGCGCGGTGGAGGAGGGGAGAGGGATTTATGCCAACATTAAAAAGGCGATTCACTATCTCCTCTCCTGTAATATCGGTGAGATGATCACCATTTTTGTCGCGACCCTGTTCCACTTTCATCAAATGCCTCTTGTGCCGGTGCAGCTCCTGTGGCTCAATCTGGTCACAGACTCTTTGCCCGCGCTCGCGTTGGGCGTTGAGCCGGTCGAACATGGCATCATGAAGGAGCCGCCGCGCGACACGGGGGTGAGCCTCTTTGCAAATGGATTTGCCGGACGGCTGCTGTGGCAGGGCGTCATGGTGGGGGTGCTGACGCTCACAGCCTACTTTTTAGGGGAATACATCCTCTCCGATCCCGGCATGGCAAGTGCGACGGCGAATACGATGGCATTTGCCACTCTGACGCTGTGCCAGCTGTTCCATGCCTTTGATGTGCGCAGCGAGCGCCAGTCACTTTGTAAAATAGGTATCTTTTCGAACAAGGCCATGAACCGTGCGTTTCTCATCGGTGCGGCCATGCAGATTGCGGTGCTCTGTTTCCCGCCGCTACAGGCTATATTTTGCACGGTTGCGCTCGATGCGCAGGCGTGGGCGGTTGTCATTGCGCTCGCCGTTGCGCCTGTTATTATATGTGAATGCGCGAAGGCGATCAAACGAATTTCTGTCAAAGCGTAGCGCGGGCGCGAAAATAGCCGCCTTTTCCCGCTGCAAACGGGAAAAAAGCAGGTTTATTTCAGGAATCAATAAAAAACCGCAAAATAACACAAAAAGCAGTTGACAAGCCTCTGTGGGTTTGATATATTAATTGAGCGTCAAACGG
>JAJQEJ010000043.1 GCA_021201735.1 Oscillospiraceae bacterium | reverse complement strand
GGGCACCGCTGCATGATGCAGTGATGCCCGCTTTGTCTTCGGTCTGGGCGGAGCCGGATATTATCCGGCTCCGCCGTAATATTTTTGGGAAATGCTTGACTCCTACAAAAATTCTGCTATAATATTTAATGTTGCGCATGACATAACGCGCCCGTGATATATCAACATAATTTATGTATGGAGAGATGGCTGAGTTGGTCGAAGGCGCACGATTGGAAATCGTGTAGGCGTTAATAGCGTCTCGAGGGTTCGAATCCCTCTCTCTCCGCCAAGGTTCTAAAACTTTTGTGTTTTAGAACCTTTTTAAATTTTAATATGGTTCTTGCGGAAAGAATCGGCCACATGCTGCGCCACGACAAGGGTGGACATAGCATGGTGGTCTGAACCAATCATCACGCGGGCTCATATACTGTGTTGTGTCGGGTAGCTCGGCACAAAACATTGATGAAGGAGACTTTGTTTCATGGGTAAGCGTAATCATGAGCATGAGCATGACAATCTTCGCAGAGAGTTTGAGCGTCTCGAGGGTCAGAACGTTAAAATTTTCGGTGTCGAGCATAATTTTAAGGGCATCGTTGTTGATGCAGAAGAGGAAGACGTCCGTATTGTCGACCATTGCGGCCGGCTTATCATGATTGATTACAATCACATTGAAGCCGTTGAGGAGCCCCAGACCAGACTGAGAACACGCTGCGAGGATGAGGACGAGGACGAGGACGAGGACGAGGATGAGGACGAAGACGAAGACGAAGAGCATTGCCACCACAAAAAGTGCCACTGTGATGAGGACGACGATTAATCTCTGACTTCTCCCATCAAATGCGCCCTGTGATTTCGCAGGGCGCATTTTTATCGTATGGTGGGAGATTCCATATGCTTGCTTTTCAAATGACAACGGAATATAATTGGAATGTATTCAGAAAGTAAACTGTGCCTGCAATAAGGGGGTGGTCTTATGCTGCAGTTGGCCGATATCAGCAAATCTTATCAGACAGCCTCTTTGACACAGACGGCGCTCGACCACATCTCGATTGCGTTTCGTGACAATGAATTTACCGCGATTCTGGGGCCATCCGGCTCCGGCAAGACGACCATGCTGAACCTGATCGGCGGTCTGGACCATTACGATTCCGGCGACCTCGCCATTGACGGCGTATCTACGAAACAGTATAAGGCGTCCGACTGGGACGCGTACCGCAACAACCGTATCGGCTTTGTATTCCAGAACTACAACCTGATACCGCATCAGACGGTGCTCGCCAATGTAGAGCTTGCGCTGACGCTCAGCGGGGTGTCTGCCGCCGCGCGGCGCGCGCGGGCAAAGCAGGTGCTGGCAGAGGTCGGACTGAAGGAGCACATCAGGAAAAAACCGAGTGAGCTCAGCGGCGGGCAGATGCAGCGCGTCGCTATCGCCCGCGCCCTCATCAACGACCCGGAGATACTACTGGCGGACGAGCCCACCGGCGCGCTCGATACGAACACGAGTGAACAGGTGATGGATCTGCTGACGCAGATTGCCCAGGACCGGCTGGTCATTATGGTCACGCACAACAGCGCGCTCGCGGCGCGCTACGCCAATCGCATTGTCCATCTTACGGACGGGAAGATTGTATCGGACAGCCACCCGTTTGCCCCGTCAGACGCGGCGCTGCGCACCCCACGCGCGCCGCACAAGGCGCGTATGTCCTTTTTTACCGCGGTTTCCCTTTCGCTGAGCAATCTCATGACCAAAAAGGGGCGCACCTTTGTCACGGCGCTCGCCGGTTCCATCGGCATCATCGGCATTGCAACCATTCTGGCAATCGCAAATGGCGTCAACGGTTACATCCAGAAGGTGGAGATGGAGACCATGAGCGTGTACCCGCTCACCATTCAGGGTACCGGCTTTGATCTGATGAGTATGTTTGCAGCGTCTGCGGACACTGCGCAGGAGGACCTGTCCGCCGATGTGAGCGGGGTCTATGAGAACAGCATGTTTGGAAGACTGCTCTCCTATCAGAGCCAAAATGACCTCGCGTCCCTCAAAGCCTATCTGGATGCGCATCAAAGCGACGTGGAGCCGAATGTCAACAGCGTCCAATACCTCTATGATATTACGCCGCAGATTTATCTGGCCGACACGTCGGGGGGGATTGACCAGGTTAGCCCCGATACGGCGCTTGCTGAGGCGATGACCGGCGCCGACACGATGGGCATGTTTTCGATGTTGAGCGGCGGCGCGGGGATAAGCATGTTTTATGAGATGCCGGATGAGCGCAGCCTGTATGAAGGCCAGTACCAGCTGCTTGCGGGGCATTGGCCGGAGGAATACGATGAGGCGCTCCTCGTCCTGTCGGCGGACGGCAGTGTATCGGACCTCACCCTCTATGCGATAGGTGTGCACGACCGCAGCGCGTTGCGGGACAAGCGGCCCGACGCGCAGGCGGAGACCGACGCGCAGCGTTACACCTACGATACCCTCCTATCCGCGCAATTCAAAGTGATTCTGCCGGCAGATACCTATCGGTATGACGGGAGCTATCACATATGGGTGTCTCAGTCGCGGGACGCCGCCTATATGAAAGCGGTGGTCGACGCGGGCGTACCGCTGAACATTGTCGGCATTGTCCAGCCGGATTCGGACGCGACGGCTACCGTGCTCTCTTCCGGCATCAACTACACGCCCGCCCTTGTCCGCTACCTGATGGAGGGCGCGGCGGAATCAAAGGTCGTGCAGGATCAGCTTGCGCGTCCGACCGTCAATGTTCTGACGGGGAAGACCTTTGCCGAGGAGAGCGAGGCGGCGGCGGATACGCTGTTTCAGCTTTCCGATGTGATCTCCATCGATGAAAGCGCGCTGATAGACGCCTTTCAGGTGGACACGTCGAAGCTCACGATAGACCCGTCGGAATTCCTCTCTCTTGATCTCACGGGGCTTACATTGCCGCCCCTTGACGCGCAGGGGTTCAATCTGCCCGATCTCCGTGACACCCTGGGTGCCGTCGCGGAGCAGGTGGGTATTGAGGCAGGTCAGCTCACCGATCTGATGGGCGAGGTTTTGCAGGATTTCCTTCTGGCGGAGGAGGCGCAGGGGGTGACCGATCCCAATCAGACGATAGAGGATCTATCCGCCTACCTCGCGCGCGCCGATGTGCAGGCGGGGATTCAGGAGCAGCTTACGCAGCGCATGGACATGACGCTCCTGCAGACACAGGTGAGCGAAGCGGTGGAAACCTACGTGCGGGAGACGCTGCAAGCTTATATGAATGAGGTTGTGCAGTCCCTCCAGAATCAGATGCAGACGCTCACCCGGCAGGCGATGCAGGATGTGACGGGGCAGATACCGGCGCTGCTACAGGATGCCGTCACGATTGATACACAGGCGTTTGCGCGGGCGTTTCAGCTGAATATGGGGCAGGAGGAGATTTTAGCGCTTATGACCTCCCTCATGAATCCGGAGGAGAGCACATTAGAGCGCAGCCTCACCACGCTGGGCTATGCGGATGTGGCTACCCCGTCCCAGATCAATCTCTATCCCCGCGACTTCAACGCGAAACAGAACCTGATCAATCTGCTGGACGGCTACAACGACCAGATGCGGGTGAACGGAGAGACGGACAAGGTGGTGCGGTACACGGATATTGTCGGCACGATGATGTCCTCCGTGACCAATATCGTCAATATGGTCAGCTACGCGCTCATCGGCTTTGTGTCCATCTCCCTTGTTGTGTCCTCCATCATGATCGGCGTGATTACCTATATCTCCGTGCTGGAGCGCAAGACGGAGATCGGCATCCTGCGCGCCCTCGGCGCAAGCAAGCGGGATATCCGGCGCGTCTTTAACGCGGAGGCGCTGATCGTCGGCTTTGTGGCGGGGGTGTTCGGCATTTTCGTGACCCTGCTTCTCTGCATTCCGGTCAATACGATTGTGTTACAGCGGTTCGGGATTGCCCAAATCGCCCAGCTTACGGTGTGGGCGGCGCTCCTGCTGATTGCAATCAGTATGTTCCTGGCGTTTATCGCCGGGCTGGTGCCTGCCTCCGCGGCGGCGCGCAAGGATCCGGTCGACGCGCTGCGCAGTGTATAGAAATGGACGAGCGGTCAAAGCAGCGTAAATTGATCCTTCCGGTAGTCGATAAGCCCGTCCCGTTTCATACGCATCAGCGTGTGGGAGAGGGCACTGCGCTCCACGCAGAGGTAGCTTGCCATCTCCTCGCGGTTATGCGGGACGGAGAAACTCCGGCCCCGCTGCCGCGCGTACGTGTTCAGATACCCCATGACTTTTGATTGGATGGATTTTGCCCCCAGCAGCTCCATCCGGCTTTGCAGGGACAGATTCTTTTGGGCGACCACCCGAAGCATGTTTGCGATGAGCGCCTGATGAAAGGCGCAGGTGTTCGGGCAGGTGTGCAGAATGCGGGAGAAGCGCAGCAGCAGCACCGTGGCGTTGGTATCGGCCAGCACCGTAACCGGACTCTCCTCCGCCCCCGCGCAGCAGAGGGCTTCGGCAAACAGGTCGGCCTCCCCCAGCGTGGCAAGCAGCGACCGGTTGCCGTCCACGTCGTCTTTTACAACACGCAGCCGCCCGGACAGTACAATCCCCACGTGCTCCGGCCTGTCACCCGCAAGCAGCAGGGTTTCCCCACGCCTGCAATGCCGCCTTTGGGCGTGCAGGCATGTGAGCATGGCGGCAATGTCTTCCTGCATCATACCCCGGAAGAGGGGGGCCGCGCGCAGCACTTCCATATCAGCGTTCATTCCATCAAATACTTTCTAATCCGTGGTTTTAACCACGGATTTTTTGTGCTAAGTATAGTATGCTACACACAGAAAGTCAAGGGAGGCTTTACGCAATGATACGAAAACTGATTACAATTGACGAAGCGGCATGCAACGGCTGTGGCCTGTGCGCCGCCGTCTGCCACGAAGGGGCCATCGGCATGGCGGGCGGCAGAGCAACGCTCCTGCGCGACGATTACTGCGACGGATTGGGTGACTGTCTGCCGGTCTGTCCCACCGGTGCCATTTCCTTTGCGGAGCGGGAAGCCGCGGCCTACGACGCGGCAGCGGTGAAAGAGCACATGGCGCGGGCCACGCAGACGGTCTCACAGCTCCGGCAGTGGCCGGTACAGATCAAGCTCGCACCGGTGCATGCGCCCTATTTTGACGGAGCCGACCTGCTGATCGCCGCCGATTGCACCGCTTACGCCCGCGCGGACTTCCACACCAGGTTTATGCGCAATCGAGCGACGCTGATCGGTTGCCCCAAACTGGATCAAGTGGATTATGCCGAAAAACTGACGGAGCTGTTCAGACGCAATCCAATCCAATCCGTCACCGTCGCGCGCATGGAGGTACCCTGCTGCGGGGGGATTGCGCACGCGGTGCAGGAAGCCCTGCGCGATAGCGGGCGGGCGATTCCCCTACAGGTTGTGACCATATCCACCGACGGGAATATTTTGAAGGAGTGATACCCATGAAAGAAACCATGTTTTGCTATCAATGTGAGCAGGCCGCGCAAGGGACGGGATGCACCGTATCCGGCGTCTGCGGCAAACAGCCGACGACCGCCCGGGCGCAGGACGCGCTGACCTGTGAGATGATTGCGCTCGCGACAGCCGCGCAGCGGGAAGAGAAGGTCTGCACAGAGACAGTCGACCTGATTGTGGACGGCCTGTTTACCACCGTCACCAATGTCAATTTTGACGATAGCAGCATTGCGGCGCTGACGGACAGCGTGAAAGCCCGGCGTGAGCAGCTGGGCGGCGCAGGCATTCTGGATACGGAAGCGCTCTTTCACGGCGACGCGGATCTTGTCTCCCTGCGCGCCACCCTGCTGTTCGGCCTGCGCGGTATGGCGGCTTACGCCCACCACGCCCGTATGCTCGGCAGACGCGACCCGGCGGTGGACGCATGGTTCATCAAGGGCATGGCGGCGCTGGGCGAGATACACGGTGTGGAGGAATGGCTGGGCCTGCTGATGGAATGCGGCGGCATCAACCTCCAATGTATGGCGCTGCTCGACGGGGCCAACACCGGGGCTTATGGAAACCCCGTCCCCACGGAGGTGTCGCTGACCGTGGAACCGGGGCCGTTTATTGTCGTCACCGGACATGATCTGTACGATCTGGCGCAGCTGCTGGAGCAGACCGACGGTAAGGGCGTCAATGTTTACACCCACTGCGAGATGCTCCCCGCCCACGGCTACCCGGCATTGAAGGCGCATCCGCAGCTCAGGGGCAATTTCGGTACCGCGTGGCAGAACCAGCAAAAGGAATTTGAAGGGATCCCCGCGCCCATCCTCTTCACCACCAACTGCCTAATGCCGCCAAAGGACAGCTATCGTGACCGGGTATATACCACGGCGCTGGTCCATTACCCGGAGATGAAGCATATCGGTGCCGATGAAAGCGGACGCAAGGATTTTTCCGCCCTGATTGACCACGCCATCCGGCTGGGCGGATATGAGACGGCGCAGCACCTGACCGGTCGCAACGGCGGCAGCACGGTCACCACCGGGTTCGGGCGGCAGACCGTGTTGGATCAAGCCCCCGCCATCATCGACGCGGTCAAGGGCGGGGCCATCAGGCACTTTTTCCTCGTCGGCGGGTGCGACGGCGCAAAGCCGGGGCGCAACTATTACACGGAATTCGTCAGGCAGACGCCGGAGGATACCATTGTGCTGACGCTGGCCTGCGGAAAGTACCGGTTCAACGACCTCAACGTGGGCAGCATCGGCCCCTTCCCGCGCATTTTGGACATGGGCCAGTGCAACGACGCCTACGGCGCGATTCAGGTTGCGGTTGCCCTCGCGGGCGCGTTTGACTGCGGTGTCAATGATCTGCCGCTGACACTGGTGCTCTCGTGGTATGAGCAGAAGGCGGTCTGCATTCTGCTAAGCCTGCTTTCGCTGGGCATCAAAAATATCTACATCGGGCCAAGCATCCCGGCCTTCTTTTCCGACACCGTTCTAAACACGCTCGTTGAGATGTTTGATCTGCACCCCATCACCACGCCGGAGCAGGATTTGTCCGCCATATTAGGGCAATAGCAAAATCGCGCCGGTATGCGTGAACCTACGCTTGCCGCTTGCGGTATGCGATCAGCTTTTCCACCGCCCTGTCAATGGGCAGGGCGATGGAAAACGCGGTGATATCCTTGCGACTGAGCGCAAATTCCGCGCCCGGGCCAATCTGGCTGACGAGTACATAGTCGCAGTCGGCGAGCAGGTCTACTGTGGCCTGCAGGCGGTCTTCGTCATGGCTGCGCTCTTTGCAGACCGGCTGCGTTTTTCGTGTTTCGAGATAACGCCAGCCGGTTTCGTCGTCCGCTTGCATAATGTAAAATTCCTCCGCCCGCCCAAAGTGCTGGTTTACCACCTTGCCGTCGGTGCTGGCGGCTGCAATGAGAAATACCATATGGTGTACCCTCCTATCTTAGCCGTGGGAGAAGGTGTCCTTGTAGGCGATGCGCTTGAGATACACCTGGCCCGCAAAGTCATGTTCCCCGGGGATGCCGATGGCGTCCGCCCGGCAGTGCTGGCAGTGGCGAAATACGTCGATATACGCGCCCGCCGCCTGCCGCGCCGTTTCAATCGCCGCGCAGTCGGGGGCGGGCAGGTCCGCAAACGCGTGCTGCGGGATGAGCGGGATGAGGTTGTAGATCGACGCGCCCGCCTCACTGACCGCCTGCGCGACCGCCTCAATATGCGCGTCGTTGACGCCGGGCACCAGGACGGTGTTCACCTTGACGGTGACGCCGCCGTCCGACACGGCGCGGATACCGGCAAGCTGGTTTTCGATGAGGATACGCGCCCCCTCCGCGCCGGTATAGATTGCGCCGTGATATACAATCCGGTCGTTGATCTGCGCCTGAATCTCCGGGTCGACGGCGTTGACCGTCACCGTGAGCGAGTCAATGCCGACGTCCAGTATCTCCTCCGCCCGTTCGCGCAGGAGGAGCCCGTTCGTGCTCATGCACAGCAGGAGCGCCGGATAGCGCGCGCGCACCAGGCGAAAGGTCTCGAGCGCGTAGTCGGTTGCGAGGGTGTCGCCGGGGCCCGCAATCCCCACCACGGTCAGCGGGACTTCGCCGTCGCAGATTTCGAGCGCCCGCCCGACCACCTCCAGCGCCTCCTCCGGCGTGAGGATATGCGCGGTGACGCCGGGGCGGTCTTCATAGTCGTTGATTTTCCGGTCGCAAAATTTACACTCGATATTACAGCCGGGGCTGACGGGCAGGTGAATCCTGCCCTTTCTGTTTTTCTGCCCGCCAAAGCAGGGGTGGGACTGCTTGAGCCGTTCGTAGTTCTCGCCCATTGATATTACGCCTCCTGTTTAGTTAAAGCGGGTCAGCACGTTGGAATAGATATCCTCCAAGAGCTTCAATCCTCCGTCATATCCGGCAATAGAGCCGTTGATGATCAGCCGCTCGATTACGGGGTAGGATATGTTTACATAATGCGCCTGCGTCTTCTGCGCAAGGCTCTTTTCCCAGCTGCTGCCCAGAATGAGGGGGTAGCCGTTAAAGTCGGCCCCCTCGATTTCCTGGTGGATGGCATAGCCGTCGGTGGAAAACGCCACCTCGGCCTCGATGCCGTAATTGAGCTTCTTGAATTCCGCAATGATCCCGTCGCGGTATTGCTGCGGTGTATCGTCCACGATGTATTGCTTTGAGGGGAACAGCCCTAAGTCGTTGACCAAAAATTTTGTCAGCGCAAGGGTATACTGCGCGTCGGAGACGGCCACAAAACGCTTTGCCATGACGCGGGTTTCCAGAAAAACATCGGCAAACCGCTCAATATAGTAGTAGTATTCCGCCTCGTGCCGTGTGACGACCTCCTCCACCAGCGCGGGGTCGACGTGGGCGGCTGCTCCGACAGCGCGGAGAAATTTGCTGGTTTCAAACGCGCCGATGGGGAGGACGGGATAGTGGAGATAGGGTGTGCCGAAGCGTTCCTGAAGCACCTGCACGCTCTCCAGCCCGACCCACGGCGAGACGAGAATGTTCAGCTCGGCGGCGGGGACGCGGTCGAGCTCGCGGACGCCGCGGTTGTGCCCGAAAATGGTGTTGGGCGTGAGCCCAAGCTCCGCCACCAGCCCCTCCAGCGCGCGGAGATTCCCGAGCCAGAAGGGGTCGTGCATCGGCGGGCCGGAGAAGAGGTTGACAAGTCCCGTTTGTACCTGTTCGGCGGGTTTGCAGTACTGTTCAAAAATGGCCTTTAATACCCAGTCGTGGCCTATGTAGTTATTCCCCTTGAAGCCGGGGGTGGAGGCGTAGATCACCGGCTTCCCGGCGTCGGCGAAGCGGGAGACGACCTCTTCCACATTGTCCCCGACGATTTCGGAGGTGCAGCCCGTCAGCACCACATATAAATCCGCGTCAATGACGCGCAGCGCGTTTTCGATGGTCTCGGCGAGCTTTTCGTTCCCGCCGAAGACGACCTCCTTCTCGCTGATGCTGGTGCAGGGGAAGATATGCGGGGAGAAGAGCCCGGAGCTCCCGACGCTCCCGCCGAGCTTTTCCGCGCAGCCGGGGCCGGAGTGCAGAATGGGGAGGGCGCGGCTGATGGACTGTACCGTCTTCATCGCCGCGAGGGCGCAGGTATAGCGGGGCTGATCGAGTATTTTAGCCATGGTTTTCTTCCTCCCTTAAAAACTTGCTGCTGTTCTGTTCATACCACCAATCGGTGTAGGGCAGCTTGACACGGGCCGCCAGATTCTTTTCAAAGCTGCGGTTGCGGATGGTGTCCAGAACGGTTTTTGCGAAGTTCAGCGTCCCCTTGTAGCCGAAAATCATGTACTCGTCGGCGACATAGAGCGCGGCGACGCCCTGCTTGATTGCCCACACCGTCGTCCCCGGATGGCGGGAGAAGTAGATGTCCGGTTGGTATTTCTGGATAATATTCAGCACCTCAAAATTTTGCTGGTCGGCCACCGACAGGCGGAGATTATCGGAGGAATTCGCCTGTAGGTGCTCAAGCGCGGGGGGGACCTGATCGTTGTCGTATTTCCCGTCGTAGTGCCACGCTGCCGCCCAGACAACCTCCATGCCCAGCTCCTGCAGGACGCGGGAGACCTCATAGGTATAGCCGGGCCCCATGCCGATCACGGCGCGCAGGCCCTTGAGCTGCTGTTTGACCTCGTCAATCTGCGGCAGGTAGACGGCGCGCTCCCGCGCGATATAGGCCTCCACCTCGTCCTCCTTTCCAATGACCCGCCCGATCTCCCGCAGCCAGGTCTCGTAGCCGGTCACGCCGAGCGGGTTGATGGTGCGTATGTACGGCACGCCGTAAAGCTGCTCAAGCGCGTTGCCGAGATACGTGCCGAGCGTGCCGCAGATGCAGACGGTGGCGAGGGATTCCGAAATATGAGAGAGCTCCTCCACCGTCGCGTTCTGGTACAGGAACTGCGGACGCACGCCGAATTCGGCGAACAGCGCGGTAATCTGCTCGCGCTCGCTCTCATAAAAGTTTTTAAAATTAATGACGGGGCGCTTCTCCTGCGGCGGCTTTACAATCGCCTGCAACACCGCATGGTCGGAGATATCAAAGCCGGAGGCCCAGATGCGCGACTTGAAGCCCTCGCACTGGACGGAGGCGATGGGGATATCATATTCCTCCCGCAACTCCTCCACAACGCTGTCGAGATCCTCGCCGATCACGCCGGAGACGCAGGAGGAGGCGACAAAGATGGCTTTTGGGTGGTACTTTTCATAGGTGCTGCGCACAATGTCGCGTACGCTGTCCGTCGCGCCGAACACCGTATCCGCCTCGCTGAGGTCGGTGCCCAGAATCACCGACGCGTTGCTTATGCCGATTTTGACCGCGAGCTGCCGGTTTTGGATGCTGCTGCCCGGTGCGAGTGCGGTACAGCCGGCGGGCGCATGATAGACAATCGCCACATCCCGGATCCCCATCAGTTGGCTGATGGCGCAGGAGGAGAGGCATGTGCTCGACTGGCTGAAACACCGGTCTCTGTTCTTTAGCGTGCCGCATCTGGACTTGTTGACCAGATCCATCAGATCGCCCTGATAGCCCGTAATGGAGCCCAAACGGTTTTCTCTTGTGGGGACTGCGGAGGATTGGAAATTGAATGCCATGATGATCGCTCCTTTATAAAGCATATTATTCTTATATGAATAATATATAATGATACTGCATTAAGAATACTTTGTCAATAGGATTAATAGGAATAATTGTCTAAATCGAGGCCTGATATTGTTAGAATTATGGGCAATCCGCGAAAGATGGGAAATCCTATTGACAAACCAGGGAATAAGACATATAGTAATTATAATGCATAGTAAGCATATATGAAATATCTACTTTAGAACGGAAAGGGTGTACACGATTATGGGAAAGACGTTGCGGCAGGTCGCAATCTATGGCAAGGGAGGCATCGGGAAATCCACCACGACGCAAAACCTGACCGCGGGACTCGCGGAGATGGGAAAGCAGGTGCTGGTGGTCGGGTGCGACCCGAAGGCGGATTCCACCCGGCTGCTGCTCGGTGGGCTGAATCAGAAGACGGTGCTCGATACCCTGCGGGACGAACGGCAGGGGGTGACGCTCGACCAGCTTGTAAAGCCGGGCTACAACGGCATCCGCTGCGTGGAATCGGGCGGGCCGGAGCCGGGGGTGGGCTGCGCGGGGCGCGGCATTATCACCTCCATTGGTATGCTGGAGAATCTGGGCGCATACACGGAAGACCTCGATTATGTTTTTTATGATGTATTGGGGGATGTGGTCTGCGGCGGCTTTGCCATGCCCATCCGCGAGGGCAAGGCGAAGGAGATTTATATCGTCGCAAGCGGTGAGATGATGGCGCTCTACGCCGCGAACAACATTGCAAAGGGTATTGAGCGGTACGCGAAAAAGGGCGGGGTGCGCCTCGGCGGTATCATCTGCAACAGCCGCAATGTGGATCATGAGCTCGACCTCCTGCGCGCCTTTGCCGAGGCGCTCAACACGCAGCTGATCCACTTTGTACCGCGCAACAACATCGTGCAGCAGGCGGAGATCCGCAGGAAGACGGTCATTGACTACGCGCCGCAGTCGTCCCAGGCGGACGAGTACCGCACGCTGGCAAAAAGCATCGAGGAAAACGAAATGTTCACCATCCCCACCCCCATCACGCAGGACCGGCTGGAAGAAATCCTGGTGGAGTACGGCCTGATGGAGCTGGCGGAGGATTATCGCATCTAATACTGAATAATATAAGGAGAGTCAAAATGAGTGGTATTTATGAGTCGATTACAGAGTTGGTTGGAAAAACCCCGCTTCTCGCGCTCAACGGCTATGCACGGGAACAGAAGCTGGAGGCCCGCCTGCTTGGGAAGCTGGAATATTGCAATCCCAATCAGAGCGTGAAAGACCGCATTGCGCTCTCGATGATTGAGGACGCGGAGAAAAAAGGACTGCTCAGGCCGGGGGACACGATTGCGGAGACCACCAGCGGGAACACCGGCATCGGGCTTGCCGCCCTCGCCGCGGCAAAGGGGTACCGCTTCCGCGTCTATATTCAGGATCAGGTGAGCCGCGAGCGGTATCAGGTCATCCACGCCTTTGGCGGCGAGACGGTGCGGCTCAGTGAGGAGCCGGTGCTGGCGCAGGTGCTGGCGGAGACCGACGGCGATTTTGTCGCTGCCGCCAAGGCGCTGAAGGATAACGTGCTGGATCAGCAGAAGGACGTCCTCTTTGTCAATCAGCTGGATAACGAGGCCAATCCCGGCGCGCACTACCGCACAACCGGGCCGGAGATATGGGAAGATACAAACGGGAAGGTGGACATTCTGGTTGCGACCGTCGGGACAGGGGGAACCATCTCCGGCGCGGGGAGATATTTAAAGGAGAAAAATCCCCAAATACATATTGTCGGCGTACAGCCGGGCCGGGGCTCTCTTCCGTCGCCCGAAAATCCCACGCCGGAGGAGATTACAGGCGTCCATCCGTTTATTGGCATCCCCAGTGAACGCATTCCGCCCGTGCTCGACCGGTCGGTCTACGATGAGGTCATTGAAGTCGAGACGGGGCATGCGTATGAAGCGGCCCGCGCGGTCGCCCGCGCGGACGGCATCCTCATCGGCACCTCATCTGGCGCTGCAATCCACGCGGCCACACAGCTCGCGCGCCGCCCGGAAAATAAGGGAAAGCACATTGTGATGATACTGCCGGACACCGGTCTGCGCTATCTCTCCACACCGCTTTACGGCGAAAAAGCGGAAAATGCAATATAAAGTCTTGTGTTTTCTTGCAGGATATACTACAATGAATATAAATATAATACTGACATACTGACACATAAGCAACGGAATCGGGTTAGAATCCCGAGCGGTACGGCCACTGTAAGCGGAGCTTCTTTCTATGGGATATGTCCCAGCCATTGGCGAAAGCTGAGAAGGCGGAAAGAGCGGTGATGCGAGCCAGGAGACGGCTTTTGTGTGAAGACGTAAAATACCGATTCTTATTTTTCGTCCAGGTAAGTCTATTTTGGCAGGATAAAAACCGAAGTCCGCCATGCTTTATGCATGGTCGGACTTTTTTATTTTGCATAATCGGCAGGTAGAGAGGAACGAGGTTATCATGAAGAAAGGGCAGATCAGAGTACCGGCATTGCTGTTGGCGGTGATGCTTGTGCTGGGCATGTCCGTCCCGGCGTCGGCAGTTACGGATGAGACGTTTGACAAGGCGCTTCTGGACACAGCGGAATATGTATACAACATTGTGCACGACCCGCAGGTTGGCAGTGTCGGCGGTGAGTGGGCTGTGATGGCGCTAGCGCGCAGCGGCTATGCCGTGCCGGAGGAGTACTATCAAAAATACTACGCTACGCTTGAAGCTTACGTCAAGGCCTGTGATGGCAATTTGCACGATAAAAAGTATACGGAGTATTCCCGTGTCATCCTCGCACTTACAGCCCTCGGCAAGGACCCGACGAATGTCGCGGGCTATAATCTCCTTACCCCCCTCGGTGATTATGACAAGACAATCTGGCAGGGACTCAACGGTCCGATTTGGGCGCTGATTGCGCTGGATACCGGCAACTACCCGATGCCTGAGAACGAGGAGGCCGCCGTGCAGGCCACACGCGATATGTATGTGGATCGGATTCTGGAATGCCAGCTCGACGACGGCGGCTTTTCGCTGTTCGGCGGCACCGCACTGGCCTCGACCGGCGACAGTGTTTCCGACCCTGATATCACGGGCATGGCGCTGCAGGCACTGGCAAAATATCAGGATCGCGACGATGTAAAGCAGGTGACGGAAGCGGCACTCTCCTGCATGTCGCAAATGCAGCTGGCTGACGGAGGGTTTGCCTCATGGGGCACGAAGAACTCTGAGAGTGTGGTGCAAATCATCGTTGCGCTCTGCGAGCTTGGACTTCCGGTTGACGACGCGCGATTCATAAAAAACGGCAACACGCTGCTCGATAACCTCATGACCTATTATCAGCCGGGCGCTGGATTTCTGCATACACAGGATGGCAGCGGCTCCAACCAAATGGCGACGGAGCAGGCACTCTATGGCCTCATTGCCGCGCAGCGCCTGCGCGACGGCAAGCCGAGCCTCTATCGCATGACGGATGCGCTCACCATTGGCGATGCCGATGCAGCAGCCGTGCAGTCCGGCGCGGGCCTGACGGGTAAAAACGCGGATGTAACGGCCATGCCGATCACACAGCCGGGGATCACCTTTGACGATATATCCGGCGCAAACTACCACGTGAATGCCCCCGCGATTGAGGCGCTCGCCGCGCGCGGGATCATCAACGGAAAATCCGCCAGTACCTTTGACCCCGACGGCACAGTGACCCGCGCGGAGTTTGCGGCGATCATTGTGCGCGGGCTCGGCCTCACGCCGCAGGAGAATGCGGCGTTTGGCGATGTGTCGTCCGGCGCGTGGTACGCGGGCTATGTCGGCACGGCCAACCGCTATGGCATTGTAAGCGGCGTTGGCGACGGACTGTTTCACCCCGATGGGACAATCACCCGCGAGGAGGCCGCTGTGATGGTCGCGCGCGCAGCCAAGCTCTGCGGGATGGAGACGCAACGGGAGAGCGGCGCCGTGCGTGACGTGCTCGCGCAGTTTTATGACTATGTTACCGTGGCGAGCTGGGCGCAGGAATCCATGGCGTTCTGCTATGACAGCGATATTCTCTCACAGCAGGAGGACGCGATTCGTCCGCAGGAGGCCATTTTGCGCGGTGAAGTCGCGCAGATGCTATTGAATATGCTCGGTAGCGCAAATTTGCTTTAGGGGGTTGGGTGCGATGTGGTGGAAGAAACATAAATGGAACGTGATTATCCCCGTACTCCTTGTGGTGGTGCTGGCGGCGGCCTTTTGGTATGGCGGCGGCGCGCCGGGGATGCAGGGCTGGTCTGTCGGTGCCGACATAGCGGAACAGGAGACTTCCGTAAATCCCCCGGAACCCAGCGCCTCGACGGAAAGCGCCGCCGTGCCGCCGGAGGAATTGCAATCGCCGGAGCCGGAGGTTTCGTCCGCTCCCGCAGATGCGGAAACGGAGGAAGCGGCGGCAACAGAATCGGCGGCGGCAACCGACGCACCGCCGGGGTCGGATCTGGGCAGGGCGCTCACCGCCGGTGAGAAGGTGGCGCTCGCAGCGGAGCTTACCGGTGCTTCTTCCCCCGGCGTAGCGCAGGGCGACACAGCCTATTCGGCAGCGCAGGGGATGGATATCAGCAGCAGCACCGGCAAGGACCAATATCTGACGGACCCTGTGCCGGAGGGCAAGCCGGTCCCCGTTGAGCCGCAGGATGCCGTCATCTCGGACACGGCATATACCTGCACACTGTCTGTACGCTGCGATACGATTCTCGACAACATGAGCTGGCTGAGCAAGGAAAAGCATGAGCTGGTCCCCGCGGATGGCGTAATTTTTCCAACAACGACGGTCACCTTTTACGAGGGCGAGAGCGTGTTCAATGTGCTCCAGCGTGAGATGAAAGGCGCGAAAATCCATATGGAATTTGTCAATACGCCGATGTACAATTCCGCTTATATTGAGGGCATCAACAACCTCTATGAGTTTGATGTGGGCGAGCTGTCCGGCTGGATGTATCAGGTCAACGGCTGGTTTCCCAACTACGGATGCAGCCGCTACCAGCTTCAGGACGGCGACGTGATAGAGTGGGTGTATACCTGCAATCTCGGCATCGACGTCGGCGGCTATTACGCGGTGGGCGATTGATATGGGGAAGCGCGACTGTTTTTCCGGCTATCATCCGCTGGTCAATTTTTCCTATTTTGCCCTTGTGCTGATTTTTTCAATGTGCTTCATGCATCCCGCCTGCCTGCTCATCTCGCTTCTCTGCGCGCTGTGCTACAACATTTACTTAAACGGCAGAAAAGCGGTTCGCTTTTGCCTTCTGTTCATGCTTCCGCTGATGCTGCTGACCATGATCATCAACCCCGCCTTCAATCACGAGGGCGTGACCATCCTGACCTACCTGCCCTCCGGCAACCCACTGACGCTGGAGAGTATGGCCTACGGCGTGGCGGCAGCCGCCATGCTGGTTGCGGTGATCCTGTGGTTTAGCAGCTTTAGCAAAGTGATCAGTACGGACAAGTTTGTCTATCTGTTTGGACGCATCATACCCGCACTGAGCCTTGTGTTGTCCATGATGCTGCGCTTCCTACCGCGCTTTCGCGCGCAGATCGGTCTTGTGAGCGAGTCACAGCGGTGCATCGGGCGCGATATCTCGGACGGCGGGATACTCCAGCGGGCGCGCAACGGCATCACCATCCTCTCCATTATGATCACATGGGCGCTGGAAAACGCGATTGAGACGGCTGATTCGATGAAAAGCCGCGGCTACGGACTTCCGGGGCGCAGTGCCTTTTCCATTTACCGCTTTGATCGGCGTGATACGCGGGCAATGGTTTTTCTGCTGGCCTGTACCGCTTACATCATCGCCGGATGGGTGCTCGGCGCCACCGCCTGGCGGTACTTCCCGTCCATGAAGGGCATGGCGGTGGGGCTTTATCCGCTCACGGTGTTTGCGGTCTATCTGGCGCTTTGCATCCTGCCGTTTGTGCTCAATCTAAAGGAGGATAGGAAATGGATACGTTTGCAATCCGCGGCCTGAGCTTTTCCTATCCGGAGGCTGAGCAGCGTGCGCTCAGCGAGATCAGCCTCACGGTGCACGAGGGGGAGTTCCTGACCCTCTGCGGCCCGTCCGGCTGCGGCAAATCGACGCTGCTGCGCCAGATGAAAACCGTGCTCACGCCGCACGGTCAGCGGACTGGGGCGGTTTTGTTTGAAGGCGAGGCGCTGAGCGATGTGGACCAGAGAACCCAATCGGCAAAAATCGGCTACGTGCTGCAAAGCCCCGAAAATCAGATCGTCACGGACAAGGTCTGGCATGAACTGGCGTTTGGCCTCGAGAGTCTGGGGTTTGACACGCCCACCATCCGCCGCCGTGTCGCGGAGATGGCGAGCTTTTTTGGCATTGAGGATTGGTTTTATAAAAACGTCACGGAGCTCTCCGGCGGACAGAAGCAGCTGCTCAATCTCGCCTCCATCATGGCGATGCAGCCGTCTGTACTGATCCTCGACGAACCGACAAGCCAGCTCGACCCCATCGCCGCGGTGGATTTTCTGGGTACAATCGGCAGAATCAACCGCGAGCTTGGCACAACCATCATCCTCACCGAGCACCGGCTGGAGGATGCGTTCCCCATGTCGACGCGCGTCGCGGTCATGGACGGCGGGCGGATGCTCTGTGAGGGCACGCCGCAGGAGGTGGGCGCGCGCCTGCGTGAGCGCGGACATGCCATGTTTCTCGCCATGCCGTCGGCGATGCGGATCTGGGCGGGGGTGCCGAATAACCGGCCCTGTCCCGTCACGGTGCGGGACGGACGCGCCTGGCTGACGGAGTACGCCGCGCACCACGCCCTTGGTGAGATTCAGGCGCAGGATATCCCGGCGCACGGCGAGATTGCCGCCGCGGTTGAGGATGTTTGGTTCAAATATGAAAAGGACCTGCCCGACGTAGTGCGGGGGCTTTCCGTCAAAGCCTACCGCGGTGAGCTGCTGGCGATTCTGGGCGGCAACGGCGCGGGTAAGACGACAAGCCTCGGCATCATCGCGGGGCTAAAACGCGTGTACCGCGGTCGCGTGGAGGTCTTTGGCAAAATTGGCACCCTGCCGCAACATCCGCAGACCCTGTTCGTCAAAAAGACCGTGCGTGAGGACTTGTTTGAGATATTTAGAGGTAGTTCAATGCGCAAACTGGAACAGGAGACGCGCGTTGCCCGTGTGGTTCAACTGTGCAGGCTGGAGGAACTGCTGGAGAGGCACCCCTATGACCTCTCCGGTGGAGAGCAGCAGCGCGCGGCGCTTGCGAAGGTGCTTCTGCTTGAGCCGGAGATTTTACTGCTGGACGAGCCGACAAAGGGACTTGATGCGGAGTATAAACAGGTGTTCGCGCAAATACTGCGCGCGCTCCTGCGGCGTGGTGTGGCGATGATCATGGTCAGCCATGATGTGGAGTTTTGCGCCAAATACGCGCACCGCTGCGCGCTGTTCTTTGACGGCAGTATTGTCGCGGAGGGGCCGCCGCGCGTGTTTTTTTCCGGCAACAGCTTTTACACAACCGCCGCAAACCGTATGGCGCGCAGGGTGCTGCCCGACGCCGTTACGCCGGAGGATGTGATCGCCGCCTGCGGCGGTGTGCCCCCAGCGGAGCCGGAACTGCCCGATGACAACGGCGTACTGCCACCGCCCGATGAGAGCAGCGCCCACGCGCCGCCCCAAAAGCTTCCCTGGTGGCGCAAGCTGCTCGCGATGGTTTCCGGCCTGATTGCGGTCGCCGCCTTCCTTGTCACGGTGCGGGCCGTCGACCTGTCGGAGGTGCTGACCATGGATGGGATCATGCCGTCCGGAAACGGGCATCTCATGGTGCTGGGCGTCTTTGTCATAGCCGTGCTTATTTTTGCGCTCTCCATCGCAAGGAAATCCAGGCCGCCGAAAGAGGTTTTGCAGCTTCCCCGCGAAAACCGAAAGCTTTCAAAGCGGACGGTTGCGGCGGCGGTGGTGATCTTGCTGCTCGTCCCGCTCACACTTTTTATCGGTTCCTACTACTTAGGAGATCGGAAGTATTATTTCATCTCTATTCTGGTGATTCTGGAGATTATGCTCCCTTTTGTGATGGTGTTCGAGGGCCGCAAACCGCAGGCGCGTGAGCTTGTGGTCATCGCGGTGCTCTGCGCCATTGGCGTGGCGGGGCGCGCGGCATTTTTCATGCTGCCGAATTTTAAGCCGGTAATGGCGGTGGTGATTATCTCCGGCATCGCATTTGGCGGCGAGACAGGGTTTCTGGTCGGCGCGGCAACAATGCTGGTCTCAAACATTTTGTTTGGGCAGGGGCCGTGGACGCCGTTTCAAATGTTCGCCATGGGCATCATCGGCTTTCTCGCGGGGCTGCTCTTTCGTAAGGGGCTGCTGCTGCGCTCACGCGGGGCCATGTGCGTCTACGGTACGATTGCGGCGGTGGTCGTCTATGGCGGGATTATGAATCCGGTTTCGGCGCTGCTGTGGGTGCGCTCGCTGGAGTGGAAAACGCTGCTGGCGTACTATATTTCCGGGTTCCCCTTCGACCTGATCCAAGCGGCGGCAACGGTCTTTTTCCTGCTCATTGCCGCCGAACCGATGCTGGAGAAGCTCGACCGGATTAAGGTAAAGTATGGGCTAGTGGAATGATGAGATTGATCATAGTAAGGAGAGAAAAGAATATGAAAAAAACAAGGAATTTGCTGGTGTTGTTGCTGGCCATCGCGGTATGCCTGCCGCTGCTGCCGATGGGCGCGGTGGCGGCCGACGACACGTACTCCGTCGAGGTCTATGTCCCCAAAGGCGTGGTGGGGACGAGTGGGCTGAGCTTTTACCCGACGGAGGGCTTTGACACGGATAACCGCGACGTCTTTGCGGCGGGGAGCGCCATCAAATCCGTCAGCAAGGACACAAAAAGCGACACGGAATACGACATTTACGCCATGAAGCTCAAGCGCGGCACCTATTCCTTCCGCGCGGTGGACGGCAGCGGCAAAAGCCTGGGCGGAGGCGCGTTCACCCTGCCTGCGGAAGCCTCCGGCGGGACATATCAGGAGATGGATGACACCAATATCTATTTACGTCTGGTGGAGGCATATATCACCAATGAGGACGGCGGGACAAAGGCCACCACGGATGATTACACGGTCACCCTGATGAACAAGGTCGGTGTGGTCACGATGGGTACGCCCTATGTGAATGCCGCCGGATACGACTGCTATCCAGTCCTCACCTATGTCAGCGGCAATGCCCTGCTGTACTATAGCTTGTTTACACCCACTAACGACTACGCGGTAGCGCATAATGTGGGCATTGCGATCTGGAAAAACAACGCGATTCAAACCGGAACGGATACGGCCAGTCTCGCGACGAGTCTCAAGGAAACCAGTACATTTACGATCAACGCGCCCAAGGGGGCGGAGGCGGCGCTTTACACGCAGGTGCTGAACTTTAACGCAGAGCGGATTGACAGCGTGAAGACCACCACGCTGCGCGATGGAACGGTAGACCATGTATTCAATATTTCGCGCAGCAGCGACATGACCTATCGCGTGTCCATGGCGGGCATGCGGACGAAGGCGGGCTTTCTGAAAAATGTGGAGGGCGACAGGCTGGAGATCGGCTTTGACGCGGCGCAATCAACCGAGGAGCAGGACACCTCCGGCCTTGCGATGCAAGAGAGCAGTTTGCTGCTAAACATCAATGAGCGAAACAATCTTACGCTTGGCGTGGGCGAGCAGTATAAAGTGCGTGCCTACCGCGCGGCCTGGCAGATTATCCAGACCATCACCGACAATATCATGGTCGAGCCGGATTTCCATTACAATGTGATCGCGGGCGACGACGTCATATCGATTGAAACGACAGACGGCGGCAATGCAAGTGACAACTGGGCCTGGGTTACCGCAAAGAAAGAAGGTATGGCCATTGTTGAGGTGTGCTACGATGCGCTGGATGTCAATAACGACGGGAAAGCCATGTGGGGTACAAGTACCAGCGGCTTCTACGGCGCGACCGACCCCGCCCGCACCGGCGTATTCGTGGTGACGGTGGGGGACACCTACGGTGAAGTTGGCGGTATCAACTGGGATGCGGAATACAACACCTGCTATTTTCTGGGTGACACCGGTACGCTGACGATGACGCCTGAGGGCGATGCGGTTGCCGTTTCCACAGCGACTGTCTGGGGCGGCGAACTGGGCGCGTGGGAGCAGGTGACCGGCACCGCAGGACGCTTTGACGTGCCAATTGCACCCGGCAACAATATTGTAAGGATCGAGACGGACGGCGTCACAGATTACCGCGTGGTGCGTGGCGCACAGCTGGAAGTGATGATCGACAATAACGTGGAGGGACGGGATGAAATCTGCCCAGGCGACACAGTGTCCGTAAGCCTGGCCGGTTTATATATGCCCATCCCCAAATTCTCCGGCATTTATAATCCCGGCTTCCCCAACACGGCGCATGTCTCCTTCGCATTGGATGGTGCGCGGTACTCCAGCGGCGGCACACAGTATCACATCATCCAGCCGGAAGCCAACACGGTTCAAATTGAGATACCGCAGACCGCAACCGGCTCCATTACGCTGACGGAGGGCGCGCTCGCCCTGACCTCGATGGGCTCGGCTTACGGCACGCACCGCGCACTGACCGACATTGGCGTTCCCGCAAATTTTAACGCGGCGAGCCTCACCATGCAGGACATTCTACTGCCTGATGTGACGATAGAAATTACCGCGCCGCCCGCGGGCTGGACAAGCCGGACAGACGCTGCCCTTGTGGGCACGAGCGCAACGGGCGCGGATAAAACCCACATCAAAAGCTATTATCCAACGAGCGGCATAAATTTTGATTTGAGCGCGGAGGAAGCGGATGGATATGTGACCGTCAGCTTTGAGGATTACGGTGTGCGCCTGGACGATGCGGATTACAAAACCCCGCTGGGCGTCATCCTCTCGCCGACGCAGGTACCCTATCAGGATGGTGACAATATCGCCGTCGTCACGCTGCGCCTTTTGGACGCGCTGGATATCGGCTACTCCAATACCGGTACGCTGGAAAACGCGTTCTATCTTGCCGCGATAAAGAATTTTAAGCTCTCAGACGGCACGCAGATTGATTCATTCGGTGAGTTTGATTCCGGGGCCGGGTCGGGGTGGATGATTACCCATAACAACTGGTATGTCAACAGCAGTACCGCCGACTTCACGGTGGAGGACGGCGACACGATCCGGTGGCAGAATACCTGCCAGATCGGTGCCGATATCGGCTGTGACTGGGCGAACGGCAGCGCGGAAATTACCGGACTGCGCTTTTATCAAAACGACGGCGCGCTTTCCCGCGCGTTTGACGAGGGGGCGACGGAATATACCTATACAGTGCCGGCATCGGTTACGGAGATCCGTCTAGAGGCCATGCAGGAAAACTATTGGGCCACCCTCACCTACACCAGCAACGGACAGACCTATAAACCCAAAGCGGCCATTCCGGTGGAGGACGGCACGGTGATTACGCTTGACTGTGCATATGCTGAGTATGCGGGAGACCCGCCCACCGACACCGATAGCGTGAAGATTACGGTGCGCCTTGCGGATGCAGCGGACTCGGCGAGCGCGTCGGTCACGCGCGAACAATTTGTCGCCCTGCTGATGCGCGAGGTGCTGGGCGCTGATGTCTATACCGCCGACGGCGCGATGGGCTGGGCAAAGTCGCTTGGAATCAGCGACGGTACGAACCCCGGCGCGTCCATCACCCGCGAACAGCTTGTGGTGATGCTTTACCGCTATGCGGGGCAAGCGGGCATGGATGTGAGCAAGCGGGCCGACCTGGACACAGCGTACACGGATGCGGGCGATGTATCCGACTGGGCGGCGGAAGCGATGGCGTGGGCGGTTGCGGCGGGCATCGTCAACACAACGGATGCGCTGCGCCCGCAGAGCCACGTCATGCTCATCGAAGCGAAAATGATGCTCAAAGATTGTGTGGAAGGGTGAGGTGCGCCACAATGACGAAAGCAAAACAGGTGCTGGCGGGCATGATTTGTGCCATGCTTGTCTTTACACAGGCGGTATATCCGTTTGCCTACGCGCAGGAATCCGGCGATGACAGCGGCGACCTTGTCGGCGCTTATGAGGATAGCGGTAGCGAGGTGTCTGCAGATGATGAGGCGGACGGCGAGATATCTTCCGATGTCGAGGAAGCAGAGGAAGAAGAGGCGCTTCCCAGCGAGGATGAGGATGAGGACGAGATGTCTTCCGATGTAGCGGAAGAAGCGGAAGAAGCGGAAGAAGCGGAAGAAGCGGAAGAAGCGGAAGAAGCGGAAGTGGACCATACGGAAGATGAAACGTTCACCGCGCCGAGCGTGCGGCTCCTGACAGAGGAGGAAGAGGACCTGTGGACAGGCACCGGCGGGGAGTTTGATCCTTACATCATCTCCGACGCAAGGGGCCTTGCAAAGCTGGCAGCCGATGTGAACGCGGGTACGCCGTATGCGGGTTCCTATTTTGCGCTTGGCGACGACATTGATTTGAGTGAGCTGGACGCGGAGCAGTGGACGCCGATCGGCTCGTCGAACAGCGTTGTGTTCAATGGAGCGTTTGATGGGCAGACCCATACCATATCCGGGCTGTACATCAACAGGGCGGGTACCTATCTTGCGCTGTTCGGCGGGATCGGTGCGTCGGCGAACATCAAAAATCTGACGGTTGAGGGCAGCGTAACGGAAACCTCCGCGCAAAGCGGTACCTACACATACGTCGGCGGAGTCGTCGCGTATGTAAACGGCGCGGCGCAACTCACAAACGTGACCAATCGAGTAGATGTTACCATGCTGCGCTATTCCGCCGGTGGTATCGCGGGCTATACAAGTGGCGCGGCAGTTTTTACAAACTGTGTAAACTATGGTGCGATAAGCGGTTACTACTATGTCGGCGGGATATCCGGATACGCCAATACCGCGACGTTCAAACAATGTGAAAATGCTGGCGATGTCGTCGGTACCGGGAATTATGCGGGCGGCATTGCGGGCTATATTACCACCGGCTCCATGCAAGAGAGTACAAACAGCGGGTACGTTGCGGGTACAGGCAGCATTAAGGGCGGCATCGCAGGCCGCGTTGCAGGTACGGGGACAGTGAGCGGGTGTACCAACAGCGGCACCGTGGAGATCGAGACGGACACTGCGGCGGGCGGCATCGTCGGCGATCTGAGTGGTGCCGCGTCCGTCAAAAACTGTGCCAATACCGGCGTCATCTCAATGACGGCCGCGGGTGCGTCCGCCTATCTCGGCGGTATTCTCGGCAGCGCGGGCTCGTATGCGGCCACCATCAGCGGCAACCGGAATAGCGGGACGGTCGGCGGTGAGTTGTTTACAGGCCGCGCGGGCGGCATCATCGGTTACGGAACCTCCGCCACGGTGAAGGTGGAGAACAACTATAACTTGGGGGCGCTTGTCCATGCGGGCAGCGGCTATATCGGCGGCATCGCGGGCGATTTGACGGCGGGCAGTGTCAGTTGCAGCTTTTCCTATTATCTTGATGAGGAGGGCAACGCGCCCTTCGGCGTGCTGGGGACGGCGAGCCTCGGCACGGCGGCGAATGCCTGCTACCGGAGCGATATTACCGTGTCCGGCTATAAGGGGCTTGCTGAAAATAGCAATGCATTTTTATATGGTGAGGTATTGTACTATCTCAATGGCGCTTCCGCGCATGATACCGTGTGGAGGCAGGGTGCGCTCTATCCGGAACTCGCACAAGGAGGGGAAACCGTAAGCCCCGTTTATCAGGTGAAGCTTGTGCCTGTCATGCCGGGATACGAGGGCTTGGAAGCGGCGTTTTCCGCCGCCTTTGACGGCAAGGTCTGCGAGGACAAATCCCTTGAATCCCAAAGCGTCTATGTGGAAGCGGGAACTGCGGTGTCATTTACCCTCACGCATGGCAGCGGGGACATAGGCGTCATCATAACGGGTGTTACACCTGCGCCGGTGATCACGCCCGCAAGTACCGTTCAGGAAACCGTAACCGTTGACAGCGCAGACATCAAGATTACCTATATGCTTGGGGAGGCGGACCCGAGCGGCATCGATATCAGCTGGTATTCCGACGCCGGTGTATCGTTTACCCTGAATACGGTGAGCGAATGCAACGGTTTTGCGTATCTGGTCAACACCGGGCGGGATTTTGGCGGAAAAGCAGTCACACTCGGCAGTGATATTGATTTGAGCGCTTTGACATCGTGGACGCCGGTGGGCAGCGGGGCGAGCCCCTTCCGGGGCACCTTCAACGGCAGCGGGAAAACCATCACACTGAAAATCGGCAGCGCCACAGCTTCAGTTAGCGCCGACTATCAGGGCTTTTTCGGCTACAACGCGGGTGCCGTCAGCAACCTCACGGTGCAGGGTGAAGTTTACAGCACGGGGCAATATATCGGCGGCGTGGTCGGCTATTCCAGCGGCACACTGGACGGCCTCACGTTCCTCGGCACAGTTGCGGGCAGCGATTATGTCGGCGGCGTGGTCGGCTATTCCAGCGGGGTGATCGGGGGTGCGACAGGCTTGGTATTCGGCGATATAGCTGAGCGCAGCGGAACGAGCGTCAGCAGCCCGACAAGCGGCGTTACTGGGCGCAATTACATCGGCGGGATCGTCGGCTATGCGTCAGCCGCGGTCAACCGGTCTCAAAACTACGGCGCGGTCAGCGGCGTAAGCAAGGTCGGCGGAATTGCCGGTGCGGGCACCGCGGCAATGGGCGCGAGCGGTATAGCCAACACAAACTACGCGCCCGTCATCGCCACGGGCGATTACACCGGCGGCATTGTGGGCTATCACAGCGAAAACGCCGCGCTCTCCTACAATGAAAACTACGGCGACATCACATCCGACGGCAGCTATGTCGGCGGCATCGCGGGGGCCGTCCGGGGTACCACGGCGGCGGCCAACAACACCAATCACGGTGCGGTCACGGCGCTGGGCGACTATGTGGGCGGTGTGGCCGGCAGCGCCGCGAACGCGGACGGACAGGAAGGCACCACCGGCGCGCAGATGACAACGCCCACCAACAACGGAGCGGTCAGCGGCGGTGACTATGTGGGCGGCATCGTTGGCCTTTACCGCAGTACCAGCGCCCTGCACACGGCGACGAACAACGCTGCCGTCAGCGGTGGAAGCTATGTGGGCGGCATTGCGGGCGCGGCCTATGGCCCGTTGGGCAACAATACCCTTGCTACGAACACGAAAAATACCGCGGCAGTGAGCGGTACGGGCGATTATATTGGCGGGCTCGGCGGCTATCTGAAATCCGCCGCCGCAACTACCAGCGCGGTACCATACGGCGTCAACAGCGCCGCAGTGAGTGGCGATGCAAGCTCACGCTACGTCGGCGGCATCCTGGGCTGGGGCGATGGGCTGGTGCAGTACACCTGCGCGGCGGGGGAGAGCGGCACGCTTGCGGTGAGCGGTGGTACCTATGTGGGGGCACTTGCCGGATACATCGACAGAAGCGTGGCGATCAACTATTCTTATGCTTATGCCAATCTGAACGGCGGTATTGGCGGCGTACTTGTCGGCGGGACCAAGTCAAACGCTGTGGTCACATATACAAATTCCTATTACCTTTCGGAGACAGATATGGAAACCGACGCAAGTGCAAAAACCGCGGCGCGCTTTGCCTCCGGCGAGGTGGCGTGGCTGCTGGGCGGAGGCGACGGCACACGCAATACCACATGGACGCAGGAGCAGGGCAGCCTTCCGGCCCTGGTCGCGAGCAAGCCGGTGTTTAAGGTGACCGTGCGGGAAGGTACGGCACCAGAGGGCGCGTCGTTTTTCATCACAAACGGCTCCTTTGGTCTCCCTGCGGAGACAGACGGAGAGGGAAACCAGTGGGTTTATGTGACCTCGGGCGAGACGTGCGAGGTCACAACGGTGACGCAGGGTTTTGCGCTTTACGCGATCAGTTTCATCAACCCGCTGGACAGCGTCGTAAAAATATCCAGTGACGACGGTACGGCGACGACGGCCATATACACGGTCGGCCCAATCACCGCCAACTATGACGGAGCATACACCATCGCGACAGATGTCGCGCCGGATTTTGTGTGGTATGATGATGCCGACCCTGCCGCCACGACATTTACCATCAGGACGGAGGGCGAGCTCAAGGGCCTTGCCTATCTGGTGAACGGGCTCGGAGGACGGACGGCTACCGCGTTCGCGGGCATGACGGTGGAATTGGGCAACGAGATTGTGATCCTGAGCGGCAACTGGACGCCCATCGGCACCTCCGCCGCGCCGTTTCAGGGTTCTTTCGATGGGAAAGACTATACGGTCAGCGGCCTGACCCTTTCCGCGACCGGCGCAAACCAGGGCCTGTTCGGCTATATCAGCGGCAACGCACAGATTGCGAACCTGACCGCAGCAAACGCAAATATGCTGGGCATGGGCGCGGCCACCGGCGGAATCGTCGGCTATGCGGCGGGCAGCAGCAGCCTGACGCATCTCACCTTCGGCACACCCGACGATGCTTCGGCGGTCACCGGGCAGAGCCAGACCGGCGGCATCGTGGGCTATGTAGCGGCAGGCACCGTGACGGTGGCGGATTGCGTCAACAACGGCACCGTCAGCGGCACGACCAACGTGGGCGGTATCGCCGGACAGACGGCGGCAGGCAGTTCGGAGGCGGTCCCCTTTGCGCTTACGGGCAGTCTGAATGCGGGAGAAGTCTCCGGCACGACCAATGTTGGCGGCATTGTGGGACAGGCTGGCAATTACACCAGTTTTGGCAGTGCCGATGATACTGCGGGTGAGCTGGTTTGCACCAACACCGGCACCGTCACCAGCCTCACGACAGGCACCGCCGGTGTGGGCGGCATTGTCGGGCTGGCGGGCACATACGCCAAATTTTATCAGAGTGAAAATAAAGGTGCTGTGCGCGGCGATATTACCTGTGCGACCAGCTCAGGCAACGCTGGTGTGGGCGGCATTGCGGGCAACACCGGTACCAACGCCGCGTTCTATGCAAGTAAAAACTCCGGCACGATCAACGGCAATATCAGCTGTACGTTAGCAGCCATTGTGAGCGGTGCAGGCGGTATTGTCGGCAGAGCGAGCTCGTCCGCGCTGCTTCAGGACTGCGAAAACACCGGTGACGTCAGCGGCGATATCACCAACGCATATGTGACTTCTACCAGCGGCGTGGGCGGGATCGCCGGGGTTCTGGCCGCTACCGCCCCTGTTGCCACGGGCGCTTCCGCCGCAACGGTGAATGACTGCACAAACTTCGGAACTGTGAACGGCAATATAACCGGCACAGGGACAAGTACGGGCGGCGGTGGTGTCGGCGGCGTTGCCGGTGTTCTGACCTACGGCAGTAACAAACTCAATCACTGCCTGAATGCGGGCACGGTATCCGGTAATGTCAATATAGGCGGCGTTGTGGGACAGTCCGGCCCCGGCACCACCTATACGGCCTGCGCCAGCGAGGGTGTCATCACGGTATCCGGCGCGAAATACGCCGGCGGCATTGCCGCGAATATCGGTACCGGCAGTACGGTGGAGAATTCCTGCCATACGGGGGAAATTATCGTCAACACCACCGCGTCTGTCCCCGGCGTCGGCGGCATTACCGGCACCAATCAGGGCTCATCGAGCACAGCCTCTGCCGCGGCGTTCTCCAGCGCCGTGAAAAACAGCTACAGCACCGGCAGCATGACGGTCATCGGCAGCCGCAGCGCCGTCGCGGTCGGCGGCATTACGGGGGCCTATTATACAAACAACAGCAACAGCTACTTTTGCAAGGAAAACATTCTGGTCGGCACGAGCGAGGCGGAGCTTGCCGTACCCACTGCCACGGGGGATGAGAATATCAGCGGACTCAACATTCCCATGGAGGAGGGGGCCTACGAGAGCGGCGAGCTCGCGTGGCGGCTGGACCTGGGCCACACGAGCGCGCGCCTGAACGTGTGGGCGCAGGATACCGATAGCAACTGCCCCACACTGGATACGGATAGCTACGCGCCTGTTTACCGGCTGCTGGTGACGGAGGCGGAGCACGGGGCAATCGTCCCCGGAATCTGGTATGTTCCGTACGGCAGCAACGTGACCTTAACCGTGGAGCCGGAGAGCGGTTATACCCTCAAGGCGTTCGGCATGCGGGATGACGCCGGAGCGTACTATGTGCCTGACATCTCCGCCGACGGGAAGACGGTGTCGCTCTCCATGCCGGAGGCCAACCTGACGGTATCCCCCTCCTTTATCCTGCTGAGCGCAATCAGCGGCGGGCCATTTACCGTAAGCTTCGATTTAAACGGCGGTGTGGACACCGATAGCAGCGCTGACACGCAGACAATCCATGCCGGTGGAAGAGCCACCCGACCCACCGACCCAACCCGGACGGATTACGTTTTTGTAGACTGGTACGTAACGGAAGTCGCGGAGGGGGCAGGTAACGAGTTGATCAATTACGACGGCTTCGATTTTACCACCGTCATGACAGAGGATGTTGCGCTGATCGCCTGCTGGCGGCCCGAAAACGGCGCGCTTGTGATGTTCGATATGAACCGGGACACCGGCGCGCAGGGGAGCGGTCAGGTGCCGATGCAGATGCTGGCCTATGGGGAGACCATCACAAAGCCCACCGACCCCACATGGGAAAGCAATAGCGACATCAAGACCTATACCTTTACAGGCTGGTTTACAGCCGAAACGGATGGAACCGAATGGGATTTTGATGCCCCGCTGACAGATGAAAACGCCCCTGACGGCGTATTGGTCCTCTACGCCCGCTGGAACACGAGCATTGTCATCCCCGAACACTATGATTTTACCAGCGCGGAAAGCCTGCGGGATTTGGGCATCAGCGTGACGCAGGGCAACAGCTACTCCGGCTCTGTGTTCACGCTGGGCGCGGATATCACCCTGCCTTCCGATTGGGTGAGCGTAGGCGGCACCGACGCGCCGTTTGAGGGCGAGTTTGACGGCAATGGATATACCGTGACGCTCAACGCGCTTGTGGCCGAGCCGCTGTTCCGCACCGTGGGCGAGCATGGGTATGTGCATAACGTCAATGTTGTGGGGGACCTGGCGGCCGTAAGCCGTTCGACTTTTGGCTGCGTGGCGGGTACCAATCAGGGGCTCGTCAGCAATTGCACAGCGACACTTACCGGTGCAGGAAACGTTTTTGGCAGTACCTGCGGCGGTATTGTCGGCAATAATAACGACGGCACCATCAGCGACTGCACGGCCACAATGAATATCGATTTTTCAGGCAGCACGTGCGGTGGTATTGTCGGTTCATCGACGCTTGGTGTTGTTTCAGGCTGTATCTTGACCGGAGCAAGCGTCATCGGCGGTACCGGTTTGTATGTTGGCGGAATCATTGGCATGGCAAACGTGACCGAGATTACAAACTGTACCACCGAGGAGGGATCGTACTTGCCATTTGCGGGCGGCACCGGTGGCCAGCTGCATGCAGGCGGCATCATAGGGAGATATGAGCCTGTCTCCGGAGCGGAGGACACAGTGTACATTTCCAATTGTGTGAACTATGCCGATGTGGAGACGGGGGGCGCTTATGTGGCCGGAATCATTGGCAATTTGGGTTCCCTCAACGGAACCACTTATGTATTAAATCTTGCAATGATCGACTGCAAAAACTACGGCAATATAACAGGCGGCGCAAACGGAACAGGGGGATTGATCGGCCGATTGCAGGAACGAACCAATGTTACAATGGAACACTGCTTTAACTATGGCAATGTTCTGAATACCAATACCGGTTCTGGGCAGTCCGATGCGGGCGGAATGATAGGCCGTCTTTATAAGATGAACACTACTTACGCTCCGACTGTCACAATATCCGACTGTGGCAACGAGGGGAACATAACGGTCGCAACTGAAAACGTGGGTGGGCTGCTCGGCACCACATATACAGCGGCAACCGTTTCCATAGAAAACAGCTATAATACTGGTGTCATTTCAGGCGGGACCAGCGGCGGCGGCCTCGTGGGCACCAGCACCGCTACAGCTGTGTTGGAGATCATTAACAGCTATACGACGGGTCGTGTTGAAAACGGTTCGACGATGGGTGGCATCATAGGGACTGCCGCCACGACAACCGGCTCGGTTGCCTTGGAAAGCGCCTATTGGTACGGTGACGGCGATGCATCATTTGGTATATTGGGTACAAGTACCAGCTCCGAAAATCTCAATGTGTCAAACGTCTACTACCGGCTGGACGATCCCGCAGATGCTGACGACAAAGCGTATGGCACTGCCATGAGCACAGCGGCCTTTCAAAGCGGCGAGGTCGCCTATCTGCTCGACGGCGGCGCGGAGGAGGACCGTGGCGTCTGGACGCAAGACGGCCTTCCGGCGCTCGGTGCGCCCAAGTTCTACCCGCTTGCACTGTCTGTTACGCTTGAGGGCGAAACTGTCCCGGCGGCGGAGTACGCGACTGTGGGCGGCAAAACCGAGGATATATACCAGGGCGCGGGCAATGACATTGCCCTTGCCGTCACACTACCGGGCTATACAAACGAGGCCTATGGGCCGCAGTATGAGTATGTGTATACCGCCACCGTGTCCGCTCAGGATGGTGGCACAGGAACGGATTCGCTGCGGATGCCGGATGACGAGGCCGGTATCCTTGTGGGGATCACACGCGAGCAAACCGGCGATATCGCGGAGCCTGAAAACAAACCCGACAACAAGGCCACAGGGGCAAGTATCGGTGGTGGCGATGATGCCGGAACCGGCTCCGTCCCCGGCGACAATGGCGATGACGGCGGCAGTTCCGACGGCGGCAATGACGACGGGAGCAGCTCCGGCGATGATAACGGCGACGGCAACAATTCCGGTGATGGAAACGATGCAAACGGAGGTAACATAAGCGTGCCGGGCGGTGCCACAGACGGAACCGGCACCGTGAGCCTGTCGACAGCCGCCGCGTCGGGCGGAAGCGGATCGGTACCGCGCGGCCAAAGCGAGTCTTCAGCGAAAACGAGCTTGAGCCAGGAGGTGCAGGCAAACACGCAGACAGACGAAACGGCACAGACCCCCGTGGCGGAAGAGGAGCCCGCCCCGGTGGCAGAGGACCCACGTGCACTGAGCGTTGCGGACGATCCCACACAGGCGGGCCTGACCACGGTGCAAATAATAGTCATCGGGGTCGTGATTGTGGCTGCGCTGGCCGGTGGCCTTGGGGCAGCAGTGATCAGAAGAAAAAGGGTTGACAGAAAATAAATCTCCGGCGCTTGCCAGTAGAAGCAATGGGGCTGACGCCTCGGAATCCCAGAGATTCCTTGTGCGTCAGCCCCATTTTTTCATTGCAGGGGCTGGGTGTGAACCAACGCCTGCCTAATGCATACAGGTATTTTTGTCAAAACGATGAATCAATAAGAATATGTATTGGAAGAGTTTATATCTTTTGGTTATAAAGGTTGACAATCCGCGTCACGATTGGTAAAATTATCTTAATACATATATTGTCTAATTTTTTTACATTTTGACTAAGTTTTGTGTCATGTCGCACAAATTGCACGTGGCGCACATTGTAACATTTGTCACCGATTGCGGCGTAGCGCCGCTGGGAGGGGAGGGTGGTTATGGTAGTTGAAGGAACGTAGGCAAAAACAGCGCATTAGGATATATTAAAACTGGAAGGGAAGATACTGTGGGTATGCTAAATGGGAACAGGAGACCGTGGAAGGCAATCCTCAGCTTGGTGCTGTGCGTCGGTATCATCTTGGGGCAAATGGGTGCGCTGACGTATGCGGAGACGGAAGACGACGCTGCGCCGGTGGCGGAAGAAACGGCGGATGCGCAAGCACAGGACGCTGCCGGGGAAGAGACGGCGGAGCAGACGGAGGAACCGGTTGCCGCTGCCGTGACAGAAGCGGAAACGTCGCTTGCGCAGGGCACAAGCATCACGATTGAGGACGATTGGATCGACTGGTACACGGGCGCTGCGCCCAGCTATACCATAGACACGGCGGAGGAGCTGTATGGGCTTGTCTACCTCGTGCAGGAGGGAGCGGACTTTACAGACACCACGATTACGCTGGGTGCGAGTATTGACCTGACGGCTGTTGCGGCGGCGGGCACAGCCTTGCAAGTGATCTATGACACAACGCCCGCGACGGAGGATGCGCGTGACGCGGATGAGCAGACCACGGCGGATGCGGTGGAAGCCACACCGGAGCAGACGGATACAAAGGCTGAGGAGGAAGCCGCGACAGACGAAGCGGATGAGAACGGCGACGCGGCGGACGTCTCTGACGAAGAATCTACCACCGAAGACGAGGACACCGCGGAGGAAACGCCCGCCGCCGAGGATGAGTTTGTCGCCGGGGAAGAGACTGCCGCGGAGGAAGCGCCGACCGACGATGATACGGACGCTACCGATACCACGGATACCGCATCCTACAGCGCGGCTGCGGACATCGACATGGTATTCGCGCCAAAAGGGCAGCTGCTGCGCGCCGCGGCAAGCAGCCTGATCACCCCGGCGAGCGAAACCGAGACGCTGATGACATGGGAGCCCATCGGCACGTCTGACACCCCGTTTAACGGCACCTTTGACGGCGGCAATAATACAATCACCCTCGGTATCGACTCCACCGCCGACTATCAGGCCCTGTTTGGCTATACGGGGGCAGACGCGGTGATTGAAAATCTCACCGTATCAGGGAGTGTGAAGGGCGGAAACTTTACAGCCGCGGTCGTGGCCAGCAACAAGGGTACCATCCGTAAAGTGACAAATGACGCGAGCGTAACCGTGGAAACCCTGCCGACGGCAACGGATGTGTATATCGGCGGTGTGGCGGCTTACAGCACGGGTGGCCTGCAGGATATAACCAATCGCGCGGGCGTAACCGTCACCGCGGCCACCGCGGGCGCGACGACGAACACAAATATTTTTATCGGCGGTGTGGCGGGGTACAGCGTGGGGGTAATTTCAGGCACTGATAATAACGGCAACGTAACTGTGACTACGACAGACAACGGAACATCTGCACGGTATCGGTATACCGGCGGCATCGTGGGCAAAAGCACGGCTGCCCTGTCTGATGTGAACAACACGGGAGAAGTGAGCGTGAACTCGCCCAGAGCCGCAACGACGGGCAGTTCAGCAATTAATTATGTGTACACAGGCGGTATTGCAGGTTACAGCGAGAGCGCGATTTCAGATGCGGTTAATAGCGCTCATGTCACCGGGATCAGCAACGGTGCGGGCGGCAGACCATATGGCTACACCGGCGGGATTGCGGGTTACACCAAAGGGGCCGGCACGCATTTGGAGAACACTGGCAATGTCAAAACAGAGCTGCCGCGCACAGGTATGTCAACAGGGGCAATTATGCACGCCGCGAGTGGTGGAATTTTTGGTTTTACCGAGGATACCGGCACAATATCGCATGCATATAATGAAGGTACCGTCGCCAGTAGTACCCTGACAGCCGCGACACGCTACTGCTATGCGGGCGGCATTGTGGGTTACGGTGCCACCACCGGTTTTCTGTATTGCTACAACACGGGCGATGTGACTACCGTGAGCGCCAACACCGTGACAAACGGCGGTGCCGGTGGACTGCTGGGCTATCCGGCAAGCAGTACAGCGGCGCTGCATATTGAAAACTGCTATAACACCGGCGCGATTGGGACAGCGAATGTGGGCTATAACGGCGGGCTTGTGGGCGGTGTGCGCGGCGCTACGCTTTGGCTCAATTGCTATAACAGCGGCGCGGTAACCTCGGCCACGGCAAACTACGGGCCGTTTGGGTATAACATTACCTCGAACACTACCATTGTAAACTGCTACTATAATAATGAGGCGTATACGACCGAAATCAGCGGCGCGACGGGTCTGAGCAAGGCGGAACTACAGGATGCGTCCTTTCCTGAGAAGCTGGGCTTTGCCTATGCCGGGCAGACGGGTGATTATCCGGCCCTGCATTACTATGCCGACCCGACGGACGATGTGGTTACGCTAAACTATCAGGAGACCGAATTCTATCGGCTGGGGAAAGAGAAAGGCCTTGTCACCTACGAAATCCTGGGCGATACGGAGGTTCGGGCGGCCCGTGACGGAGAAGGGAAGATCACGGAGCCGGAAAACATGATATGCCCTGCAAACGAACATATTGTGTTTCAGGGCTGGTACTACGCGGACGGAATCACCGAGGCGGATTTTGAGGAAGCCATTGACGCGGACAGTGCGCTCTATGCCAAGTGGGCGCTGGAGACGGTGAACGTCACCTTTGATTATAATGACGCGGAGAGTAACCCCACCACGGTGGTCGTTGCCGTGGATTATAGCTATCCGGCCACCGTCTATGTCGCCACGCGCGATGGCTATGAGCTGATCGGCTGGTACCGGAAGGACACAACGACCGGTGCAATTTCGGGTACCCTTTTCGACTTCAGCACGGCGCTCACATCGGACGTTTATCTGGTGGCAAAGTGGCAGCAGACCGCGCTGGCGTATGACTGGTACGAGCAACAGACGGGCGATACATACACCATCACCACGCCGGATGAGCTGCGCGCCTTCGCGCGGCTGGTCAACGGCACGGCGGAACAGGACAAGGCGGCGCTGGACTTTTCGGGCAAGACCGTGCAGCTCGCAAACAGCATTGACCTCGGCGCGGGCAACGACTGGCTACAGCCCATCGGCACTGCGGACACGCCCTTTAACGGCACGTTTGAGGGCGGCGGCTACACCGTTTCCAACATGCGCGCCGACACGCAGAGCGGCTATAACGCCCTGTTCGGCTATACCGGGACGGACGCGGCGGTCCGAAATCTCACAGTGGACGGCACCATACAGTCCGGCCTCTATACGGCGGGGGTTGTCGCGTACAATACCGGCGCACTCCAAAATGTGACCAACAAGGCGGCCGCTGACATCACCGAACTGCCGGATGCCGCGCGGGTGTATATCGGCGGCGTGGCGGCGTATAACGCCGGGCCGATTACGGGCGCGGACAACCAGGGGAACATCACCCTGCATATTGCAGGCACGCAGAGCGCGGCGGCATACCGCTACATTGGCGGCATTGCGGGCTACAGCACAGGGGCGCTGTGTGATGTGCAAAATACAGGCGCGGTCACGGCGGCCTTTACGGCCAGCATCGCGCACACGGTGTACACGGGCGGCATTGCGGGCAATACCACCGGTACCATCGCAAGCGCGGAGAATACGGGAGCCATAAGCGGTCAGGTATCCGCGGCGGCAACCACCACGCAGTACACCTACACCGGCGGGCTGATCGGCTATACCACCAATACCGCCGCCGTGTCCGATGTGGGAAATGAAGGGGACGTCACAGGGAAAACAGATGCAACCACACCCTGCGCCTATGCGGGCGGTCTGATCGCTTACAGCGGGACGCTGGCCTCGCTTTCAACAGCCTATAACACCGGCGACGTGGTGGCTGAGGCAACCACGGGCGCGACAAGGCGCTCCTTCGCCGGCGGCCTGATCGGTTACGGCGGCGCGAGCGCGGTACTGTACGCGTATAACACGGGCAATGTCGCCAGCAGTGGCGCTACTGTGGCAACTTACGGTTCAGCAGGCGGGCTGATTGGCTATTTTGCGGGAATCGTTCAGTTTGAATATTGCTACAATGTGGGCGCGATAGCGAAAGGGGAAGGGGAAGCCGCCTATGCGGGCGGCCTCGCAGGCTACGTACTCATGGGAACATGGCTCAACTGCTATAACGCGGGGAGCGCAATGACCGGTCAGCTGTATGGCCATGCGGAAAGCGCCAATATGGAAAACAGCTACTACAACACAGGGCTGATTGAGGCGGGGATCACGGATGCGGCAGGGCGCAGCGACGCGGAGATGAAGGGCGCGGACTTTGCCGGGGAACTCGGCTACGCCTATGCCGCGCAGGAGGATGCGTACCCGGCGCTGCACTGCGCTGTCGACCCGACGGAGAACGTGGTTACATTCAATTATCAGGAGTCGACGCTCTACGCGGTGGGCGGGTCACAGGGGCTTGTCCCCTATGACCGCAAGGGCGACACGCTGGTGCGCGTTGCCCTGGATGAGGGCGGCATGGCCGCCGCGCCGGAGGTCGCGGTCCCCTACGCGGGCATTTCGTGCGCGGGCTGGTACGATGCGGACGGCGCGGAAGTGGATTTTGACAGCGCGATGACCGCGGGCGCGACGCTCTACGCCACATGGGCGCGCAACGGCATCGTCGTAACCTATGATTATAACTATGAGGATGAAAACGGAGAGAGCGTCGTTACCTATGCGGGTGTTTCGCTCGGCGATCTGACGGAATTCATGACCATGGAACGGGAAGGCTATGAGCTGGTCTGCTGGTATGAGAAGGATCTGGAAACCGGCGAGCTCTCCGACACCCCCTTTGATTTTGAGACCAGAACGCTCTATACCTCGGTCTATCTGGTGGCCGCGTGGCAGGATATGAATCTGGATTATACGTGGTACGAGAATCCCGCGGAGCCCGGGGAATACATCATTGAAAGCCTTGCCCAGCTTAACGCCTTCACGCGGCTGGTGAACGGCACCGCGGCGGGCTACGAGGCTGCCGTGAGCTTTACGGGCGAGCGCGTATATCTGGGCGGCGACATTGATATGAACGAGGCGGAGGAGGGCTTTGTGTGGCTGACGCCCATCGGTACGGCGGACACCCCCTTCCTCGGCACCTTTGACGGGCAGGGCCACACGGTATCCAACCTGAAAATCAGCTCGAAAGAGAGCTATCAGGCGCTCTTTGGCTACGCCGGGTCGGGCGCGGCGATCCAGAACCTGACGGTGACGGGTGAGGTGGTCGTCACAGCAGAGAAGGGCGCGAATTACATCGCCGGTGTGGTGGCGTATAACGGGGCGGCGCTGCACAATGTAACGAGTGAGATCAGCATCACCTATACCGGGGCATCGACCGTCGCGACGCTCTATCTCGGCGGCGTGACCGCAAATACGACAGGCGCATTGGAAAGCGTCTATCACGCGGGCGACATCACGGTGGAGACGACAGATGTGCTGAGCAGCGCGATGATCCGGTATGTGGGCGGCGTAACCGGGTACAGCACCGCCGCCCTGACGGACGTGACCCATAGCGGTGAGATGAACCTTACATTTGATAAAACTATATCGCAAAACAGCGCACTTACCATCTACGCCGGCGGCGTCACGGGGAATACGACAAAGGCGATTACAAATGCCGCCAATGAGGGCGATCTGGCCGTGTCCGTAAACGCCGCAAGTATTGGGCCCACCGCCTATGTCGGCGGTATTATGGGCGGTGCCACAACGTCGGCAGGCACGGTAAACGACGCAGAGAACAGCGGGAATATCATAAGCACGGTCACCACGGCGAGCACAACCTCCGCCACATCGGCCTACGCGGCGGGGATTGCCGGGGCGAGGAATGGCTCCGCCGCCTCCGGGCTGCGCAACACCGGGGATGTGACCGCCAAAGGCCACACCGCGTATGCGGGCGGCCTGCTGGGGTATGGCAATAGCGCCAGCGGTGAGCTGACCGGTTCCTATAATACCGGCAATATCACGGCGGAAGCCACGACGCAGGGCGCTGCATCACGCACAGCGCGCGCAGGCGGGCTTTCCGGATACCGTCTTCCCGCAACGATATCCTTATGCTACAACACCGGCGACGTGACCGCCACAGGCGCAAGCGCCGCAGCATATGGCGGTGCGGGGGGGCTTGCCGGTGGTATGGCGCCATCCGCGGCCACGACATATTCCAACTGCTATAATACCGGAACAATCACGGGGGACAGCGTTGTGGTCGCCGGGGGACTGCAAGGCCATAGCACTACCAATTACGATGTGGTCTGGATCAACTGCTACAATGCCGGGTATGCCTCCACCGGACAACTGTACGGTCTCCTGCCCAAGTCGGCGACGGTTTATAATTGCTACTACAACGCGGACAACGGGGCGAATATGATTGGCTCTGTGGGCACCGCCACCGGCTACAGCGCGGATGCGATGAAGGCCGCGGCGTTTGCGCGCAAGCCCGGCCTTGCGTATACGGCGCAGAGCGGTGACTACCCGACCCTGTGCTGGGTGGTCGATCCGCAGGAGGATGTGGTTACGTTCGACTTCCAGCAGGGGACGGCGGCGTTTACCGCGATCAGAACCGACGCAAGCGGCGTCACATACACCGAGCCGAGCACACAGACCACGGTGTCGCGCAACGCAGATGGTACGGTCACCCCGCCGGATGTGACCGGCTGGGATGTGTTCGGGCTTGTGGGGTGGTACTATGATACCGCCTGCACGCAGGCGGTGGATTTCTCCGACCCCGTTGACGCGGGGGAAACCCTCTACGCAGGCTGGGCGCGCGGTATCGCGGAGATCACCTATGATCTGGGCTATGAGGGCGCGGATGCGTCCACGGCACCCGCGGCGGAGTCGATTGCATTCGGGGCATGCGCCACGATGCCGACGCCTCCCGAGAGATCCGGCTATACCTTTGTCGGCTGGTTTGTCAAAGATCCGGATACCGGTACGCTGGCCGGTACGCCGCTCGACTTTACGACCAAAATTTATGGGGATACCTGTCTGGTCGCGTGCTGGGTGAAGGATCCCATAGACGCGGATTATGACTGGTATATGGACGAAAAGGATTTGCCCGAACCGGAGTATGTCATTGAGACGAGCGGGGCGCTCTACGCGCTGGCAAAGCTGGTCAACGGAGAAGCGGAAATCGGTGGTGTGCCGCAAAGCGCGGTGGACTTCACCGGCGAGACGGTCACGCTGGGGCGCGATATCGCGCTGGACGGGATCTGGGTTGTCCCGATTGGCACGGCGGACCACCCCTTCCGCGGCGTCTTTGACGGCGGCGGCACTACAATCTCCAAGCTACAGGGCATCAGCTCAAACACAACGGAGGGATACGCGGGCCTGTTTGGCTATGTCGAGGGCGCGACCATCCGGAATGTGACGCTTTCCGGCTCGGTAGCGGGCGGCAGTGCATACATCGGGAGCGTCGCGGCATATGTGCTGGGCGGCGCGGACGGCGCGGCGGTTACCACCATCGCCGACGTCACGGTGAACACCACGGTGAGCGGAACAAAATATGTCGGCGGCCTTGTGGGATACGCCGCGGGCGCGCTGAAGCTGACCGCCTGCCACTATACGGGTACCGTAACGGGCAGCAGCTATGCGGGCGGCATGGCGGGCTGTGTGGCCGTGTCGGATACCGCCGGTCTGGACATTGCGGACAGCGATAATACCGGCAAGGTGACCGGCATCAACTACGTCGGCGGCCTCGTCGGATGCCTGGATGACGCCGCGGCGGGGTCCGCGGCTGCGCACAGCACCGTCACGGGCAGCGGCAACACCGGCGTGATCGCGGGCGCGCAGTATGTGGGCGGCCTGCTTGGATACGGCGGCACAAATCTGACGGTGTCGGACTGCGGCAACGAGGAGGGTGCGAACATATCCGGTACGGGGTATGTCGGCGGACTGCTGGGCGGTGTGAAGGACACGGTCGCGGTGCGCGCGTCCTATCATGATGCCGCCGTCCAGAACAGCGGCGACTATACCGGCGGACTGATCGGCTATGCGGAAGCGGGACTGACACTGGGGGACGAAGGCGATGCGGATTCCGGCGTCTGGAACGGGGGCGGTATAGACGGCGGGAATTACGTCGGCGGCCTTGTGGGGCGCACAGGCGACGACGCTGTGCTGTGCTACGCAGAAAATCAGGGCACCGTATGCGGCGGCAAGCAGTACGTCGGCGGCCTTGTGGGAAGTGCGGGCGAGAATACCGTGTTGTCCAATGCCGCCAACAGCGCAGATGTATCTGGCAACGACCAGTCCAAATATAGCACGAGTAGCTATAGTGCTTATGCAGGCGGACTGATCGGGGCAAGTGGAGCCGGTCTGGATATCACGGACGCCGCGAACGACGGCGATGTAACCGGCTGCGGCTCCTATGTCGGCGGACTTGTGGCGTATGCCGCGAGTGGATTACATATGGAGGAGGTGGAAAACACAGGGCGAATCACCGCGCTGGCGTGCGGGGGATCCAGCAATCCTGCCGGCAGCATTGGCGGCTTGGTCGGCTTCGGCGGAGCAGGCGCTGAGATCAGCTACGCGAAAAATAGCGGCAAGGTGACGGACGACGCGCTACAGGGAACCAACGTCGGCGGTATTGCGGGACTGCTGGGCGATGAGGCTACGCTTTACGAGACCTATAACTATGGCGACGTGAAGGGCCTGTGCTCGAACACATATACAGGCTTAACCGGCGGACTTGTCGGCCAGTGTGGAGACAGCATTGAGATCGACAGCTGCGGCAATGAGGGGACGGTTCGCTCCTCCGGCGATATGACGGGCGGACTTGTCGGCGCAAACGCTACCGCCAAGTTCCCGATCCCAAGGACGGAAGCCGGCGTCACCTACACGACAGCCTCCAATTCCAGCGCAACCATAACGATTACACAGTCCTATAACGCAGGTGCGGTGAGCGGGAGCAGATGTATTGGCGGCCTTGTCGGCTGCGGCTTTGGCACGGTGGAGATATCCGGCTGTGAAAACGCCAACAGCATTTCCGGCGCGCTGGGCGTCGGCGGACTGGTCGGCGCAAGCCGCAACGATCTGGTTGTCGAGGACAGTATCAACACCAGCGACGGTACGGTGAATGGCCAGGGTGTCGGCGGCATTGTGGGTTATGCCTACGGCTATGTCTCCGACAACATCACGCTCAATGCCGCGCTCAACATGAGCGTTACAATCGACGGCTGCACAAACGAAGGAGCCATCAAGGGCACCAGTACCGGGCATGGCAACGGCGGGCTGATTGGATACGGATACTCCACAGGGCCTGTCTATGAACTGAACATCACGCAGTCGCAAAACACAGGCGACGTCACCGGCGTGACCGCGGGCGGGGTGGCAGGCGCGCTGGGAACCGCCGCTGTGACGATTGGCGCGGCGGCGGACGGCGCGCCGGTGAGTGATGCCACCATATCCGGGGGGAGTGGCACAGGGGGATTGATCGGAAAGCTCACCGGCAGCACGCTTGCGATAGAAGACGTCAAATGCGCGGGCGAACTGGTGACATACCTCAGCGGCGGCACCGGGCGCGGCGGCTTCCTCGGCACCGCGGCGGACAGTGAAATTTCAATTCGCGGCAGCTACAGCGCGGTGCAGGTAACCGGCACCAGTGATGTCGGCGGACTGATTGGCGCTGCGACAGGCACAATCCTTACGATGCAGGAGAGCGGGAACAGAGAGAGCGTATCCGCTGGCTACAATACCGGCGGTCTGGTGGGCCGCACGGACGCGGCGAGCACGCTCACCATGCTGCAATGCTACAATGAGGGCAGCGTATCCACCACAGGCAACGACGCGTATTACACCGGCGGGCTCATCGGCGTCAGCGGCGGCGGCCTTACCATGACAGCGTGCCACAACGCCGGGGATATTACATCCGCCAACAAGTATATCGGCGGGCTGGTCGGCGCGCTGGGGGACGACGGCAGCATTGCAGAGAGCTTTAACTGGGGTGATATTCAGTCCGATACGGTGGGTCTGGGTGCGGCCTACATCGGCGCGGCCGCATACCTCACCGGCGCGGGGACGATTGAGAACAGCTACGGCAGCGGTGTGATGACCGCGGAGGAGAGCGACGCCGTCATTGGCTTTGCGGTTTCAGACGACGCACAGAGCCTGCAAAGCATCACGGACTGCTACTATCTGGCGGAGGCGGAGAGCGAAACGGATCCGATGGCGAAGACGGAAGCGGCGTTCCAATCCGGTGAGCTGGCCTATCTGCTCGACGGCGGCGCGCGCACGCCGCACCTGGATGCTTGGACGCAGGGTGTGGATGACAGCGGCGACGCGCGGCCTGTTCCGGGTACGCCGAGCTACTATCAGACGGCGGTCGGCAGTGCGCAGCATGTCACCGTACAGCTTATGGACACGGCGAGCGCGGTGTACGCAAGTGCGGGTACGCAGATTCAGATGACTGTAGTGCCGGACGCATACGAGCCGTCTCCCGACGATGAAGAAGAATACGAGTACGTCATTACGCGCGTAACGGTGACGCAAGACGGCACGCCCCAAATCCTGACGGAGACAGACGGCGCATATTCCTTTACCATGCCGGACTCCAATGCCGTGGTGTCCGCGCAGGCGGAGCTGCAACCGCTGACGGCGGAAATCGTAACACCACCGGCCACCACAGATAGCAGCTTGCTGAAAAAGGCAGTCGGTGCCGGTAGCGGCCTTGGCAGTGGAAACGGCGACGGTGACGGTAACGGTGACGGCAGCGGCGACAACAACGGCGACGGCGATGGGCAAAACGACACGGATGGGCTGGACGATACGCAGGGCGACGACGATAAGGGTCAGGGCGATCAGGGCGTTGGGGAGAACGACGGCGCGAGTACTGCCGGACAGGACGACCGGACGGCGTCCGTCCCATCCGATACAACCCGCGCCAACACGGAGGATATCAGCGATGTACCGGTTCCCTATGCAGCGTCAGCGGAGCAGGAGCTGAGAGAGGAGGACGGTTCCGCGCAAGAGGCGACCATGGATGTTGGCGGCGGCGGACAGACCGGCGAGGAGCCGGAGGAAGAGACGCCGGCGGAAGAAGTGCAGCCGAATGAGCTTGATGTTTCGGACCCGGTGATCACCCAGCTGACGGAGCCGCAGACACCGGTCAACTATCTGCTCATTCTCCTGATCGTCATCGTAATCGCGGCGGTTCTGATCGTCAGCGGCATTTATAACTACCGCCGCAAGAAGCGTTCCTGAGTACCGATGATTCTATAAGGGAGGTGCAAGCACGTAAGCCGCAGAAACAATATATTTCAATTTGGAGGAGATACCGTATGAAACAGAAAAAAACAAAAAAAGCACTCTCCACGCTGGTTGCCACGGTCATGGCGCTCTCCTGCCTGCCCGCCGCCGCGTTTGCGGCGGAGGATGCCGCGCAGGTTACCTTTGAGGCGGACTTTGCCAGTGTGCAGGTGGACGGCAAGACGGTGGATGCCGCAGCGGGGCAGAATGTCGCCTTTACGGTCACGCCGGACGCGGGCAGAACGTTGGGCAACGCCTACTCCACCTTTGAGGTGGCGGGCGTCTACGCAAATGGCAGCGAGATTGCCGCGCAAAACGGCGTCTACACCATCACGGATGTGACGGCTCCGGTCGGCGTCCGCGTGGCGGTAAACGAGGTGTGGAGCAGCAAGGGAAGCATCTACACCATTGCAACGGCGGAGGAGCTGCGCGCCTTTTCTCAGGAGGTCAGCAGCGGCAATGATTTTTCCGGGGAGCTCGTGCGCCTCACGGCGGATATCGATCTCGAGGGCGTGGACTTCTATCCCATCGGGGATTCGACGCGGGATGAGAATACGTATTTTTCCGGCGTGTTTGACGGCGCGGGGTACAGCATTTATAATTTAAATGTAAACCGCAACGTCACCGCATCCACATTCCCATATTATCTCGGTGAAAAATATGTGCAGGGTGGCCTCTTTGGCAGCGTCTCCGACGCGGTCATTACCAATGTGACGGTGGCCTCCGGCACGGTGCGCTGCAATCAGGGCAACGGCGTGGGCGGCATTGTGGGGTTTGCTACGAATACGGATATCATTAACTGCGTCAACTACGCCGACATTGTCGCCGGCGGCACGACCGCCTACATGGGCGGCATCGTGGGAGCCGCCTCAGCCCGGGATTACGGCGTCTACGGCTGCGTCAACTATGGCACGATTTACAGTGAGCCGGGGTACAGCGGCGGCTATACAGAGGGCCACTACGGCGGTATCACAGGCTTTGCAAATCAAATCGCCTGCTGCGCAAACTACGGTGATATCACCATGAACTATGGCGGGGCGTTCGAAGAATCGGCGACTCTGTCCGGCTATGTCGGCGGCATTGCCGGCGGGACGCTTTCCGATCTGGACCGCTGCTATAACGCGGGCGATATCAGCGCCTATGCAAAATCCATCGGCGGCATTGTGGGCAACACCGGCTGGAATACCGGCTCGACGAATGAATTTACCATATCCAACTGCTACAATACCGGCAACCTCACGTATAACGGCGACGGTAAGCTGGGGTCGGGGCATAACTACCGCATGGTCGGCGGCATCGTGGCGTACTCCTACACGCACTTTGGCAACCGGTATGTGGAAAACTGCTACAGCACCGGTGCGCTCACCCTCTATGACGCCAAATTCAAGACGATCATGCACAATGCGCAGACCGGGGAGGATAAGGAGCCGGAATTCATCGACTGTGTGGGCAATATTGTCGGCTACGCCTATACGCCTATGGACTGGGTGAGCATGCAGCCCATGCCGAGCGACTACGACACAACCGTCACCAACTGCCCCGAGGAGATGGACGGCGTGACGGCGGCGGACCTGGGCAGCGCCTTTGTTGACCGCGACAGCGCCACCCCGGGCCTCCTGTGGATGACGGCGGGCGCGCAGGCTGCGCCGGAGACAAAGCGCGACGCTGCGGTTTGGGGCGGCGTGAAGGGCGCCTGTGAGGCGCTGGAGACTGCCGATGACAGCGTATCAGCGTCTGTCTATATCAATGAGCCGCTGGTGCTGGAGGCATATACGGAGAACCTGCTGCATCCCGACTACCGGTGGTACGATGCGAATGGGGAGGCCATCACAGGCGAAAACAGCGCGTCCTTCTTCCTCAAAAGCGCCGATACGCCCGGCACAACCACCTATTCCTGCCGGGTCAACGACAGCTACGAGATCACATATACCGTGACGACGCTTACGCTGACCGCAACCGTGTCCGCGTCTCAGACGGGCACCCTGTCCATCGCGGATGCGCTCGATCTGACCTACAGTGTCGCGACAAGCGACTGCGTCGGCGGCCATACGCACGCGCTCACATCCTGGTACTACAGCAAAGACGGCGTAGACTATAAAAATGTTTCCACCGATATCGGCTCATCCGCGGACTTTAAGGTTTTTGGTAATTTGGGAGAGAAGGTCTACTTTCGCTGTACCGCCTCTTATTACGGGAGCGGCAAGATAAAGGAGGGCGAAACCTATTATTGCTACTGCGCGGTAAACGGCGTTGAGAGCGCCGAGTGCATCAAGGCGACGGTGGGGGCCGACACAATAACAGTAGAAGTCCTGCCGCGCACGTAAAATCATTTGCGGCATACAATGTTGGGGAAAGACGCCTGGATGACAGGTGCCTTTCCCCATTTTGCGTTTGACGGTCGAAACAAGGGCGAAAAAGGGAAAAAAGCAGTTGACAAGCCTCTGTGGGTTTGATATATTAATTGAGCGTCAAACGG
>JAJQEJ010000003.1 GCA_021201735.1 Oscillospiraceae bacterium | reverse complement strand
CAACCCAAAGTGGTTGAAATCACACGATTTCAACCACTTTGTCTTCAGTCTGAGCGGAGCCTTTGGCTCCGCCTTTTCGCATGGTCTAAGAAAGAACCATATTTACCGGCACATCGAACACCTCGCGCGGCAGGCGCGCGCGCAGCAACGGCGCGGGGCAGAGCGCCACGGTCTCGCCGGTGAAATTCCGCAGATAGCGGTCATAATATCCCCCGCCGTGCCCAAGGCGGTAGCCCTCCTTGTCGCAGCACAGGTTGGGCACCAGAATCAGGTCGAGCGCAACCTTTGGGATGACCGGACAGTCCAACCCCGGTTCGGGGATGCCGAATGCGCTTGGGACAAGCACCGTATCGGAGGAAACCTGCAACGCCGCCATTTGGCGGCCCGGCAGACAGCGCGGGAGCGCCACGGTTTTGCCCTGGCGCAGCAGTTCCGCTATGACCGGACGGGTATCCGGCTCACGCCCCACACCCCAGAAGAGCAGGATTGTTTCCGCCCGCGCTACCTCCGGCAGGGCGAGAAAACGCGTGAGCAGCGGGGCGTAGTCCACCGGGGGCAGGCGTTCAATCTGCGCGCGCAGGGCGCGCTTTTCCTCATGCGTGGCAGTGAATGGCATTTTTCACCTGCTCTGCCTCCGCCGCGCCCTTGCGCAGCTCCACCAGCTTGAGCGCGAAGGGAAAGACGGAGCCCGCGGCCTCCGACGTGATGATGCGCCCGTCCACCACCACGGCTTCCCCCTTTTGGATGACGGCGGAGTCCATTTTATCCTCCAGACCGGGGTAGCAGACCGCCTTGCGCCGGTCGAGCAGACCCATTTTGGCTAAAATCGTCGGTGCGGCACAGATGGCGGCGATGTACACCCCCGCGTCCCACGCGCGCTGGATGCTCTCGAGCAGTCGGTTGTGCGCGCGCATATGCGCCACCCCCTCACTGCCGCCCGGCAGGACGAGCATATGCGGGGTAATATCATGCACCTCCCGAAAGGTGGTGTCCGCGTTTACCGTAATGCCTTGGCCGCCGCGCACCTGCGGCCCCTCCAGGCCAACCAGAAGGACCTCTTCCCCCGCGCGGCGCAGGAGATCGGCGGGGACGAGGGCTTCCGCCTCCTCAAAGCCGTCCGCCAGAATGATGTGAACCATTTGTGTGTCCTCCCTTTTTATTTATGGATTGCCGATAAAGCCATGCCGGGTCAGTGTCTGCCAGATTTCCGCGTGGATATCCTCCGCGGGGCGCACGCGCCCGGCGTCATCCACGCAAGCAACCGGGTGCCAGCCGAGATACTTTGCCGCCCGCTGCGCCGTCTTCCGGCAGAGGGCGAGGTAGTCGGCGGCGGTCTCGTGGATATCCCCGTGGGTATCCGTCGCCTCCTCCCGCGCGCGCAGGAGCGCCAATGCCTGCTCGGTGGGCATATCCATATAAAAGACAAAATCGGGCCGCGGCAGCCCCAGCTTATCGCATTCAAAGTCAAAGAGCCAGTCGAAAAAGCCCTCCCACGCCGCTTCCGGCAGCTTTGCCGCCTGATGCACCGCGTTGGAGGTGATATAGCGGTCAGCCAGAATCAGTTTTCCGGCGCGGTAGTCGTCGCCCCAGCCCTGTTTCCACGACGCGTAGCGGTCTACGGCGTAAAAGGTGGAGGCTGCGTAGGGGTTCACGTCGTCCGGGCGCAACCCGAAGGAGCCGTCCAGATACATCCGCAGCAGCATGGAGGAGGGCTGGTCGTACTGGGGGAATACCAGCCGGGTAAATTCCGCCGATTCCCGCGTGAGGCGGTCGCACAGCAGACGAAACTGCGTGGATTTGCCGGAGCCGTCGGTGCCCTCAAAGACAATGAGCTTTCCCGCCATGAACCTACCTCCCCCTCAGACGCGCGCCGCACGCTTGCAGCAGCACGAGCGGCAGGCGCGCCATGCGCCCGGCGCGCTTGGGCTGCTTGACAAGCCGGTAGAGCCACTCCAGCCCCATCTTCTGCATCGCCGCGGGGGCGCGCTGCACGTCGCCCGCGAACACGTCCAGACAGCCGCCCAGCCCTACCATCAGGCGGGCCCCCGTCGCTGCGCCGTGCTGTACCATCCACAGCTCCTGCTTCGGCGCGCCGAGGCAGACGAATACCACCTGCGCGCCTGACGCGCGAATCTCCTCCACCACCGGCGCGTCGTCCTGAAAGTAGCCGTCCTGCGTACCGCAGACGCGCAGCCCAGGATAGTCCTGTACCATCCGCTCCGCCGCGCGCGCGGCCACGCCCGGCTTTGCGCCGAGCAGAAAGAGCGGGATATCCTGCTCCGCCATCCAGCCGAGCAGGCCGCATGCAAACGCCATGCCGGTCACCCGTGCCTTGAGCGGACGGCCTAAAATTTTCGCGGCGTACAGCACACCGACGCCGTCGGGCAGGACAATATCCGCCCCATCCAGCGCCCGCGCGAACGGCTCGTTTTTCTCCGCCTCCAGAATAAACTCCGGATTGGGGGTCACGGCGTAGTGAAAGCCCCCGTCCGCCACCAGCGCCCGCGCCTGCGCAAGGGCCTCCTCCGGCGTCACCTGATCAAATTTTACACCCAGCACGTCGGTTCTCAAAAGGCCAGCCTCCACATGATCTATCGTTGCGTTGTATTGTAGCATATCCGGGTGGATAAGTCAAAACAGGGTTTGCTAAATAATAGAAAATAATGGGACGGATTCCGATTGGGAATTGACAATCTCTTCCGAATTGCGTATAATGCAGGCAAATGGTTTAATGGTGTATACCGTTAAAGCGTTTAGGAGAATACATAAAAATAATTTTACGGAGGAGAAGCACACATGAAGAAAACCGCAAAAATCGGCGCTGTGGCCGCTGCCGCAGCCATGGCGATCAGCTTAGGCGCATGTCAGTCTACACCGACGGAGACGACCGTGCCGTCCGGCGAGCCCGCCGTGGAAAACACGGCAAGCACGCAGGTGTACCACATCGGTATTGTCCAGCAGGAGGAGCATGCGGCGCTCGACGCGGCGACGCTCGGCTTTCAGGAGAAGCTGACCGAACTGCTCGGCGCGGAGAACGTCGTGTTCGACCCACAGATCGCGCAGGGTGATATGAGCTTCTGTACCACCATCGTCAGCAAATTTGTCGCCGACGACGTCGACCTGATTATGGCCAACGCCACAACCGCGCTGCAGGCCGCGTCTTCCGGCACGACGACCATCCCTGTGGTCGGCACCTCCGTCACGGACTATGTGACGGCGGGCGTGGTGGAGAGCAACGACCATCCCGGCTCCAATGTGACTGGCACCTCCGACCTCGCCCCCATCGGTGAGCAGATTGACCTTCTGACCGAGCTCCTGCCGGACGCCGCCCATGTGGGTCTGCTCTACTGCTCCGCCGAGCCGAACTCCCTGTTCCAGATTGAGAAGGCCGAGGAGGCGCTCGACGCGAAGGGCGTCACCTATACACGCTATACCATCGCGGATTCCAATGACCTGCAGGCCGTGATGACCAAGGCGGCCTCCGAAGTGGACGCGATCTATATCCCCACCGACAACACCATTGCCAAGACGATGGATCTCGTGAAGAATATCTCGCTTGAAGCGGGGACCCCCGTCATCACCGGAGAGGAAAATATGTGCAAGGGCGGCGGACTTGCTACCCTGTCCATCAGCTACTACGACCTCGGCACCGTCACGGCGCAGATGGCGTATGAAATCCTCGTCAATGGACAGAATCCCGCCGATATGCCCATCGAGTTCGCAAGCGCGCCCACGAAGATGTATAACCCCGAAATAGCGGAGGCGCTCGGCATCACCATCCCTGCGGACTATGTGGCGCTCGATCTGACGTAATCAGTTTTCATACAAATCAAAACTTGACAGAAGTGGCGGTAAAGGTTATTCTTTTATCGTCACTTCTTTATTGCATTTTTAAAGTGGTGTGTGGCTTTCAAGAGAGGGTAGGTCTGATAAAATGGTTTTCATCGCGTTTTTAAATCAAATGCCCAACTCCGTCGCGCAGGGGCTGATCTGGGGCATTTTGGCCATCGGCGTCTATATTACATATAAATTGCTCGACTTTGCCGACCTCAGCGTAGACGGCTCCGTCGCCACCGGCGCCGCGGCCGCCGTAATGTGCATTGTAGCGGGTGTTCCGATGGGGCTTGCGCTCCTCATCGCGTTTTGCGCGGGTATGCTGGCTGGGCTCGTGACCGGCCTGTTCCACACCCTGCTTGGCATCCCCGCGATTCTCGCCGGTATTCTGACCCAGCTGGGGCTTTATTCCATCAATATACGGATTATGGGCGGCAAGTCGAACGTGGCAATCAGCGCAAGCAAGTATAACCTGCTGGTCACCTCCCGTGACGACCGCATGCTGGCAACCATTCTGATCCTGCTGGCCTTCGTTGCCGCCATTATTGTATTGGTATACCTGTTTTTCGGCACAGAGGTGGGCAACAGCCTGCGCGCCACAGGCAGCAATCCCAATATGGCGCGGGCACAGGGCATCAACACCAGCTTTAACAAGGTGCTCGGCCTTGCCCTCTCGAACGGGCTGGTCGCCCTCGCGGGCGGACTGCTCGCGCAGTACCAGGGCTCCTCCGACGTGAAAATGGGACAAGGCGCCATCGTCATCGGCCTTGCCGCCGTCATCATCGGCGACGTGATCTTTTCAAAAATATTCCGCAATTTCGCCCTGCGCCTCCTCTCTGCTGTGATCGGTGCCATTCTCTACTATATTGCCATTGCGATTGTCCTGCGGATGGGGATGTCCTCCACCGACCTCAAGCTCTTTTCCGCCCTTGTCGTGGCGCTGTTCCTCGCCGTCCCTCATTTCAGGGGCGTCTATCTTTCCCGGAGAGGGGGGCGTATCCGTGCTTGAGGTCAATCAGGTCGTGAAGGTGTTTAACCACGGGACGGTGAACGAAAAGCGCGCGCTCGACGCAGTCTCCCTCACGCTGGCGGACGGCGATTTCGTCACCGTCATCGGCGGGAACGGCGCGGGCAAGTCCACCTTATTGAATGTCACAGCGGGGGTCTACGGCGTGGACAGCGGCAGCGTCGTGATCGACGGAAGCGACGTGACCAAGCTGCCGGAGCACCGGCGGGCAAAATTTATCGGGCGGGTCTTTCAGGACCCCATGATGGGTACCGCCGCCGACATGGGGATCGAGGAAAATCTCGCCCTCGCCATGCGCCGCGGGAAGACGCGCGGCCTGCGCTGGGGCATTACCGCAAAGGAGCGGGCGATCTACCGTACGCGACTGGCCGATCTGGATTTGGGGCTCGAAAACCGCCTGACAAGCAAGGTGGGCCTGCTCTCCGGCGGACAGCGGCAGGCGCTTACGCTGCTGATGGCGACGCTGCAAAAGCCAAAGCTGCTCCTGCTCGACGAGCACACCGCCGCCCTCGACCCCAAGACCGCCGCGAAGGTGCTGGAACTCTCAGACAGGATCATCGCCGAGCATCACCTCACCACCATGATGGTCACGCACAACATGCGCGACGCCATTGCCCACGGCAACCGCCTGATTATGATGTACAACGGCAAGATCATCATCGACATCTCCGGCAAGGAGAAGAAAAAGCTGACCGTGGAGTACCTCCTCGAACAATTTGGCCGCCTGAGCGGCTCCGACGAGGCGGACGACACCCTGCTGTTGTCGTAAAACATGTAAAGTTAAGGTTTAGCGGGTCTGCCCTGTTTTGTTCAGGGCAGACCCGCTAAACCTTATTCACGCAATAATGTGTCAAGGCTCACGCCCAATACATCGGATAACATGAGCAGTTCAATATCGGTTACAAATCGTTCGCCCAACTCGACACGCCGGATAAAATGATTGTCGACGTCATACCCTTCCACTTGCAGCATCTGGGCTAATTTACGCTGTGACAGCGGGGGATTATGTTCGGCCCGCAGCCTTGCAAGTTTCCTGCCGCAGATATTATTTGTGCCGTCCGATGCTTTTAGCTTAAACATGGTACACCCCCAAAGTGTTGAATGGTGTTTACAACAGCATCATTTTACTGTATAATGCAGGCAGCGATGTTAAACACTATTCAACACTTTGGAAAAGAGGTGGAAAAAATGGGCGATTATAAGAAAATGTACTATGCGCTATTCAATGCAATAACCGAATCATTGGAGGTATTGAAAAAGGCGCAACTCACTTTGGAGGAAATATTTTTATCCTCAGGGGAGAACGAATTGCAGGAAAGCGAAACAAAGGACAGCGCCACAATATAGCGGGCACTGTCCTCGAATGGTACGATGAAGTCTGTGGCGATACAAGGAAGAAGCAAAAGATAAAAGAACACGAAAATATCAGCGGGTCCGCCTTGTTTTGTGCAGGGCAGACCCGCTCAGGCTGTCAAAAAACCTCGCCTAGTGCGCGGTTTTTTGACAGCCTGAGTCATATCCTTCTCGGGTTGATACCGATTTTGATACATATTACGCAACGCGTGCCCTGCGGGTACTGCCGGAAACCGTTGCGTAATGAACGATGGGGCGGTATAATTTAAGCAAAATTAAGGATGAGGCGTACAGGGGGTAGTGATTTGCAGTTTTTTGATGATTATAAAAAGATGGTACGGAGCAGGCACTTAAAGCTGATACTGCTATTGCTACTCCTGTTGGCACTGTTCCTGTGTTCGCAGCATGAAGATGTGGTGCTGCTGCGTGTGTTGCCTGTTTTTTGCGTTGGGTGCATCCTCAATGTGGTGATGATTTTATACCTGCCCCAAAAATTGAAGCGGGATTTGGCGACATGCTCATCTGCACAGCTGGAGCGGTTGGAGCTGGAGTGGCCAGCCCGCAAAGGATACGCGCATTGGGGACGAAGGAAAAATCATCTGTTTCTCACCGACAGTTTTGTAATTGATTTCCGCCATACAGCACAGCTTGTCTCGCTTGAATCGCTCCGGCGCATTGGTGAAGGCATAGATCATGCACATGGCGCAGCCGGAATTTACACTGTTGTGTTATTCGACCAGCGCGAACGCAGGTATATTTTTCAGCTGCGAGACCGGCGGCAGGGATTTTTTCTGGATTTGTGGGCGCGCAACCCGGATGTAAGCATACTGCATGAGGAGGATTTTAAAATAGCGATACGCAAGAACGCGAAACACAGTTGATTTGCAATGCCGGGTAACTTTCCCGGTCGTATAGTAGTGTTCGTGCTACCGGCCGTTTTTATGCTGACGATGTATTTTTATGATCGCTCAACTCCATGACGGCGTAAAGGCTGCCATTCCGGTCGGAGAGGGTCAGGTAGGCCTGGTGCTCCATCTCGCCCAGCGTGGGGCAGAGGACGTCACCGAGCTTGGCGGAGGATTTGTATTCAATGCGCAGCCGGGCGACGGCGCGCGCTTTGGGCAGCAGCTCCAGCGCGGTTTCCACATAGCGCACGTTGTTCACGTGGCCGTTGAAGTCGATGTCGCCCCGGCGGACAGGCTGCTCCGGCAGGGTGCGATAGGGGATGTCCGGCAGTGTGATGTGCCGTTCGAGATACTGCATGTCCACCTTGGGGTCAAGTACAATCCGCCCGCTCTCCTTCGGCGGCAGCTTCAAAAGCCGCCCGCTCTCGTAGCTGACGAACGCGCCGAGGCTCCACGACTGGACGCAGGGCGCGCCGTCCGCCCCGTAGAGCACGGTGTTGCGGTAGCCGGAATAGCCCGCGCAGCGGTAGATGCTTGTCGCGACGTGAAACCACTCGCCGTATTGGGGCAGTCGGAGCAGATCGGCCTGCCGGAACAGCACGAACATCCCCGCGTGGTGTTCGGTGAGAAACTGCACAAAGCCCGGCTCCGACTCCATCCACAGGTTGGAGCAGTCCTGCACCGCGTCGAGCGCGGACACCAGCTTCATATTCCCGTCTGCGCCGGTCTGGCTTGCGCCGACGCGGCCTGTTGTTGTGTACATTTTTATCACTCCTCCAGCAATTGCATGTTACGTATATTGTAAACAATTGCGCCCCGTTCGGCAAGGCTTTGTTTCTTTTTCCGGGTGGACAGGCAAAAAGGGAGGGGCTGTCTCATAGAAATAACAGACAAGGAGGGAGCCGACGTGGAGAAACCGAAAAAAGACGGCATCCTGGAGCGGACGGCGGAGCTGTTCGACCTGCCCGGAGATATCGTTGCGGGCATGCCGCGCGTGGTGCTCACGGGGAACAGGGAGTTCCGGATGGAGAACCATAAGGGGATTTTGGCCTATGGCAGCGAGGAGATACATATCAACGGCGGGAAAATGATCTGGAAGGTGCAGGGGACAGACCTTGAGCTCAAGGCCATGAACGCCAATGAGCTTTTTATCATGGGCAGGATTTTGGGGATTCAGATTGAGTAGCGTGAAAGCGGGAGGGCGGACGGCATGAACAAGCTGGTGAATTTTCTCCGGGGCAGCGTAGATTTGGAGGTCGAGGGCGCGTTTCCGGAGCGGTTTTTAAACCTATGCGGCCAGCGGGGGATTCTCTTCTGGGGGGTGGACTGGCCGGGTGGGCAGGTACTGCACATCACGGTCACCCGCGCCGACGCGCGCCGTGCCGAGGGCTTGGGGGAGAAAGCAAGGTGTAAAGTAAAACGCCTTGCGCCGCGTGGCGTGCCATCCATTCTAGACCGATTTCGCAGGCGCTACGCCTTTGTGGCAGGGCTTGCGATCTCCCTTACCGCCGTGAGCGTGCTCTCGCGCTATATTCTGGTCATCGACGTGAGCGGAAACGAGAGCGTACCCACGGCGGTCATCCTCTCCGAGCTCTGGCGCAGCGGACTGCGCCCGGGGATGTACGGCCCGTCGGTCGATGAGCGGAAGATCGCAAACGAGGCGCTGCTGAATCTCCCCGAACTCTCGTGGATGGCCATCAACCTCAACGGCACCCGCGCGCAGGTGGAGGTGCGCGAGGGGATCAAGGCCCCGAAGCTGGTGGACAAGACGCAGCTCGGGGATATTACGGCGAGGGCGAGCGGGATCATCACCCGCATTGAGGCGGAGAGCGGGCAGGCGATGGTGCAGGACGGGGACACGGTGCTGGAGGGGGAGGTTGTGATCGCGGGCAACATCTACCTCGCCCCGCCGGAGTACAGCGGCTATGAGGGCAAGTGGCAGCAGGTGCGCGCGCAGGGGCGGGTCTACGCCCGCACGTGGCGCACGCTGACGGCGGAAATCCCGCTTGAGACCGATGTGAAGGTGTATAGCGGCGCGGAGGAACAGCGCTTTTTCCTCTGTTTTTTTGACCGGCGTTTAAATATTTACACAAACAGTGGCATTTCTTTCGAAAAGTATGATAAAATACAGGAGACGTGGTCGCTCTCGCACGGAGAGGAGTGGCAGATCCCCATCTCCTTCGGACGGGAAACCGTGCGCGATTACACCGTGACAAGCGCGGCTATCGACACAGAGGCGGCGCGCGCCATGCTGGAGGAGCGGCTTGGAACCCAGCTGTTGCAGGAGCTCGGCGAGGACGGCACGGTGACAAGCACCACCTGTACCGCAGCCGAAACGGACGGAATCCTCTCTGTGACGCTCGTCGCGGAGTGCCATGAGGAGATCGGCGTCTTTTCCGCGTGGGAAGGGCAGCCGGACGGGAATGCGCAAAGCAATACGGAAGGGAACGGATCAATTGACGGAACAGACGATTAGCATCGAACGCATGGAGCAGGCCATCAGCGTCTTTGGCTCCTTTGATGAAAATATTAAAATGATTGAGCAGGAACTCGGCGTGACGGTGGTCAATCGCAACACGGAGCTCAAGATATCCGGCGAGCCGGAGGCGGTGATCTTCGCCGTCAAGGCGGTGGAGGGGCTGCTCTCCCTCTCCGCGCGGGGCGAGGCGATCACCGAGCAGAATGTGCGCTATATCATCCATCTCGTGCGCAGCGGCAACGAGGCGCGCATCGGGGAATTGGCGCGCGACGTCCTGTGCATCACGGCGAAGGGGAAGCCGATTAAGGCCAAGACCATGGGGCAAAAGAAGTACGTTGACGCCATCCGAAACAGCGCCATCACCCTCGCCATCGGCCCGGCGGGCACGGGCAAGACCTACCTCGCCGTGGCCGCCGCCGTCACCGCGTTTCGGGACAAGCAGGTCAACCGCATCATCCTCACCCGCCCTGCGGTGGAGGCGGGCGAGCGGCTCGGCTTCCTCCCCGGCGATTTGCAGTCGAAGGTGGACCCCTACCTCCGCCCGCTCTACGATGCGCTGTTCGACATGCTGGGGGCGGAGACCTATAACAAATATCTGGAGCGCGGGAATATTGAGGTCGCGCCGCTCGCCTACATGCGCGGGCGCACCCTCGACGACTCCTTTATCATTCTCGACGAGGCGCAGAACACCAGCCGCGAACAGATGAAAATGTTTTTAACCCGCATGGGCTTTGGCTCAAAGATCGTCATTACCGGCGACATCACCCAGATCGACCTGCCGGAGGACAAGGTGTCCGGCCTGCGCGAGGCGATGCGGGTACTGCGCAATGTGGAGGACATCTCCATCTGCCAGCTCGGTGAGAGCGACGTGGTGCGCCATGTGATCGTCCAGCGCATCATCCGGGCATATGAGGAGGATGAAAAACGCCGGAAGGGGCGCGTGAAATGAACCACGAGGTACTGCTCGACACCGACTGCGCGGGCGAGGACTGGTGCGCGGCTTACGGCGCACTGCTGGGCGGCGCGGTCGCGGAAGCGCTGGCGGTGCAAGGGGTGCGGCACCCCTGCGAGATCAGCGTCCTGCTGACGGACGACGCGGGGATACAGGAGATTAATCTGGCGCAGCGCGGGGTGGCGGGGCCCACAGACGTCCTCTCCTTCCCGATGTTTGAACTAACGCCCGGCGTGCCGCCCGACAGGGCGTATGCAGACCCCGAAACCGGGCTGATTCCGCTCGGTGACATGGTGCTCTCGGTGCCACGCGCGGTGGCGCAGGGCACGGAATTCGGGCATGGGACACAGCGGGAGCTTTCGTATCTCGCCGTCCACTCGGTCCTCCACCTGCTGGGCTACGACCATCTGGACGAGGGCGCGGAAAAGAGGCGTATGCGCCGGGCGGAGGAGGAGATTCTCGCCCGGCTCGGCATCGCCAGAACGGAGGAGCACGATGGAGATCAATAAATCCGGCATCATTTCCGTGGTGGGGCGGCCCAACGTGGGCAAGTCCACCCTGATGAACGCGCTCGTCGGCGAGAAGATCGCCATTGTGAGCAGCAAGCCGCAGACCACCCGCAACCGCATCCTCGGCATTGTAAACCGCGCGGGGTGCCAGTACGTCTTCATGGATACGCCGGGGCTGCACAAGGCGCGCAACCGGCTGGGGGACTATATGGTCAAGGTGGTGCGCGAGAGCGTGGCGGATGTAGACGGCGTGCTGCTGCTCGTCGAGCCCATCCCAAACATCGGCGCGCCGGAGGCGGAGCTCATAGAACGCGTCGCCCGGCTTGGTGTACCCACGGTGCTGGTCATCAATAAAATTGACACGGTGAAAAAAGAGGAGCTGCTCGCCGTGATGGAGGTCTACAGCAAAGCGCATCCGTTTCGCGCCATCATCCCCGTCTCCGCCAAGAAGGGCGAGGGGACGGAGGGCCTGCTGGACGTGCTGCAAACGCTCCTCCCCGACGGGCCGCAGCTCTTTCCGGAGGATATGGTCACCGACCAGCCGGAGCGGCAGATCTGTGCGGAAATTGTCCGCGAAAAGCTCCTGCGCTGCATGGATAAGGAGATCCCCCACGGCACGGCGGTGGAGATCACCCGCTTTTCCGAGCGGGAGGACGGCCTCCTCGATCTGGAGGCCACCATCTACTGCGAAAAGAACAGCCACAAGGGCATGATCATCGGCAAGGGCGGCGCGATGCTCAAAAAAATCGGCGCGATGGCGCGGGAGGATATTGAGCGGTTCATGGGCACGAAGGTCTTTCTCCAGACGTGGGTAAAGGTGAAGGAAAATTGGCGCGACAATGCAAATTTAATCAAAAATTTCGGCTATCGGGATGAGTAAAATTACCACTCATAAATCCATACGCGCAGGCAAAGCTAAAATCATGAGGAGGCTTGTGCATGGATTCGGATATGCTTTGGGATTTTTTTTGGCGAACCGGTTTGCCGGAGGCATACACCCTGCGCGGTCTGCTGCAAGAGGCGCGGGAGCAGACAGAAAAGTCGGCTTGAGGATAACTGCCTGCGCGGCGTTTGCCGCGCAGGCAAGCTTACATATGCGGAGGAACCTATGCATATAACGGTACACGGCCTCGTACTGCGGGAAGTGGAGTATAAGGAGAGTGACAAAATTCTCACCGTGCTCACGCGTGAGGAGGGGAAACTCACGGTCAAGGCGCGCGGCTGCCGGAAGAAGGCGAGCGCCCTCGCCGCCTGCGCGCAGCTGCTGGTCTATTCGGAAATGACGCTTTTTGACTACCGCGATTTGATCCAGATGAGCGCGGCGGAGTCCTTGGCGCAGTTTTGGGGTGTCAAGGGGGATATGGATAAGCTCTCGCTCGGCGCCTACTTTGCCGAAGCCATGGAGGTATCCGCCGTGGAGGGCCGCGCGGAGCCGGAGCTCCTCTCGCTCATTTTAAACGCCCTGTATGTGCTCGATCAGCGCGATACGCCCCTCGCACTGGTCAAGGCTTCCTATGAGCTCCGCCTGATGTGCCTTTGCGGCTACGAGCCAATGTTGGACGTCTGCGCGGTCTGCGGTACGGAGGCGCCGGAGCATCCGCAGTTTAGCCTGCGCGACGGCGTCCTGCACTGCGCGCACTGCCGCGCAGCGGTGTCGGGGCAAATTTCCATGCCCCTCTGCCACGCGAGCCTCGCCGCGATGCGCCATGTGGCTTACGGGAACCCGAAGCGGCTGTTTTCCTTCACCCTCCCGCTGGAGGCGATGGCGCGGTTTGCCACGGTCTGCGAGGCGTTTTTGCTCACCCAGATGGAGCGGGGTTTTCGCACGCTGGATTTTTATAAATCGTTACGGTGAGTCCTCCGGGCCACTTGCGCAGAGATGGCAACAAAAAAGAACCTTGCAGGCGCGCTGGAAACCTGTCATAATAAGTATCAAACAAGTCAACATATTATAGGAGTTGTTCCCATGTCTGAACACGAATCCCAGAACCAGCCGCGCCGCAGTTCCTCCCAGCGCGGCGCGCGGGAAGAAGCCCGCCGCCCCGCGCCGTCGCGCGCGCGGCCGCGGCAATCCCGCGGGCAGGCCCCGAAAAAACCGATGAGCGGAATAGAGGCCGCAATCTATCTGGTGCTGATCATCGGCTTTTCGGCGATTCTGGCCGGCATCATCTGGCTGTGCGCGGGGGATATGCTGGCGCTGAACAAAGCGCCCTATACCGCCGTATTCACAGTGGAGGAGGGGGCGACAGTCTCGGAGGTCGCGGATATTCTGAAGGAAAACGGGTTGATTGAATATAAGGGCGTCTTCAAGCTCTTCTGCGCCTTCACCCACGTGGAGCGGGACGAAAAGCTCACCGCCGGAACCTATGAGCTCAATACCGACATGGATTACCGCGCGCTCATCAGCAGCATGGGCAAAAGCTCCGCGAACCGCACGACCACAGACGTAGTGATCACGGAGGGCATGACCGAGGCGCAGATTTTCGAAAAGCTGGAGGAGTCCGGCGTCTCGACCGTTGCAAAGCTGGAGGATACGGCGGCAAACTATGCGTTTAAGTATTCCTTCCTACAGGAGATCGACCTCGGCGACCCGACGCGGCTGGAGGGCTATCTCTTCCCCGACACCTACACCTTCTACTGCGGGGAGGACCCTGTGAACATCCTCAACAAGATGCTCCTGCGCTTTGACGCAGTGGTGACCGACGAGCTGCGCGCGCAGGCGGAGGAGATGGGGTATTCGCTGCGCGAGATCCTCACCATCGCCTCCCTGATTGAAAAGGAGACCGACGGTACCGACCAAAAGCGCATCGCCTCCGTCATCTACAACCGGCTTGACAACCCCTCCGCCGCGACGAACGGCTACCTCCAGATCGACGCGAGCATCTACTACGTCACAGGGCGCATTGTCACAGTGGCGGACTACACCGGTGTGGACAGCCTCTACAACACCTACCTGCATCAAGGCCTGCCGCCCGGGCCCATCGCCAACCCCGGCATGGTGGCGATCAACGCGGCGCTCAACCCGGCGAAAGAATCCTACTACTACTACGCCCTTGGGGACGACGGCACGCACCACTATTTCAAGACCCTCGCCGAGCAGCAGAGCTTCCTCAAGCAGTAAGAACAACAGGACGGAGCAAACGAAAATGGCTTTAGAGCTGCTTGCCCCCGCGGGGGATATGGAACGGTTGGAGATGGCCCTTGCCTACGGCGCGGACGCCGTATACCTTGCGGGGGAAGACTTTGGTCTGCGCTCCTTCGCGGGTAATTTCTCGCGGGATGCACTGGCGCGGGCGGTCGCGGTCTGCCGGGCGCGCGGCGTGGCGGTCTATGCCGCCTGTAACGCCATGCCGCGCGGGGCGGAGCTCGCGGCGCTTCCCGACTGGCTCTCCTTTCTGGATGCGGCAGGAATAAACGCCGTCATCGTCTCCGATCTCGGTGTGCTCACCCTCGCAAAGCAATACGCCCCAACGCTCGACATCCACGTGAGCACACAGGCGAGCGTCGTCAATCATCTCACCGCCGCCGCGTGGCACGATTTGGGTGCCAAACGCGTGGTGCTCGCGCGAGAATTATCCCTCGCGGAGATCGCCGAAATCCGCGCCAAAACGCCGCCCGCGCTGGAGCTGGAGGCCTTTGTACACGGCGCGATGTGCGTGTCCTATTCCGGGCGCTGCCTGCTCTCCAACTACATGACCGGGCGGGACGCCAACCGCGGCGCGTGCGCCCAGCCCTGCCGCTACAAGTACGCGCTTGTGGAGGAGAAGCGGCCCGGCGAATACTTCCCCATCGGCGAGGACGCCGACGGCGCGTATATCCTCAACTCCCGCGATATGTGCATGATCGACCACATTCCCGCGCTCCTGAATGCGGGGGTGGACTCCCTGAAAATTGAGGGGCGGGCGAAGAGCGCCTACTACGCCGCCGTGGTGACGGGGGCCTATCGCCATGCCCTTGACGCCGCCCTCTCCGGCCAGCCCCTTGCGCGACAGTGGCGGGATGAGGTGGAAAAGGTCAGCCACCGCCCCTACGCCACCGGCTTTTATTTCGGCGAGCCGGGGCAGTACACCGAGGACGGGCGGTATATCCGCGACTGGCAGGTGATGGCCCTCGTCCTCTCCTGTGACGAACAGGGCCTTGCCCGCTGCTCCCTGCGCAATAAGTTCGCGGTGGGCGACGCGCTCGAGCTCATCGGCCCCGATATCCCGCCGGCGGCAGTACCCGTCACGGCCCTCGCGGACACCGGCGGCGCGCCCCTTTCCGAGGTGCGCAATCCCCAGATGGAATTTCTCATCCGTCTGCCGCGCGCCGTCCCACCCCTCTCCCTCCTGCGCAAGCGGGTCACCGTGTGACCTGCTTGCGTTTTTTTGCATCCCGCCTTGGAAATTTCTGGACTTTCATGGTTCAATATGGTAGACTGATACTAATCACTGATGAAATGCTTTCATCAGTGATGCGGTGCCTTTGGCACCGCGCCGCTACGCGGCACGTCCCATAAATCACTGACGCGCTTCGCGCTATAAAAACATCTTTGATGTTTTTAACAGTGGTTAGTATGAACTTGCTAAAAGCAAAAGGAGAATGAGCCACTCCCCTTGCAGGGGAAAAAATAAAGGAGGCGGAATGATATGAAAAAAATTGCTGCAATTGTCCTCTCCACCGCGCTGCTTGCAGGCGTGTTCCCCGCCGTCGGCGCGGCGGAGGAACCTGCCGACACGTCCACCGAAAATCTGTACGCGCAATACGGCCCCTACCGCGACTGGACGCAGGAGCAGCGCGACGCGGCGGAGGCGGACTGGACGTACGAGCAGTGGGATGAATACTGGAGCGCATACAGCGCGTACGCCTGGAGCTATTATTTAGATTATTATGATGATTACGACAGCTGGTACAGCGCAACTCACGCATCCGCGACGACAGATGTAGGGGTTGGTTATGGCTATGGTTCCGGCTCTGGCACCGGATACGTCTCTGTCTCCGGCACCGGTTCCGGTTCTGTCTCCGACTATGACTACGTCTCCTCTGACGGTGACAGCTACACCTATGTTGACGCGGAAACGAACGATTACGGCTACTACGATGATTACTACTCAGAGTGGGACAGCTATCTGGCCGATGAAAAGGCGGAACTGGGCATGCCCTATCCTTACGGCGCGAATGTCAAACTCAACGGTGAATATCTGAACTTTGGCGACGCCGCTCCATTTGAGCAGGACGACGAAATCATGGTCCCCGCCCGCGCGTTTTTCGAGCAGCTGGGTGCCACCGTCAGCTATGACAGCGGCAGCATCCGCGCCGTGTATGCAAACGGCGACGCCTTCTCCTTCACCATCGGCGATACACAGCTTCTCTACACCAAGGACGGCAGCACCAAAGCCGTGACAATGGCTACTGCGCCGGTGCTTGTCTCCGGCACCACATATCTCCCCGTCAGCGCCGTGGCGGAGGCGCTGGGCTACACACCCCGGCGCAGCTGGTATTATAATCTCATTTCCCTAAGTGATCTGGTGTCGCTGCGGAAGGAAATCAACGCGGACTTTACGCATATGAACGCCCTGCTTGCCGCGTTCCCCACCCTTGACCCCGCGCAGACCTATGCCACTGACAGTACCATTACCTACGCCGCCACCCTTTACGGCGAGGAGGAAAATGACACCGCCACGTACACCATCAACTCCAGCATCCTGTCCTGCGGCAACAGCTACAGCATGGACTCGACCACCAACTTTGACTGGGGCGATATGCAGGACACGCTCGCCACAATCATGCCCGACGAAGTGCAGGAAGTTTTGGATTTGCTCTCCGGGCAGACGAACAGCATAATCTACAACAGCGAGAGCGATACAGCGTATATTGAGGGGAGCGTCTACAGCGACCTGCTGGAAACCCCGGCCGATTCCTGGTATGCCATTGAGGGCTTGGGCATCGAAACATCCGAGCTGACGACACCGACGGTCGCCGATATCGCCATTGCGATGACCAGCCTTTCCTACGACACCGACTGCTATTCCGGCGCGCAGAAATACGCCTCTCTTTTGTCCATGGTGCTCGGCGACAGCGTTCTCAAGGAGAGCACCAAAAACGGGGTGACCACCTATACAACGGACACGGACCTCGTCTCTGTCCTGACGTCGGCCTACCAAAACGGCCTGCTGACCAGCGATAACATCCGCAGTGTCCTGCTTGGCTCCTCCAATCTGCCGAGTATGAAATTCAACCTGGAGGCGACTGTGGAGGACGGTGCCATCACCAGCCTGACCTCCTCCGGAAACGTCGATTTGTCCAGCCTGATTAATACTGACAATTACTATTATTCCTACTACTCCTATTCCTCCCTCTCCTTCCTCTCAATGCCGCAGCTTATATTTGACTGCTCCTATACCCCGGGAGAGATGAACTGCCACATCGCCCTGCGGGGTGAATACGTCGGCAGACTCGACCTGACCTGCAACAACACAATCACCACCAGCACCGAAACCGTCCCCACCGCCCCGCCGGAGGGCGCTGAGATTATTGTTGACTAAGGGAAGGTAACCCAAATAAAACACCGGCGTGGCGCGCTGCCATGCCGGTGTTTTATCGTGCGGCGTTGTTCGCCCGCTTCCTATCGTCAACGGGTACTTCTTGGATACGGCGCGGTGCAATCCGTCAGTCCCACCAGATAATCAACGCTTGTTTTATAGTGCTGCGCAAGCCGCACCAGAGATTGGCTGGGAATGTCCAAATTTCCGGTTTCATATCTCGAATAAGTAGCCTGAGTGACATTTAAAAGTTCGGCCAAAACCTCTTGGCTTGTGTCGGAATCTTCCCGCAAATCGCGTATCCGTGGATACATTTCAACCACCTCGAAGCAATTGTATTATATGCGATTTTCGCATATTGACTTCTATACGTTCTTCGTATAAAATGATCATGTGAGGTGATGTATATGCCAGACTATAAATCCATGTATTACGCATTGGCGGCACAGGTAGCCAACGCGATTGACCTGCTGGTGAAAGCAGAACAGGACGGTGAGGAAAGCGCCATAAAAGAGGACTGCATGATGGAATCAGCGCCCCAGCCAGATCAGCACGAGGATAAATAACCCTTTTCGGGAAAAAGAGACGGGGCTATTTTGCAACAGCCCCGTTTACGCTATATTCAATAAAAAATCACCCGCACCGCCCATGCGGCGGCGATGAAGCCAGCGAGATCGGCGCAGAGGGCTGCGGGGACGGCGTAGCGCGTTTTGACGATACCTGCGGCACCGAAATAGACGGCGATGGTATAAAAGGTCGTCTCGGTTGACCCGAGCATCACGGCGGCGGTGCGCCCGATGAGGGAGTCCGGCCCGTAGGAGGCGATCAGCTCCGCGCCCACCCCCAGCGCGGCGCTGCCGCTGATGGGGCGCACCAGAAGCAGCGCGACGGTTTCTACCGGGATGCCCAGCTTGCTCAAAACCGGCGCGAGGGCCTGCCCTACGAGCTCCAGCGCGCCCGACGCGCGCAGCATGTACACCGCCGTCAGAAGGGCGATGAGCGCGGGGACGATCTTAATGAGGATGCCCAGCCCCTCGCCCGCGCCGTGAATCAGCGCGTCGTAGACATCCACCTTGCGCGTAAGCGCGACCACCGCGATGAGCGCAATCAGCGCGGGCACCAGCATCTGAAACACGGCCTGCACTATCGCCCCCAGACCTTTCCAAGCACCTTCGCCGCAACGATTCCGGTGCAGACCGAGATGCCCGACGCGAGCCACACCGCGGGCAGAATGTCAAAGGGCGCGGCGGAGCCCGCACCCGCGCGGACACTCGCGATGGTGGTCGGGATGAGCTGAATGGACGCCGTGTTGCAGACCACCAGCATGCACAGGCTATTCGACGCGACGCCGGGACTTCGCTTGCTCATCCGCTTCGCCGCCTGAATCCCCAATGGCGTTGCCGCGTTACCCAGCCCCAAAAGGTTGGCCGATACATTGGCCGAAATGCTCTCCATGACCTCCGGATCGCGCGCGAACTCCGGGTAGAGCCGCCGGATGATCGGGCGCAGCAGCCGGGATAGCCCCCGCGAAAGCCCCGCCCGCTTCATCACCTCCATCACGCCGGTCCAGAGGCAGAGCATGCCCGCCATGGAGAGACAGAGCTTGACCGCCTCCGAAGCCCCAGACACCGCGGCGGCCGCCACCGCGTCCCCCGTCCCCAAGAATATTCCACACAGCACAGAGACCACCACCATCCCTGTCCAGATGACCGCCATAGCCAAACTGTCCACCTCCATCCGTTTAAAAAACTATATGACAAGCCCCTATCAAACATGCACGTTAAATTTCCAAAAAAATGATTGACTTTTATATACCATGTGTTATAATTATGTCAGTTTCTAGATAAAGAAGTCATAATATGGGATTTTACGGAAAGGAAGAACTATCATGAAATCAACCGGTATCGTGAGAAAGGTCGATGAGCTCGGCAGAATCGTGCTCCCCATTGAGCTGCGGCGTACATTGGATATCGCAGAGAAGGACTCGTTGGAGATTTATGTGGACGGTGCGTCAATCGTACTGAAAAAGTATCAGCCAGCTTGCATTTTTTGCGACGACGCGCGCGACATCATCAACTTCAAGGGGAAGAATGTCTGTCCGTCTTGCATCAAAGAATTGCTGCAAAAATAGGCTCTACACCAAAAAAGCCCGCACACTTGTGTGTCACACAAGTGTGCGGGCTTTTATTAGCATTCATTCTCAAAAGCTACAACTATCCGTTATATTTTCATAGAAAAAACTACTAAAAAAGGATAGGAATTTGTGTATTTTTTACAGCCCCGACTCCTTCGTCAATGACATCTGGTATAGTTCGTTTTTCCCCACACCCGTCTCCTGTGCTACTTCCCGCACCGCGTCGCGCAGGGAAAGGCCCTCCTTCTGCCGCGCCCAGACCAGCTTGCAGGCATCGTCCAGATCCATTTTGTCCGCTTCCGGCGGACAGGCCCCCTCCACCACCAGCACGAATTCACCACGGGGCGGCTCCTGCGCATAGCGCGCCACGGCCTCCTCCAGCGTGGCGCGGTACACCTCCTCATGCAGCTTGGTCAGCTCCCTGCACAGGGCGATACGCCGGGTGCCGCCGAAGTGTTCACACAGGTCGCGCAGGGTGGCGGATAGTTTGTGTGGTGCTTCATAAAATATCATGGTGCGCGTCTCACCGCGCAGAGATTCCAGATGGGCGCGCCGGTTCTTTTTGTTCATCGCCAGAAATCCCTCGAAGGTGAACCGCCCCGTCGGGAGCCCGGATACGGAGAGCGCCGCCACCAGTGCGCACGCCCCCGGCACCGCGAGTACCGGAATCCCCTGCGCGGCGCACGCGGCCACCAGCTCCTCTCCCGGGTCGCTCACCGCGGGCGTGCCCGCGTCGGTCACCAGCGCGCAGCGCTCCCCCTCGAGCAGGCGGCCCAGAATCGCCTCCCCGACCTCCTGCGTATTATGCCGATGGTATGCCACCATCGGTTTTTTGATACCCAGATGGTTGAGCAGCTTCACCGTCACGCGGGTATCCTCCGCCGCGATGAAGTCCGCTTCCTCCAGTGTCTGCGCCGCGCGGGGGGAGATGTCGCCCAGGTTGCCGATGGGCGTCGCGATGAGATAAAGGCTTCCAGCCATTCCGGGTTCCTCCTTCATTGTGCGCTTTTACTCCTTGCGGAGGGGGTTCCCCTCTATAAGAAGGAAAGGCTCACCCCCGATGCAAACAGCAGACCGGCAGCACGGAAAGCCCCGGTCGCCCCTGCCGCACCCCCTCCAATAGTACAACCGACGGGGGGGATGCGGGGTTATGTTGCACCAGCTGCATCCGCTTCGGCTCTGCCCCCGCTGCCCGCAGGGCGACCACCCCATCGGTGAGGCGGGCGGCGGGCAGGGTGAGGGCAAATCTCCCGCCGTTTTTGAGCAGCCGCCCCGCCGCGGCGCAGAGTTCTTCCAGCGTGCAGGACGTCTCCATGCGCGCGCCTCCGCCGGGCTTCCCACTTCCGGCGGGGAAATAAGGGGGATTTGCAATGACAAGGTCAAAGCCACCAGCGGGCAGAAGGGGCGCGACTTCCCGCAAGTCCCCGCAGCGCAAGTCCCCCGCAAGGCTGTTCTCCCGCAGATTGCGCACCGCCCACGCATGGGCGTCCCCGCTGCATTCGATGCCCGTCAGCCGGAGCGTCGGCTCCCGCCCGCGCAGGAGCAGCAAAAGCGCCCCCGCGCCGCAGCCGAGGTCACAGACCCTGGCCCCACGCCGCACGGTGGCAAATCCCGACAGCAGGAGGGTGTCCTGCCCCAGCGGGAAGCAGCTCTCTCCCCAGCGGTAGGTGAAGGGGCCCAATTGTTCCGCCCGCTCCATCGACTCAGGACGGGGGGCGCGTAAAGTGGGCAAGGGAATCGGCCTGCTCCCACAGAACGAGCTTCCCCTCCGCGCGGGTACGCTTCATATCAATCAGCCGCTGGTTGGCACTGCCGCGGTAGCGCAGATCGTAGGACTTTTTCCCCGCGACAAACGGCCCGTCTACGAGCACATCGGTTTCATCGAGCAGCGCGCGGTATTCCGGCGCGCCGCACAGCACCTCATAAGTATAACCGGAATAGACCCAGACGTCCAGCCCCTTCTGATGCGCAAGCGCGGCGAGCGCGGCGCACTCCGCCGGCTGCAAAAACGGCTCGCCCCCGGAGATGGTGAGGCCCTGCAGGAGCGGGTTATCCCCCACCTGTTCCATAATGGCCTCCGGCGTTACCTCCTCCCCGCCGCGCGGATCGTGGGTGTCGGGATTGTGGCAGTCCGGGCAGTGATGGGGGCAGCCCTGTGTAAAGACGGTAAAGCGCAAACCTGCGCCGTCGACGATGGAGTCGGAAATGGTATTGGCAATGCGCAAGGGTATCCCTCCTGACTATAACCGGCTGCACGGCTTTTTGTTGCCGTACAGCCGGTGGAAAGTTATATTGCTTTACACGCCGTGCTTGACGCGGTCGCGCTCCTCCGCCCGCTTGGCGTTGTTGAAGCGGTCGAGCGTGCCGACGAGATATCCGGTGATACGGCGAATGCGCTCAAAGGGCACGTCGTCCGCCGCCTCCTGCCGTCCGCAGCCGGGGCACTGGTCGCCGATGATGCCGGAGAAGCCGCAGACCGGGTCGCGATCCACCGGGTGGTTCACCGAGCCGTAGCCGATGCCCTCCTCCTTCATACAGCGGATGACCTTCTCAAAGGCCGCGAGGTTCTGCGTCGGATCGCCGTCCATCTCGATATAGCTGATATGTCCGGCGTTCGTGAGGGCATGATAGGGCGCTTCCAGCTTGATCTTCTCGTAGGCACCGATGGGGAAATAGACCGGCACATGGAAGGAGTTTGTATAGTACTCCCTGTCCGTGATTCCCTCCAGATTGCCGTAGCGGGCCCGGTCGAGCTTGACAAATCGGCCCGAAAGTCCCTCCGCCGGCGTCGCAAGCAGGGAGAAGTTCAGCTTGCGCTTCTCATTCTCCTGATCAAGCCGCACACGCATATGGCTAATAATCTCCAGTCCGAGCACCTGTGCCTTCGGATCCTCCCCGTGGTGCTTGCCGATGAGGGCGCGCAGGGTTTCCGCCAGACCGATAAAGCCCACCGACAGGGTGCCGTGGCGGAGAATCTCACCCACCTCGTCGTCCCAGTCGAGCTTGTCCGAATCGAGCCACACCCCCTGCCCCATCAGGAACGGGAAGTTGCGCACACGCTTGCGGCACTGAATCTCAAAGCGCTCAAGCAGCTGGTCAATCGCCATATCCAGCATCCGGTCGAGCCCCTCGAAGAAAACCGACACGTCCCCCTTCGCCTTGATGGCAAGGCGCGGCAGGTTGATGGTGGTAAAGGACAGGTTGCCCCTGCCGTGGCTGATCTCGCGCGCCGGGTCATAGGAATTGGCAATCACGCGGGTGCGGCAGCCCATGTAGGAAATTTCGGTATCGGGATTGCCCGGCTTATAATACTTCAGGTTAAACGGCGCGTCAATAAAGGAGAAGTTCGGGAACAGGCGCTTGGCCGAGCAGCGGATGGCGAGCTGGAACAGGTCGTAATTCGGCTCGCCCGGATTGTAGTTGACCCCCTCCTTGACGCGGAAAATCTGGATGGGGAAAATCGGCGTCTCACCGCCGCCGAGACCTGCTTCGGTGGCGAGCATGATGTTTTTCATCACCATGCGCCCCTCGGCGGAGGTATCCATTCCGTAGTTGATGGAGGAAAACGGCGTCTGCGCTCCGGCGCGGCTGTGCATGGTGTTGAGGTTGTGGATGAGGGCTTCCATCGCCTGATAGGTTGCGCGGTCGGCCTCCTTCACGGCGCGGTAATGGGCGAAATGCTGCGCCTTTTCCATCGTCTCCTGATCGCCGTACTGCGCTGCAAGGCGCGGCAGCTCCGCCGCGAGATACTCCTCGCACCCCTCCAGCGTCGGTACGAGGCCGGTCTGCTTACCAATTTCGGCAATCATTTCCTTCATGTCCTGCTCGCAGTCCTCCGTACCAGCGAGCAGCATCAGCGCGCGGGCGAGGTTCTGGCGATACAGGCGGACAAAGGTCTTGCGCACGCCGTCCGCCATGCCGTAGTCAAAATTCGTCACCGACTGCCCGCCGTGCTGGTCGTTTTGATTGGACTGGATGGCGATACAGCAGAGCGCTGCATAGGAGGAGATATCATTCGGCTCGCGCAGGGTGCCGTGGCCGGTGGAAAAGCCGCCCCGGAAGAGCTGCTTGATGTCAATCTGGCAGCAGGTCGTCGTGAGGGTCAGAAAGTCCAGGTCGTGGATGTGGATATCCCCCTCGCGGTGGGCGCGGGCGTGTTCGGGGTTGAGCACGAACATGTCGTAAAACTGCTTCGCGCCCTCCGAGCCGAATTTCAGCATGGAGCCCATTGCAGTGTCCCCGTCGATATTCGCGTTTTCCCGCTTGATATCGCTGTCCCGCGCGTCGGTATATGTGATATCCTCATAGGTTTTCATCAGGCGGGTGTTCATCTCCCGCGCGCGGCTGCGCTGATCGCGGTAGAGAATATACGCCTTGGCGGTCTGGATATAGCCGTTATCCATGAGCACCTTTTCCACAAGATCTTGTATGTGCTCGACATCCGGCTTGTCGTTTTCCTCCTCCTCGAGCAGCGCCATCACCTGTCTCGCAAGCTCCTCGGCTGTCTCCTCCTGACCGGTTTTATAGGTTGCGTCAAAGGCCTTGGTAATGGCCCGCGCGATTTTTCCAGGGTCAAATTCAGTGAGTCTTCCGTCCCTTTTCTGTATCTGCTTTAGCTGCATAGCGCACATCCCTTTCTATTGGCGAAGCACAATATGTTGTTGTGTTTTTTGTTCTTGTACACAAGATGATACCACGTTGTGCATAATCCGTCAATTGAGCAATGTGCCGAAAAGCGCGGCCTGTCCCTGCCGTTTCGGTGCAAACCCTTGCCGCACAGTCATGATCGCGCGGGAAATATTTTATGTTAAGTGGAATCGTTATTATAGTAACACAAGCCCATACTTTTGCTGCATCTCCCGCAGAAAGTCCGGCGAGAGGTCTCCCGTCCCGTCCCAGAAGGCGCGCCCCTGATACAGGCGCAGCGCGCGCTCCAGCAGCTCCGGCACATCCGACCAGATGCACAGGGCATCCTGCACAACATATTGATGTTCCACAAAGAGCGCCAGATCGTCCTGCTCCAAAATGGCGATTTTGAGCGCCCCTTGCGGGGACTCCTCCTCCGCCTTTAAGATATCCTCCACCAGATCGGGCGAGCACTCGATGACCTCCCCCACGTCCACGGTGGGGCTGATAAAGCGCCCTTCCCGCTCACTGGCGCAAGCGATCACTTCCTCGTCGACGGCGGGCAGGGGGAATGCGGAGAGGTCCACGCCAAGCGCCGCCTGCCGCACCGTACGGATGGCCTCCGGCGTCGGCGCGGAGAATACGCGCACTCCAGCCGCCGCCATCTGCGGCACACAGGCGGCAGCGTCCGCCGGGTCTGACGCGTACAGCCCCGCGATGAGCGGCACCTGCGCGTAAGGCGTGAGCCTTGCAAGCTGCTCCACCATGCGCTCAGGGCTTGCGTTGCAGGAGATGCCAAAGGCGGACGCCCCCATGCCCTGCAGGATAATCATCGCCGCCAGGCAGTCACTGCCGGACGGGATACGCCCGTTTTCATCGCAGACAAACCGCGCCCATACGGGCTTGTCGCTGACCGCGCGGATGCCGAGCAGCGCCGCGCGGGCACACGGGATATCCCCCATATGCTCCAGAAAGAAAAAATCCACACCGTCGCCCAGCGCCTCGGCCTGCACCCGGTACGCCGCCACAAGATCCTCAAACTCCTCCTCGCGGCGCAGGTGCGGCCGCTCCGTCACAGAGCTGAGACAGCCCGCAACAGCGGCCTTTCCGCCCGCCGCGTCACGGGTTTGCGCGACAAGGGCGCGGTTCTCCCGTGCCAGCTGCTCCGCCGACACACTTGGGCCGCATTCCCACCGGCTCAGCCCCGCCGTCGGCGTGCGCAGGATGTTGCTCCCCGCCGCAATACAGGCGCGCTGCATCTCCAGTATCTCATGCGTCTGCTCCGGCGCGCCGTCGAGCAGCAGGGGCCAGGGCAGATCACTTCTCTCCATCGCCCGTTCGCCTCCCTTACATCTTCTCCGGCGCGGACACGCCGATGAGCGCAAGGCAGTTGGCGATCACCGCGCGCACCGTATCCGCGAGCTTGAGGCGGGCGGCGGCGCAATCCACCTCCGCGCCCAGAATGTGGCACGCGTTGTAAAAGCGGTGAAAATCACCCGCCAGTGTAATCAGATAGCGGTTGACACGCGATGGGTCATAGTCCCGCGCCGCGAGATGCAGCTCCTCCGGCAGCTGCGCGAGGGTACGGATGAGCGCCTTCTCCTCCGCCGCGGAGAGCTGGGAGATGTCCAGCAATGCCGCCGCCGGCACCGGGCAGCCCTCCGCCGCCATGCGCGCGACGAGCGAGCAGATGCGGGCGTGGGCGTACTGCACATAATAGACGGGGTTGTCGCTATCCTGCCGCACGGCGAGGTCGAGGTCGAAGTCCAGCGGCGTATTGCTGCTGCGGGAATTGAAGAAGTAGCGCGCGGCATCCACGCTGATCTCGTCGAGCAGGTCGTGCAGCGCGATGGCCTTGCCCGAGCGCTTGGACATACGCACCGCCTCCCCGTCGCGCAGGAGGTTCACCAGCTGCATCAGCACCACGACAAGGCGGTGCGAGCCGTCGAGCCCCAAGCCGTCGAGCGCCGCCTGCAACCGCGCGACATGCCCATGGTGGTCGGCCCCCCAGACGTTGACGGCCTTGTCAAACCCGCGCGCGTCGAGCTTGTTGCGGTGATAGGCGATGTCGGCCGCAAAGTAGGTGTAAACCCCGTTTTGACGGCGCAGGACGTCGTTTTTAAGGTCGAGCTTGTCGACCTCCTCCTGTGTCTTGCCCTCGCGCAGGTATTTCTCTTTGAGCAGCGCCGTTGTGTCCAGCCACAGCGCGCCGTCCTCCTCATAGGTGTAGCCCTTCTCGCCGAGGAGTGCTGCCGTCTCCTCCACATAGCCGCTCTCGTGCAGTGTCGATTCGTAAAACCACGCGTCGTAGCAGATCTGATAGCGCTCCAGATCGGCTTTCATATTCGGAATGTTGACGGCGAGGCCGAACGCGGACATGTCCGCCATCCATGTCTCCTCCGGCGCGTCGCGGTAGGCGTCCCCGTGTGCTTCATAAAACGCCTGCGCCAGATCGCGGATGTCGTCGCCCTGATAGCCGTCCTCCGGAAACGGGAAGTCCGCCCCGCCGGGGAGCAGCTGCATATAGCGCGCGTGGATTGACACGGCAAATTTATGGATCTGGTTGCCCGCGTCATTTACATAAAACTCTTTCCACGTCTCGTAGCCCGCGCGGGAGAGGACGTTTGCAAGCGAGTCCCCCAGCACGCCGCCGCGGGCGTTACCCATGTGCATGGGGCCCGTGGGGTTTGCGGAGACGAATTCCACCATGACGCGCTGTCCTTGTCCCGCGTCACTCTGCCCGTAGGCGTTCCCCTCCCGCTCGATGACGGCAAGCACCTCTTTGTACCATTTTTCACCCAGAAAGAAATTCAGAAAGCCGGGGCCCGCCACCTCGGCGCGCGCAAAAAAGCTGTCCGACAAATCCAGCCGCGCCAAAAGCTCCGCCGCGATGGCGCGGGGGGGCATACCCATCCCCTTCGCCGCCGCAAGCGCGTAGGACGTCGCGTAGTCGCCGTTATTTGTGTCCTTCGGAATGTCAATCTGCGCCTGCACGGCCACGCCACCCGGCAGGGTGCCCGCCTCCGCCGCCTTCTCATATGCCTTTTCCGTCAGCCGCGCCACCTGTTCCCGCGCCGCCTGTATCATATTCGCCATTGAAGTTCTCACCTTTTTCAATATTATGAGGGCAGTCCCTTGCCCTTGAGGCTGTAGACTATGTCCACAGCCTCAGCATTTTTGCAATCAAACCGTAATATGATTGCAAAAATGTCGCCTGCGGGCGGATGATTGCACGCGAAAGACACCCCTGATGGGTTTCTTTCACTCTTTCTTCCTTTCCGACTTGCAGGCCGATTCCTTTTTCAATATTATGAGGGCAGTCCCTTGCCCTTTTTCTTTATATTAATGTGAAAGAAATTTTGACCTGTCACCGCGTGGTCTATCTCGATGGCGTAGTCGATTTCAATACTGCCGGCCCCCCGGCGGATATCCGCGCTCATGCGCCGCGTGTCGATCCCGACGGAGAGCGCCCCCTGTGGCGTGTCGTACATCGACAGGTGCCGCCGCCCCGCCTCAAATACCATCTGGGAGTTGACCGCACCGATGCGCAGGAGGGTGATTTTGTCCTTTTCAATCCGGAAGGTCGTCCGCGTCCCCTCCAGCCCCGTCAGCTCGCTCTCCTCATAGGTGAGGGTAAAGCCCTCCTTGCGGTTGCCGTCCAGCTTCCCCTCCGTAACCAGCTCGATTGTCTCCGGTTCGGCATCGGCGTACAGCTGCATCCCGCGGATGGATAGTATGACGTTATTTTCTTCCATAGCCAAACACGACCTTTTACCAGCATCCGGCTCACGTCCGGAAATGTATATTATTATACACCGTTTTACGCCACTCTGTAAAGGGCTCTTTTCCGCCTGCGGGGGATGTCGGAAAAAAAAACGGGAAAAGGCACTTCGCAAGGAAGCGCCTTTTCCCATGAACGGTGCAACACAGGACATAAGCCTTGTAACCGCTTAGTATCGGTCTGTCCGCTGTACGCTGACCCATTTCTCCGTTGTAAATTTATCGACAACCCAGTGCCCATTGAAGCGGCCCACGCCGGAGTCCTTCTCTCCGCCAAACATGACGTGCGGCTCGTGGGTAATGGATTGATCGTTGACATGGGCCATACCGGATTCCATCCGGCGGGCAAGCTCCAGCCCTTTATACAAATCTTTGGTAAAAATACAGTTGCTCAGGCCATAATTCGTTTCATTGGCAACGCGAATGGCTTCTTCCTCATCTTTGACCGGAATAATGGACGTGACAGGCGCAAATATCTCGCATTTCGCTGCGCACATGTCGTTGGAAACGCCGGAGAGTATCCAGGGAGAGATGACATTCCCCTCGATTTTCCCCTCCAATTCCACTTTGCCGCCCGCCTTCAGCGTTGCGTTGATATTCTCTTCCACCTTTTTCACCTGGTCATGATTAATCAGGGGGCCGATGACAACCGCGTCGTCCGCAGGGTCTCCACATTTCACTTGTTTGGAATATTTTACAAACAGCTCAATAAATTGATCATACACTTTCGGCGTGACCAGCACGCGGTTGAGCGCCATACAAATCTGACCCTGATGCGAATAGCTGCCCACAATCGCCGCCTTTGCGGCCTGATCGACATCGGCATCATCCAGTACGATCATGACCTGGTTGCCGCCCAGCTCCAACGAAACGTCCTTGAGCAGCCCCCCTGCAATTTCTCCGATGTGTTTCCCCACCTCGGTTGAGCCGGTAAAGGAGACTAAGGACGGCGTCGGATGGGAGACGATATAGTCGCCGATCTCCGACCCCCTGCCCGCAACCACATTGAGGACGCCTTTGGGGAAACCCGCTTTTTCAAACATCTCTGCAATTTGAAAGCCGGAACCGGGTGTTTCTGAAGAGGGTTTTAGCACAACCGTGTTGCCGCAGGCAATCGCGGGGACGATGGAACGCATCGACAGCAAAAGTGGGAAGTTAAACGGCGCAATGACGCAGACAACGCCTTTGGGGATTTTAAAGATATAGTTGTCCTTCCCCGGCGTGTTCGAGGGCGCAATCCGGCCATCCATCATCATATGGTAACACATCGCGTCATCGATCACTTTTAGGGTGTCCCCGTACTCAAACGCAAATTTCGCCCTGGTGCCGCCGCTCTCCTCCATCAGCAGCTGGAAGATTTCCGGCTCCATATCCCGCACCACGTTCGCAAGCGCTTTGAGATAGGTGCGCCGCTCTTCCGGCAGCGTGGCCGCCCAGGCAGGCTGCGCCGCTTTTGCCGCTGCATACGCGTCGTCGACATCCTGCGTGCTTGCCGCGCGGTAGGAATAGATCATCTCATTTGTGTAGGGATTACAAGTCTCCAGTTGCTTATCGCTGCTACCCTCGCGCCATACCCCGGCAATGTACTGTTTTGTGTAATGTTTCATGTGATATTCCCCCTTTTTGTTGTCGCATAAATTTTAGTGCGTGCAAAAAGCTATGACCTGTACAAATCCTTCCGGTACGGTCCGGTTGATCTTACACCGCCCGGTAGCGGTATTTCTGCGCTTTCTCTCATTATATATGTAATTTCATGCTGATTCAACAATAGTTAATTATATAACGATCTTATTTTTGTCATTTAATAAACAGAAATATCAATTTGCGTCACCGTTTCCGTCACATTTTCCCGCAGGAACAGCGAGGCGAGGGCCGAGAAATTATCCACACTGTCGCTGACGAAATAGCGGCACTGGCCCGGCGCCGATTCCCCGGTCAGGCCGCCGCGCGCGCGCAGCAGCTCCGCCATGGCCTTGGCTCCCTCCGCGCCCGCATTGATGAGTGTCACGCCTTCCCCCATAAACGCGGCGATCACGCGCGTGAGCAGCGGATAGTGGGTGCAGCCCATGAGCAGGGTATCCACCCCCGCCGCCTTGAGCGGGGCGAGGTATTCCGCCACCACGGTCTCGATGACGATGTCGCCGGGGTGGATGCGCCCGCTCTCCACCAGCGGGACGAAGAGCGGGCATGCCTGCGGCAGCACGGCGGCGGCGGGATTTTCCGCCATAATCCTCCGCTCGTACATCCCGCTGCGGATGGACGCCTGCGTCGCGATCAGCCCGATCTTTCCGTTGCGGGTGGCGCGCGCGGCGGCGCGCGCGGCGGGCTCCACCACGCCGATGACGGGGATGTCCTGCTCCGCCTCCATCACGTCCATCGCCGTGGTGGACGCGGTACCGCAGGCGATCACCACAGCCTTGAGGTCGAAGGTGCGCAAAAAGGCCATATCCTGCCGCGCGTATTTGATAATGGTCTCTCTGGAACGCCCACCGTATGGCACGCGCCCCGTGTCGCCGAAGTAGACAATATCCTCCTGCGCAAGCAGCCGCCGGAGCTCCGCGACCGTGGTCAGTCCGCCGAGTCCGGAGTCGAAAATACCAATGGATCTTCCGTCCAATGCCATTCCTCCAAGTCACTAAATATTGGGCCCGCGGCCCGCCCGATCACCATAATATGCCAATTTGCACAAAGCAGCATACAGAATTTCCCTTTTTCTCGTCCTTTTTCTTTTTTTAGCGATACGGCCCCTTCCAAATTTTAATTTTATATGAATTTATCTTCTCTCTGTTTGACATTTGGGCGCGCCCGACTATAATATATGTTGTAGCACATACTCTGATATGTCATGAAGCGCGAGGAGGTTCTGTAATCATGAATTTAGAGCTTACACCCAAACAAATGCGCCGACTGCTGGATATTGCCTATATTGGGAACTGGATTTTAAACGCAACCCGTGGCGATGACCGTTTTAAGGACTACGATGAGGTGGAAAGCCTGCTTTTCGCCAAAGCGCGCGAACAAGGTATGTCTGCTCTGACCGACGACTGGAATGGCGTGGCCGTCCCCTCTCAGGCCTTTGTTGACGGCGGCATTCATGAGGCAATTATGGAATATGAAAACAACGTTTTTTTTGAAATTCTGGCCGAGGATCTCGCGCGGCGGGATATGGACGACGCCCCCATTGACGAAAAGAACTACCAGGAGCTGGCGACCCGGATTGACGCCTATATCTCTGAATTTGAGCAGCACGGCACCGATAATATTCTAATTGACAGCGATATCGTTTAATTTGTACAAGTCATCTTTAGCGCCGCGGCGGGGGGTATGCTCCTGCTGTGGTGCTTTTTTGTTCGCCTGTACTTCTTGTGCAGGGGGTTCCCCCTGCGTAAGTAGTACAGGCCACCAGCTAAAACCGATTCGCCCACCCGGAGATGAGAATGGTCGGAATCATCCACATGACCATAAAAAACAGCAAATTAAACGGTGCAAGGGAATTATATGCCCCGACAAAGGAGAGGTAAAACACCAGCAGCAGCCCGACGACCGCACCGATGCAGCTAAATACGGCGGACATGCGCGTTGCGCGCCGCAGGCGCGTCGCCGCGCCCAGCGCATCGGCATAGGGGGCCATACCGACCCGGCACAGCACCGCAGAGAGGGTGACGGCGTGCTCCTGCTCCGGCTCGGAGAGCTCCTGCCGCCGCTCTACGGAGGGGAACTCCATCTTCTCCACCGGCAGCTTAAAGCGCTGCTTGAGCATAATGGGCACCACATTAAAATCTCTGGTGGCCAAAACGGGGATGAGCTTATTCTGGATGAGGGAATAGAGCGTCGGCTCCACCGCGCCGTGCAGGCGGTAATTCAGGGCGAAAATCGCCGCGAGCTCCCCGTCAATGGCGCAGAAGACGGCGTTTTTCACCTTCAGCCCGGGCGGCAGCGGCACCTCCATCAGGTTCATGAAGTCCGACGAGCCGACAAAAATCCGCTCACCGCGCACATCGGCCATCAGGCCGCCCGCCTCGTGCCGCTCCAGATGCTCCGCCTTGCGGTAAATGGAGCCCTGACTACGCAGCAGGTCGTGGAAGAGCTGGTCAAGCCCGCTGCCGGAATCGCGGATGAGCGTCGCGGTCACCCCAACCACACGGGTCACAGCAAAATCGCCAAACACCTTGATGCCGTTAAGCGTGACCATCCCCGGCGGGAAGAGGTCATCGTCCGTGATGACGACGCTGTTGCGTCCGGTGCTGTCATCCGCCGCATCCCATCCGGCGAGTGCCGCGCCGAGCCCCGCGAGCCGCGCGCTGAGTGCGTCCCACGGCAGGCCGAAGCAGAGCGTCGCGGAAAAGCCCGCCGTGACCGTGAGCATGCCGGATAGCGCCCACAAAATATCCTGCGGCCGCTCCCGCCCTACCGAGACCATGATGGAAAACAGCACGCACGCGATGAAGAAGATCGGCCCCACGCGGCTAAAGATCCGTTGCGCGCCGTCCTCCCCCTGTATCTGCCGCCCGAATCCGGCGGGCACCCCAGACCATTTCATATAGGTGCCGCGCCCGTTCCATTTCCCCTCGTCCCGCGTCACGAGATACGGCTCCCGCGCCGACGCGGCGGTACGGCACGCGACACGCATTCCCCTGCGCTTATGCCATGTCCCCCAGAGGGCCACGGCAAGGCCCAGCACGCAGGGCGCGCAAAAGGGCTGCCCAGCAAGGCGGTTGAGCGTCTGCATCGTGAGGGTGTCCAACAGGGTGACCACACAGGCAAAGGACAAAATGGTATCCAGCCCCAGCCGCAGCTGGAAAACCCGGAAAAACCCACGCAGCAGCACGTCCCCCGCCAGAATCATCGAGAGCGCCAGCAGCCCCGCCATGATGTATCCCATCAGCTCCGGCGACGCCTCAAGCGGCGCGGGAAGGGACAGCCCCAGCGACGGCAGCAGGGACAGGTATAACAGCGGCAAAAACAGAAGAAAAACCACCCAGCCGCGCAGGCGCATCGCGCTCAAGCCCTTGCCGTAGCGGCGGGCAAGCTCCGCGGGCGGGATGTCGGGTGCCTCAGGAAGTTCCCGCCGCGCGCGCCGCTCCCTGTGCGGGGCCTCCTCCTCGTCGTCGTCCTCCTCCACATCCACGCCGGGAATGTATTGCTCCGCGCGCAGGACATCCTCGTCCCGCTCGCTGCCCTCCTCCTCATACATATGCTCGGCCTGGGTTTCCCCCCAGCTTTTCAGGCGGTCGAGGGTTCTGACAATAAAATTTGGCGGGGGCGGCTCCTCCGGAAAGGGAACAAGGTTCCCCTCCTCTGGCTCCTCCGCCGCGACGCGCTTACCCTGCGTGTGGGGCGGCTTTTCCCGCTTTTCCGGCTTTTCCCGCTTTTCCCGCTTACGAGGGGGCTTTGGCTCCGGCGCAGCGCGCTCCTCCTGCGCCTGTAGTTCTATCGTTGTATTTGAGATGATTGGAAACCGGATGGTGTCCTCCCGCGTTTCGCGCTCCGCAGGGCGCGGCGACTCCATTTTGGGCGTGGGCGACCCAGCCGGTACTTCACCGGCGGTGTCCTCCGTCCCGAACTCCGCCAAAATTTCTTCCAGCGTAAATTCCTCTTGTTCCTCGCGGTCATTCGCCATGCCTACCACCTAATCCGGAATGATATGCGCCGCCCGCCGCTGGCGCACCGCCTCATACAGCAGCACCGCCGCCGCCGCCGAGGCATTGAGAGAGTCAATCTTCCCTTTGATCGGAATCGAAACCAAAAAATCGCACTGCTCGCGCACCAGACGGCCCATGCCGTCCCCCTCGCTGCCGATGACGAGGGCCGCCGCTCCCGTGAAATCGGTGTCATATAAGGACTTCTCCCCGGCGGCGTCGGCGCCGAAAATCCACACGCCCTGCTCCTTGAGCTCCTTGAGCAGCATCGTGATATTGGCGACCCGCGCCACCGGCAGATATTCCACCGCCCCGGCGGAGGTCTTGCCCACCACCGCAGTGAGGCCCGCCGAGCGCCGCTTGGGGATAACCACGCCGTGCGCCCCCGCGCACTCCGCCGTGCGGATGATCGCGCCGAGGTTGTGCTGGTCTGATATCTCGTCGCACACCACCAGCAGTGGCGGCTCGCCCGCCTGCCGGGCGCAGTCGAGGATGTCGTCCACTGTCGCGTATTCGCGCACCGCGGCGAGGGCGATGACGCCCTGATGGGCGTGGGTGCGGCTCATCTTATCGAGCTTGCGCCGGTCGGCGTCCACCACCACAATCCCGCGCGCGCGCGCAGTGGAGGCGATGTGTCCGAGGGCCCCGCTCCCCTCTCCCTTGAGCAGAAAAATCTTGTCGATCGCCGCACCCGCGCGCAGCGCCTCAATCACCGCGTTGCGCCCTTCTATGACGCCGTCGGCCTCACTGTGCGCTCCGTCCCGCTTTTCGTCCATTTTTCCGCCGCCTTTCTCGTGCGTGTACTCCTTCATTGTAACCATGCTTGTTGTAGTATAACACATTCCGGACGTGGGAAAAAGCATCTTTATCATCTTTTTCGCGATTTTTCTTCTCCCGCTTTCTCCAGAGAATATTCTTGATTATCATAATCACGATCAGTGTGCAAATTTTTTTGGTTGTCTAACCTGCCTTACGTCACACATTGTATATTGTGCAACCTATACAGAAAACAGGGGTTACCCCTTGGAATTCATTGTTGACTTGTGTGTGGTGGAATGATAAAATTCAAACTGTAAATACTATGAAATTGATCAGGGAGGATGAAAATGATGAAAAAGAAAAAGCTTCTGGCATTGCTCCTTGCGTCGGCGATGGTTTGCTCGCTGGCGCTGGCCGGATGTAACAGCAACAGCGGAACAACAACCGAAAACCCCAGCACAACCGGCACCACAACCTCCAGTAGCGGCAAAGTGATCAAAATCGGGTTTGTAAACCCCACCTCCGGCGTACTCTCCGGCTTCGGCAAGGGTTCACCGTGGGTTGAGCAGCATGTGGTTGATATCATCAACAACGCAGGCGGCATCTACATTGATGAGTACGGCGAGAACCTGCAGGTTCAGCTTGTCATGTACGACTGCCAGAGCGACAGCACCAAGGCGGCAGAGCTCACGCAAAAGCTCATTGAGGAGGATCAGGTCGACATCGTCCTCGCGCGGCACACGCCTGAAACCGTCAATCCTGTCTTGCAGGTCTGCGAGCGGTTCGGCGTCCCCTGTGTCAGCACCGACGCGCCGGTCGACGCGGTGCTTGCGGAAGGCCCCTATGAGTGGTCCTATCACTCCCACTGGGATCTCGAGACCATCTACAACTGTTATCAGGCCATGTGGACACAGGCGGGCTACGCGCCGGGCAGCGGCGCAAAGGTTGGCCTGTTCCTCGCCAACGACGCGGACGGCACCTCCTGGAATAGTTTTTTCACGCAGAAGATTGTAGAAAACGGCTATACACTGATCGACCCGGGCATGTTCCCCGCGAACACCCAGGACTTCTCCGACATCATCAACCAGTTTAAGTCCCAAGGCGTGCAGATTCTGGCGGGCACCGCCACCAACGCCGATTTCTCCACCCTCTGGCGTCAGGCAAAGCAGCAGGGCTTCGACCCTGAAATGGTGGTCATGGGCAAGGCATTCCTTCTGAAATCCGACGCCATGGCCATCGGCGCGGACCTGATGGACGGCCTGTGCTGCGAAGTTTGGTGGTCGCCGACGCACCCGTGGCAGTCCGCGCTCACCGGTGAGACCCCGCAGGACATTGCGGATATCTATCTGGCGGAAAAGGGCGAAGAAATCACCACCCCCATGGGCGCGAAGTATTACGGCGTGGAGATCGCGCTTGACGCACTGCAGCGCTGCAATTCCCTCGACCCGGCAACCATCCGCGACGCGATTGGCGAGACCGATCTGGACACCATTTTCGGCCATGTGAAGTACAACGAAGACCACATGAACCTCACCTCGCTGACCGGCGGCCAGTGGGTTAAGACTGAGGATGGCGACTTAGAGCGCCTCATCATCGACAACTCGCTCTACCCCGAAATTGCGCTGACCGGTACGTTGAAGCCCCTGAATCAGTAATTTATCCGGCCTCTGACCGGACAATGGTGACGGATGGCACGAAACGCTGTCCGTCACCTTATTACCCTAAATCATCCGACGCGATCGCCCGATACGCAGAAAGGAGTCCGTTATGGCGGAAACCGTACTTGAATTCAGCCATGTGGATGCCGGTTATGGCCGCGTTCATATTCTAAAAGACCTCTCGTTCCATGTCGCGCGCGGGGAGGTGCTCGGTGTGATCGGGCCGAACGGCTGTGGCAAAACCACCATGTTCAATGCCCTGACCGGGCAGATTATCCCCTTTCACGGACACATTCAGTTCATGAATCATGACATCACCAAAATCAGCTCCACCAAGCGCTGCCGCAGTGGGATCGGGCGCACCTATCAGATCCCGCGCCCGTTTGAAAACATGTCGGTCTATGAAAATGTCCTGGTCGCAGCGGTGTACGGCGCGGGCCTGAGCGAAAAGAAGGCAGCGCCGCTGTGTAAAGAATCTCTGGAGATCACCGGCCTATACAGCAAGGCCAATACCCGCTCCGGTTCCCTGACGCTTCTGGACCGCAAACGGCTCGAAATCGCCCGCGCGCTCGGCACCAACCCAAAGCTGCTGCTGCTCGACGAGGTCGCGGCGGGCCTGACCGACATTGAGATCCAGGACATCATGCAGCTTGTCACCACCCTCAAGGCGGAGGGGCATACCATCATCTGGATCGAACATATCATTGAAACCATGGTGCACTGCACCGACCGCCTGATGTGCATGTCCGACGGGCACGAGCTGATCGTCGGCAACCCGCAGGAGGTCATCAGCTCCAAACCGGTGGAGGAGATTTACCTTGGCACGGAGGAGGACGAAAGCGCATGAGCAGCACCAATGTCACCACAAGCGATGTTGACGCCTCTGGCGGCTCCATTTTGCGGGTGGAAAATGTATCCGCGCACTACGGCGATTTTCGGGCGGTACAAAATGTGTCCATCGACGTACCGGGCCCCGAAATCGTGTCCATCATCGGCAGCAACGGCGCGGGGAAAAGCACCCTTATGGACTGCATTGCGGGCCTGCACCAGCCGGTGAGCGGTAAAGTCTATTTCAAAGGTGAGGACATCACCGGCATGGAGCCCCACCACATTGTTGCAAGGGGCCTGACCCTTGTGCCGCAGGGCAGCCACTGCTTTGTGCGCATGTCGGTGGAGGAGAACCTGATCATGGGCTCCTATACCAAACGGGCGCGGAAAAAGTCGAAAAATCTACTCGAATTCGTGTACACCCTCTTCCCCGACCTCAAGGAAAAGCGCCGCTTTCTCTCCGGCTCCATGTCCGGCGGGCAGCGGCAGATGATCGCCATCGGCAGGGCGTTGATGAGCGACCCGGAACTCATCCTCTTCGACGAGATATCCCTCGGCCTCGCCCCCACGATCATCAAGGATATCTATGCGCGCATCCGCGAAATCAACCAAAGCGGCATGAGTATTGTCCTCGTGGAGCAGGACGTCAAGCGCAGCCTCAAGACATCCGCGCACTGCTATATCATGCTCAAGGGCACCGTTGTGCTCAGCGGCCGCTCCAACGCCCTCACGGATGAGGAGATCAAAAAGGCGTATTTTGGCATATAGAACCGAAAGGAGGCCACCTGCTTCTTATGGGACAGGCAATTATAAACGGGATACTTCTGGGCGGTCTTTATGCCCTGGTCGGCGTGGGGATGAACGTGATCTTCGGCATCGTCAAGCTGACAAACCTCGCCCACGGAGACTTTATTATTCTGGCAAGCTATCTGAGTCTGGCGGTGTGTACATCGCTTGGCATTCCGCCCCTGCTCTCTCTGGTTATCGTCATCCCCATTATGTTTTTCATCGGCTTCTTCCTGCAAAGCCTGCTCGTCAACCGCGTCATTTCACGCGGGCCGGAGCCGCCGCTGCTGGTGATGTTCGGGCTTTCCATCGTCATTCAGAATCTGCTGCTTTCGTTCTTTTCCTCCGACGCGCAGCACCTGCCGACCAAGCTTGACACCAGAAGCATCACCATCACCGACCAAATCGCCATTCCCACCCTGTACCTGATTGAGTTTGCGGTTGGCATTTTGGTGATCTTCCTCCTGTACCTGTTCCTGCGCCGCACCTATGTCGGGCAGTCTATCCGCGCGACGAGTGACGACACTATGGCGGCAAAGCTCATGGGTATCAACATTAAAACCACCTATGGCATCGCGATGGGCGTCGCCATGGCGACCGCCGCCGTTGCGGGTATCCTGATCGGTATGGGGAATAACTTCTACCCCACGACCAGCTCGATATACCTCATTATCTCCTTCGGTGTGGTCGTCATCGGCGGCATGGGCAGTATTCGCGGCACCCTCTTTGCCGGCATCATTTTCGGCCTGGCACTGCTGCTCGGCGCCTATTTCTTCGGCACGAGCGTACAGATGCTGTGCGGCTATCTCGTCATTCTGGTGATGCTTATCGTGCGTCCGCAGGGCCTGTTTTCAAAGTGACGCGGCCATCAGGCAAGGAAAGGAGTTTACCAAACCTATGAAAAAATGGACAGTGGGCTCGATGGTGCGCATCATCGTGATTATCGCCGTGATTGTGTTCCTGTATGTGATGTTTTTTGCCGGCTCGCGCAATGCCATTCGCATCCTGCTCAGTATCGCCCTATACTGCACGCTGGGACAGATGTGGAATCTGCTCAGTGGTTACGCGGGCATGACCTCGCTCGGCCAGCAAATTTTTATCGGCCTTGCCGGTTACAGCGTCGCTGTTTGCACGGCGACCTACGGCCTGCCCCTCTGGCTCGCCATGATCGCAGGCGCAATTGTCTGCGTAATCGCGGCGTTCCTGCTCTCTTATGTGTTTTCCCGCATGAGCGGCATGTATTTTGCCATCGCCACATGGGTGACCGCCGAGGCACTCAAAATCCTCTTCAAAAGCTGGGGTTTTGTCAAAATGGGCGCGGGCATGACCATTAAGGTCAGTCCCTACCCCTCCACCGCCCAGATTTATCTGATCGCGGTCACGGTGTGCATTGTCTCCATGTTCGTCGTGTACTTTATTCTCAATTCCCGCGTAGGGCTAAGTCTTGTCGCCATGCGCGACGACGCGGGCGCGGCGGCCAGCGTGGGTGTGAATCTCTTTCGCACAAAGCTCTTCTGCTTCATGCTCTCCGCCGGCATCACGGGGGTGGTTGGGGGACTCTACTATCTCAATCAGGGCAGTATCTTCCCCGACGGCGGCTTTGGCAATAGCTGGACCATCGCGGCGGTCTTTATCGTCATCATCGGCGGCGTGGGCAGCATGACCGGCCCCGTCGTCGGCGCGATCTGCTATGTGGTGATCACCGAGGTGACGGTGAAAATTGAAAACTATCTCAACACCTCCCTGCTTGGCGTCAACCTGATCATTTTAGGCGCCATCGCAATCATCGTGATCCTCTTCCTCCCCAACGGCATCATCGGCACAATAGAGCGCAAGTTTGATTTCGAATTCATCCCCTCCAAACGGCATGCCCCCGATATCCCGCGCAATGCCGTCACGGAGACGCAGAAGAAATAAGCAGATAAGAGCGCGTTGCAGAAAGTTAAACTCTGCAACGCGCTTTTGTATCATCCAAAATGGCTACTTTATTTCCTGCTCCAAGCAATCAAATTCGGGTGTCGTAAAAAAATCGCCAAGTGTGATATCAAGACCATCGCACAGCTTTTTAATGGTCATGATTTTAGGGTCTTTGCTTTTTCCGTAAAGAATATTTTTTACGGACGACGGCGGGAGCGCCGACAGTGTTGCCAGCTTGTTTATCGTCACGTCACGTTCGTTACACAACTGCAAAATTCGATTGCGTATCGCTGAAATCGTATTCACTTCATCATCTCCATCACTATTTTTTACAAGAATACATGAGATCTCTTGCAACAACAGGCTATCCATGCTACTATTAGGCTATATATAGCCTAATAAGGAGTGATGACATGAATTCCAATACTTGTTGCTTTACCGGCCACCGAAAATTACCCGCAAATCAAGTTCAACCAATCCTGCTCAAACTTGAACATGAAATTGATCATCTGATCGCCATAGGCGTGACAGATTTTATTTCCGGCGGGGCAATGGGATTTGATTTGATTGCTGCGGCACTCATTGTAGATAAAATGAAGATTGCGAAAAATATCCGCCTGATTTTTGCGTTGCCCTGCAAAAATCAGGCGGAGTTATGGCCGACAGACCAACAAAAGCTATATTACGATTTGCTGAAAGAAGCCGATGAAGTGCAGTATGTTTCAGAGGCATATACGCCATTTTGCATGAAGAAGCGAAATCAGTACATGGTTGAACATTCATCTTATTGCATCTGCGCTTTGCTGTATGAAAAAAGTGGGACAGGGCAAACCGTTCGCTATGCGTATACAAAGGGATTAGAGGTGATCAATGTAGCGACATGATTTATAGGTTTATTCGCCGCCGAAAGCCGCAGTAATAAGCAATGGCCTGCCGGAAAAACGGCAGGCTATTTACATATATTCACATTCATGTTATGTTGTCTGTATCATCAAATTGTAAATTACATAAAAATAAAATGCGAATCTTCGAGCGCATCCTGGCTAAAGGCAGTGCCCATGCTTGTTGCGCCGGACGGTTTGACCGCCCCGGGGTTTCCGCAGAAATGCGGCAGCCTTCCTTATTTTGTAAAGAAGATTGCTGGAATCCATTTTGTGCAGGTGGAATACCCGCGTCTTTTTGATGCGGGGTTTTTTTGTTTTCCAGTCACCCGGCTGTTTATTATAGAGAGAGATGGAAACGAGGTTGATTTTATTCAGGGAGGTAATTTGCAAATGAAAAAAGGGATGGCAAAAAAATGGGCGGTCTGCTCGTTGGGTGTGCAATCATACTATCCATGTTCCCCGTCTACGCCGATTACGAGCCAACAGATGCAGAACAGGAGCGCGCAGTTGAAACAGAAAGCATGACCGAGTCCACTGAACCGACCGGCGCGGACACTGCGCCAGATGACAATGGCGCAGCCGAAACGGACGAAGACAACGGCCCGGTCACGCCTGACGAGAATGTATCAGAGGAGGCCGACATGGTCGGCGACAATGCCACTGTCGAGGAACCCGACGTAAACGACGGCAAAAGCGTACCTGAAAAAAATATAGCGACAAGAATGACATTGGGCCTGTATAATCTGCTTGACTCATTCAGAGAATAGTCATTCTTATATAAAAAGGAAAGGAAGGAACACAGGAATGAAACCATATTTCCCCCGCATCGGTCTTATTGTGGCCTTACCCATATTAGCCCTCTGCATCACGTCCTGCGCAAGTGACGAAACAACGGAAGTGCTTCCAACGGAAAATACGACCATGCAATTGGCATCAGACAGCGGATACGATACAGGGGGGGGAGCGTAATCTCATTGGAAGTCCTGGCGAAAATAGCCTTGCGATTGATCCGAACGACCCTGCATATCAGGCCAGCCAGTATAAGGAGCGCATTTATATCACAGTTGTAGACGGGGATGGGCAGCCCGTTGGAAATCTGTGCGTCAATTTGGAGTATACCGGAGGAGAGAAGGGCCCTTATCCCCCGGGAGACGCCCTGACCACGCCATCAACCGGCTCTGTCACACGCGAGGTACACCCCGCGCAGTATAATGTCATTCTCACCGACCGCAAGCAACTGGATTATGAATGTGTTTCCCAGCGCAACCAGATGACCTTCCCCATTACGGTGACCAAGGGCGGAGAAAACAAATTTACCTTTGTCTGGGAGTATCCCACCCCACAGGAGCTGGACTTGGCGACCGAGGACAAGGTAACGCTCACTTTTTTGGATGCCGACGGCAACCCTGTCAGCGACTTATGGATCACTGTGTTTCCCGATGATGATCACAGGCCGGAACCACGGCAGCTTGTTATAGGGGAAACCGACGCGTTTGGGCGTGTTTATTGGGTGAACTATGAGGAAAGTTCTTTTCATGGCTACGCACTGATGACAGTCTCGCAGGGAGAAGAAGATCAATTATACATTTACGGAGCGCATCCGGTGGCCTTTACCGTAACAGGCAGTGAGGAGTTCACCTTCCTTTGGGTACCACGTACTGACGACCCGTCGCCATCTTAATGTTGCCGGTGCCGCGGCGCAGCGTCATCATCTGCTTCTATGTGATAGTACTGTCATCATGGGCCTGACCAGTGTTGACGGAAAGGATGTAGTATAAGCATGCGGTTAAGTATTTACAGTTTCGCAATGATCATCGCCGGTTCTATCATGTTCTCAACGTGTGCCGTTGATACCACAGGGAATTCGTTTATAGGATGGACGGTATCCTTGAGCGGTATTGGCCGCAGGTGTTTCACCATCGGGCTTATCTTAGGCGCGGTGAGTGTTGCGCTGGAATGGATTGGATACTATCTGCGCAAAAAAGCGGAGAAGGAGAAAAAGACTGAACTGGCCCCATAGGCGGCTCGCCGCAGTTTCGGCTCCCAGGTTTTTGCCCAAACAAGGGCGCGTTGCAGATTTTACTTTCTGCAACGCGCCCATTCTTCTTCTCCGATTAAAAAGAGATTCTTTTCAGCTGACAGAACGCATCGAGCGTAGACCGGTACCCTTCCCGTCCGATGCCGGATGCTTTGTATCCGCCAAAAGCGCCGCCGCCCATGCTTCTTGACGGGGCCCCGTTCACGCTCATCTCGCCGGTACGCACCGCCTGCGCGACGCGCAGGCCCTTTTTGAGATCGCCGGTAAACACGCCGCCGGAGAGGCCGTACTTGCTGTCGTTGGCAATGCGGATGGCCTCCTCCTCGCCGTTAAACCTGATAAAGCTGAGCACCGGGCCAAAAATCTCCTCCTGCGCAAGGCGCATGGAGTTCTGCACATCCGCGAACACGGTGGGGGCCATGAAGTATCCCTTGGCGCGTTCCCCGTCTGTGAGGCGCTTACCGCCCGTGACCAGCCGCGCGCCCTCCTTTTGCCCAATTTCGATATAGCTAAGGGCCTTATTCAGCTGTGCCTCATAGGCAAGCGAGCCCATCATTGCGTCCTCCTGCCAGGGCGGGCCCACTTGAATGCCATTGAGGGCCGCCGACACCTGCTCCACCATCCTGTCATAGAGCGGCTCCTCCACCAGCACGCGGGACTGCATTGCGCAGATTTGCCCGCTGTTCACAATTGCGTTCATGACAATGGCCTGTATGGCGTTCGGCATATCCGCCTCTGGAATATCCGCAAAGTAGATGCCGGCCGATTTCCCGCCCAGCTCCAGGGTGGCGGGGATAATGCGCTTTGCCGCGGCCAGACCCACCGAGACGCCGACGTCGGTGGAGCCGGTGAAGGAAAGCTTGTCAATGCCGGGATGATCCAGCACATATTGGCCCGTTGTCGCGCCCTTCCCGTTGACCACATTCAGTACGCCGGGCGGCAGCAGATCGGCAATCAGCTTGAGCGCTTCCATCGAGCCAATCGGCGCATAGCTCGACGGCTTGAGGACAATGCAGTCCCCCGCGGCGAGCGCCGGCGCAAGCTTCCAGAAATTGAGCAAAAGCGGTACGTTCCACGCATAGACCGCGCCTACCACGCCGATGGGCTCACGAATCACCATGGTGTGGACGCCCGGCGTCTCGCTGTTGATGCCGTCCTCATTGGTGCGCAGCAGCGCGGCGAAATAGGGGAAATACTCCACGCCCATACTGACAAAGCTCTGCGAAACACGCACGGGGCGGCCTGTCTCCAGCGACTCCACCGCGGCCAGATGCCCCACCTGCTCCTTGAGGCGGCTGTAGATACTCATGATGATTTCGTACCGCTTCGGCAGGGGCGTGGCCCCCCACGCGGGAAAGGCCGCCTGCGCCGCCTGGACGGCGCGGTCTACATCCCGCTCCGACGCAACCGCGATGGTGGAGAGCTTTTCCCCGTTCGCCGGGCAAAAAACATCCATGCGCCGGTCCTGCTCGCCGTCCACCCATTTGCCGTTGATGTAGAGCGGATAGTATGCGTCCACGCTTTTCTTCATCTCCTGATATGTACCCATTTGTCTGTCGTCCTTTCTACTGAAATAAAGTATTATTGGTCGTAGGCATCCCGCATGACCTGCTTGAAATCATCCTCGGTCAGCTCCACCGGCCAGTACACGCGGGTGATGTCTGTGACCATCAGCGGCGTCGTGCCGAGTACCTGCTCGAGCGTAAAGCCCTGCTCCTTGAGCGAGGGGAGCCCCGTGGCCTTCATAAAGCCCAGCATCTGGCGCTTCATCGCCGTACCCAGCTCGGTTCCGGCGGCATCCGGCGCGATGTCAAAGCCCATGCACTTGCCAAACGCCCGCGTCTCCTCAGGCAGAATCTGCGCAAAGAGCTCCACCAGCTGCGGCATGGCGACGCCGCACCCGAGGCCGTGCGGGATATGCAGCACCGCGCCCAGGCTGTGCCCAATGGCATGGGAGAGGTGGCACCCAACCCCGCATAGGGTGACGCCGCCCAGCGTCGCGGCAAACGCCAAATCGCCTCTGGCGTCCAGATCCTGTGGGTTTTCAATCATTTTCGGGAGGCTGGACGCGATCAGCCCGACCGCCTTTTCCGCCAGCGCGCGCGTAAACGGCTCCTTGAATTTGGCGATGATCGCATCCATGGTATGGGCGAGCGCGTCGTAAGCGCAATAGATCGACGGCTTCACCGGCATGCCCGCATAGAGCTGCGGGTCGATAATCGCAAAGTCCGCCGGTTTCGCTGTAATCGCCATCTTCTGCTTGGTTTTTGAATCTGTAATGACGCCGCTGCCGGTACACTCCGCCCCGGTGCCCGCCGTCGTGGGGATGGTGAGGAAGGGGAGGTAATTCGGGCCGGGCATGTTGGGCACAAAGTATGCGCGGATTTCCTCGCCGGGGTTGTTCATCAGCACGTTGATGCCTTTGGCCGTATCCATGGAGCTGCCGCCGCCGAGCGCGACCAGCCCATCCACATGCTCCGCCGCTGCCATCCGCCCGCCTGCGTCGACCACCGTATCCGGCGGGTCGGGGAGCACCCCGTCAAAGAGCACCGTCTCAATCCCTGCGGCGTGCAGGCTCTCCAGCACAGGCGTGTGTAACCCGGCGCCCATAACCCCCTTGTCGGTCACCAGCATCGCCCTGGTCATGCCCAATTCCTTCGCTTTTTCCCCCGCCATACTGACAAATCCGTTTCCAAAGACAAACTGCGGGAAGTCGGGTGTGGGTAGGCCCAGCACATATTGCTGCATCTCGCTTTTTGTATTGACTGCCATAATCTAAAACCTCCATTTTTCTGCGTCCGCGCCATCGTCAGCGATGGGGGACGCCGTTTTTGTCCTGAACAGGTTCGGTGAAAATGCAACTTTTCCGTCTCGCATTTTCATGCCCAGCTCCTGTTCGCTCTGGTTTCAGACTATCACACGTTCTTTTTCGTGTCAACAATCGTCTTTATTTTAACAATAGTTAAGTTTTATTGTTATATTTTTGACAAGCCGGATCGATTGCCTAATAAGATCATCTTTCAAAACGCAATTCATAACATTAAATATTGCAAAATTTTAGCCTGCCGGAACCGGCAGGCTATGGCTTAGAACCTGTATTTACAGATAAAAAATAACGCATTGACATTGAACGAAGCTTGACGAAAAAAGACCCGTCAAGGCGGCGTTTTGTTCTGTGAATACAGTCTCACTTTGGCGGCGTTGGGTCATCCGTCAGCCCCAGCAAATAGTCGGTGCTGACATGGTGAAATTGGGCAATACCGATCAGAATTGGTGTGGGGATATCTACATCGCCGCATTCGTAATTGCTGTATATGCGCTGGCTGCAGTTCAGTATTTCGGCCATTTGTGTCTGTGTCATATCTTTGTCTTCCCGTAAATTCCTGATACGGATATACATTATAACCACCTCTACTGCCCATTTTAATTTAGCGAATATATCGCTATTGACTTTAAGCGAATTTTTCGCTAAAATATGATTGAGGTGCTTATCATGCCGGACTATAAAAAGATGTATCTAACCCTTGTCGATGAAGTTTCCAATACCATCGACCGCCTCACCGCTGTATTGCAGAAAGCAGAGGAAATCTATATTGAAAGCGACGACACAGAAATCCAGATCGCAGATTTTCGTCAAGACAAGGAAAAACAGCCACCGCATAAACAGTGACCGTTTATCCTATCCTGCTTGCGCAGGAGAACCTCCTTCGCAAGCAGGATACAATGCGTCCCATTTTTTTCCGGGCCGCTAAACCTCAAATTCCCACTGCGCATAGAGTACCAAATTGCGGTCAATGATAATTTGCTCTCCGGGCAGATACGTTGTACCGCTGCCGTCCGGGCTGGTATTCCATGATGCTAAAACGAAAAACAGTAAAAATACGCCCGACTGGGCCTCGTCCAGTATGGTATAGACCGTACCCGCCACAAGATCATCGGTGTGTCCGCCGGTACCCCCGTTGGCATCATAGATAACAGTGTATGTCACCTCCGGCGTCCACTGCGCGTAGAGCGTGAGATCACCGGTGATGGT
>JAJQEJ010000008.1 GCA_021201735.1 Oscillospiraceae bacterium | reverse complement strand
CTTTTGTACATTTTTTCCCCGCCCTTTTTGTGCATTTTTAGATTGCCATTGACAGTCTCTTTGCCGCCTCTGATCGCCATGTAGGAGCGGAGAACGGACACCATGACTTCACAAAGCGGAATGACTTGCACCTTGCCGTTTTTGTTGTGGCGTGACATGATTTGATTGTTTTCCAGAAGCACATCACGAATTTGAATATTGCGAACAGTGGCGGAACGGCAACCGCTGTTGAGCAAAAAATTGATAATCACCCAATTCCGATATTCACAAAAATCCGCTTGCTTGTCTGGCTTTTTGAGCAACAGCTTTAATTCTTCATCGGAGTAAGTTTCTTTGACCGTCTCAGCGTCTTTGAGTTTTGGGACAGATGGAACGGCTAAACCCTCCGCACTGCACCAGTTGAAGAATGTCCGTAACACCCTTGTATAACTGCTGATGGAGTTATGCACCAAGCCGCTTTCCCGCATGGAAACAATCATGCTGTTAATGACATCGTTGCTCAGATTGCAAAAGGGCATTTCAATATCCAAGTGCCGAGAGACGCATTTAAGATGGGAACGATAAGTTTTTACCGTCCGTTCCGAAACACCTTTTGCCAAAGACGCTTTGATAAACCGTTCGAACACTTCACTCATTGCACTGTTTTCATTGCTGTTTTTCATCGTGATTTTCTTCATAATCAGACACCCTGCCTTCACTAAAATTTAGTGTTTAGGCAGGGTGTCCAGCTTTTCGTCATTTGAATAGAAAAAAGCTCTGAAACCTAGTAGTTTCAGAGCTTTGGTGACCCGTCGGAGATTCGAACTCCGGACACCCTGCTTAAAAGGCAGGTGCTCTGCCGACTGAGCTAACGGGTCATCTGGCTGGGATGGCAGGGCTCGAACCTGCGAATGCGGGAGTCAAAGTCCCGTGCCTTACCACTTGGCTACATCCCATCATAGCAGGTTCAAGAAAAAGAACCGGGGCTTGCGCCGCGGCCCTCTTTCCTTTGCGGTCATATGGGGTGGGTAATGGGACTCGAACCCACGATCTTCGGAACCACAATCCGACGCGTTAACCAACTACGCCATACCCACCATACCATCACTATAAAAGTGGTACGCCTGAAGGGACTCGAACCCCTGGCCCACTGCTTAGAAGGCAGTTGCTCTATCCACCTGAGCTACAGGCGCATATGGAGCGGGTGATGGGAATCGAACCCACGCGACCAGCTTGGAAGGCTGGGATTCTACCATTGAACTACACCCGCACAGGTACCAGGCAAAAATGTCAGCCTAGATATCATAGCATAACAGGCAGCCTTTGTCAATCATTTTCCACGCCGCGAAGGGCGGCTGTCGCCTCAAATTTTCGATTCATTTTATGCGGCCCATCCGCGTCCAAACCCGGATGGGCCGCACTATTTCAGGTCAGCTTTGCGTTGTTGATCTTGATGCCGGGGCCCATCGTAGAGGTGCAGACGCAGCTTCTGATATACTGGCCCTTTGCGGCGGAGGGCTTTGCCTTGACAATCGCGCCGATCAGCGCGTTGCAGTTTTCCAGCAGCTTCTCCGGGCCGAAGGAGACCTTGCCGATGGGGCAGTGGATGATGTTGGTCTTATCCAGGCGGTACTCCACCTTACCGGCCTTGATGTCGTTGACGGCCTGCGCCACGTTCGGCGTGACGGTACCGGCCTTGGGGGACGGCATAAGGCCCTTGGGGCCGAGCACCTTACCCAGGCGGCCAACCACACCCATCATGTCGGGGCTTGCGACGACGACGTCAAAGTCGAACCAGTTTTCCTTCTGAATCTTCTCGACCATATCCATCTCACCGACGAAATCGGCACCGGCGGCCTTGGCCTCCGCCGCCTTGTCGCCCTTGGCAAAGACAAGCACGCGCTGCGTCTTGCCGGTGCCGTGGGGCAGAACAATCGCGCCGCGCACCTGCTGGTCGGCGTGGCGGGAGTCAACGCCGAGCTTGACATGCAGCTCCACCGTCTCGTCAAATTTGGCGGGTGCGGTTTTTACCACCAGATCCATTGCCTCGGCTGTGTCATAAAGCGCGGTCTTTTCGACAAGCTTCGCGCTCTCCTGATATTTTTTCCCTCTGAACATAGCTGATTCCTCCTCTCCTTACTCGCCCACGGTAACGCCCATGGAGCGGGCGGTACCGGCAATCATGCGCATGGCGGCTTCGATATCGGCGGCATTGAGATCGGGCATTTTTGTCTCGGCGATCTTGCGCACATCCTCTTTGCTGATGGTGGCAACCTTGGTCTTGTTCGGCACGCCGGAACCGGACTCGATGTTGCACGCCTTTTTGATCAGCACCGCCGCGGGAGGGGTTTTGGTGATAAAGGTAAAGGAGCGGTCGGCATAGACCGAGATGACCACGGGGATAATGAGCCCCGCGTCGTTTTTGGTGCGCTCGTTAAACTCCTTGGTAAACGCCGCGATATTCACGCCGTGCTGACCGAGCGCGGGGCCAACCGGGGGAGCCGGCGTTGCTTTGCCGGCGGGAATCTGTAATTTTACATAACCTACTACTTTTTGTGCCATGTGAAACAGCACCTCCTAAGAAAAATGTGGTTTGGACGGCAGGGTAACTGCCTCCCACGTCCGGTTCTACGAAACCGGCTCGACTTGATCCAGCTCCAGCTCGACGGGGGTCTCCCGCCCGAACATGGACACGACCACGCGCACCTTGCAGCGCTCCAGATCAATCTCCTCAATCGTACCGAAAAAGGACTCCAGCGCGCCGTCGGTAATTTTTACGTTGTCGCCGACCTGATAGTGGACAACAACCTCGCGCTTCTCTACGCCGAGAGACGCGATTTCCTCCTCCGTGAGGGGGATCGCCTTGTTTCCCGAGCCGACGAATCCTGTGACGCCGCGCACATTGCGCACAAGGTGCCACGTCTCGTCGGTCATGACCATTTTCACAAGAACATAGCTCGGAAAGATTTTCCGCTCCACCGTTTTCGGCCCGGCGTCGGTAATCTCGGTTACCGTTTCGAGCGGGATGGAAACCTCGAGGATGAGCTCCTGCATGCCGCGGTTTTCCACGGCCTTTTCAATGCTGGCCGCGACCGCGTTTTCATAGCCGGAATAGGTATGCGCGACATACCACTTTGCAACATCAGCCATCGTATACTACCCTTACGCCTTGCCGAACAGGTTGAGCAGCGCGCTGACTACGCCGCCTGCAATGGAGTCAAAAATCCAGATGCAGACGCCGACGATAATGACGCACACGATCACGATGACAACGTTGTTCGCGGTCTGCTTTGCGGTGGGCCACTGTACCTTTTTCAGCTCAATTCTCAGCTCATGAAACCATTTGCCGATTTTGGCGAAAAAGCCCGGTTCCTTCTTCTCCGGCTTGCCGCTCTTTTCCTTTTTGGGTTTTTTCTCCTTGACCTCCGGCTCCGCGGATTCTTCCATATCCGTCTCTTCCAGTTCTGTTTCGGATACTTCCGTCTCCTGATCCTGGTCCATGTTTTCGTTATCAGTCATCAGTCAACCCCTCCTTCTTGCTAACATCAGCCATCCCATTTATTTCGTCTCGGTGTGGAGCGTATGTTTCCTGCAGAAGGGGCAGAATTTATTCATCTCCAGACGATCGGGGTCATTCTTCTTGTTTTTGTTTGTGTTGTAGTTCCGCTGCTTGCATTCGGCGCAGCGCAGCGTGATCTTGATACGGCTTCCTGCTTTTGCCATGCTCGGCACCTCCTTATGATTGTTCGACTGTGAAAATAAAAAAAGCCGGATGCGGCCAATGGCCAAATCCAGCGACGAAAAAGACATAATAAGCCTGCAAACGTCACGGTGTGGATTCGGCGGCTGCCTCCCTGTACCTTCCGTGAGGGTTTGCCGGACGTTACACCGTATGAGCGCACAACAAAAAAGCCCTTCTGCACAGGTTCTTCCATGATATCACAGGAGTGAGGTATCTGTCAAGCACTTTCTTTTTTCCACTAAGTGTTGTAAAATAGGAGCAGAAGCCCGCAGAGGAGGGATGTGGCAAGTTGCGTATTATGGCAATTGACTACGGCGACGCCCGCACGGGGGTTGCCATATCCGACCCGACCGGATTGTTGGCCGGGTACACCGAGGTCATCCGGAGCCGAAAGGCGGACGACGTGATCGCGCGCATCTGCGCGCTGATCGGCGCGCACGGCGTGGAGGAGCTGGTGCTGGGCTACCCGCGCAACATGGACGGGACGGAGGGGGCGCGGGCGGAATACTACGCGGCGTTTGCCGGTGCGCTTGAGACGGCCTCCGGCCTTGTGCCGGTGCTGTGGGACGAGCGGCGCACCACGGTGGAGGCGCACAGCATCCTGCGCGCGGGCGGCAAGCGGGAAAAGAAGCATAAGAAGGTGGTGGACGCCGTCGCCGCAAGCCTCATTCTGGAGGGATACCTCAGCTTCAAGCGGCTACGGGGATGATTTGTCTTCCTCCTGCGGCGTTTTGCGAAAAAGCTCCGTCAGCCCGACATAGATGAGAAACGCGCCAAAGCAGCGGTGGAGTATGCCGACGTCGAGGCCGGTGGCGATGAGCGCCGCGGCGGCGGTACCGCAGAGCCCCGCCGGTATGGCGCACAGGGCGGCGGTTTTATCCACAAAGCCGTTTTTGATGTGGGACGGCAGCGCCGTCCCGGCGGTGGGCAGGAAATACAGCAGGTTGATCCCCTGGATCAGATGCTGTTGCAGGCCGGAAAAGGTGCCCATGTAGATAAGCAGCAGGGTTCCGCCGCCGATGCCGAACCCGGACAGAATGCCTGTGGCCGCCCCCGCCGCCATGGCGAGCAGAAAGCGCCCCATCAGAAAAAGAGGGCTTTCACGCCCCCGTAGAGGATGAGCAGGGCGAACGCCCGACGCAGCCACACCATATTGACCTTGCGAAAGAGCTTGCCTCCGATAAATCCCCCGACCAGACCCCCGATGAGGTACGGCAGGGCGGCAAGCACGTCCAGCTCCCCGCGCAGAAAGTAGATGAGGGCGGAGAGCGCGCACAGGGGGAGGATAACCGCCACGGAGGTGGCGAACGCCTTGCGCTGTTCGAGCTGACAGCGGCGGGTGAGCAGCGGGACAAGCAGCGTCCCGCCCCCGCCGCCGAAAAACCCGTTGCACACCCCCGCGACCAACCCGGAGAGTACGTACCATAGTTTTTTGTGTTTCATCCGATCCCCTTCCCTTGCGTATGATAATACCCTTATTTTGGCTGGGAACGGGCGATATATACGGGCAAATATTACATATACTGCAATAAGGAGCGTGAAACGGTGAACTATGACGCAATTGTAATCGGCGGCGGCCCCGCGGGCCTCTCCGCCGCCGTGCAGCTGAGAAAACGGAACAAATCGGTTCTGGTGCTCTGCACGGAGATAGCGGACAGCGCCCTTGCCAGGGCGGCGCGCGTGGAAAATTATCTGGGCTTGCCCGAAATGAGCGGCAAAGCGCTGCTCGAGCGCTTCATGGCCCACGCCGATTCGCTGGGCGTGGCGTACAAAAAAGGCCGCGTGCTGCAAATTTTGCCGCAGAACGGCAGCTTTTGGGTCGGCGTCGGCAGCGATATGGAGCAGGGCGACGCGATTGTGCTGACCACCGGGGTGCAGCACGGCGACAAAATCCCCGGTGAGCGGGCACTGCTCGGCGCCGGTGTGAGCTACTGCGCAACCTGCGACGGCATGCTCTACCGCGGCAAGGACGTTGTGGTCGTCGGGGAGAGCGCCGAGGCGCCCGAGGAGGCGAATTTTCTGCACGAACTGGGCTGCAACGTCACCTATATCGCGCGGGCGCGGCCTGCACAGCTGCACGCGGAGATCGCGTTTATGGCGGGGACACGAAAGCAGCTGCGCATATTGGGCGAGGGGCAGGTCACCGGCCTGCAGGTGGCGGAGACGGTGCTCCCCTGCGCGGGGGTGTTCCTGCTCACAGCCGCCATTGCGCCCGCCGACCTCATTGCAGGTCTTACGATGCAGGACGGCCTTGTCTCGGTCGACCGCGACATGCAGACAAGCGTCCCCGGGGTATTTGCCGCCGGGGACTGCACCGCGCCGCTGCACCAGGTCGCCAAGGCGGTCGGCGACGGCCTCGCGGCGGGGCAGAAGGCGGCGGAGTACCTTGACCGCAAGGCACAGCATGCATAGATTACCCGGCCCATGCACAGGCTAAAAAGGATATATAGAATAGAAAGGATGAGCAACATGAGCGTAACGGAACTGACAAAAGAGGCATTTTCAGAGAAGACCGCGCAAGGCATTGCCATGGTGGATTTTTGGGCGGACTGGTGCGGCCCCTGCAAAATGCTCGCGCCGACTATGGAGGAGCTGGCGGAGGCATACGAGGGGAAAGTCTTTGCCGGAAAGGTCAACGTGGATAACGAACCGGAGCTGGCGGCGCAATTTGGGGTAATGAGTATCCCGACCGTCGTCTTCCTGCGCGACGGCGCGGAGTTCGAGCGCAAGGTTGGCGTGATGCCGATCGAAAACTTTCAGGCGGTGTTGGACGCGGCGCTCGCCGACGCCTGACATAGACAAAAAGGTGCCGCTCTAAAAAAAAGAGCAGCACCTTTGCTTTGTATAGGTAGGGGGCCCGCTGCAAATCACAGGCAAATCGTATATTTCACCATCCAAATTCACATACTGGAATGGTGGGGTGATAATTTGATGATCTGCGCGATTGTATTTTGGTGCATCTTGATTGTGCTCACCGTATTTCATCTTTTCAAGCATGAATATAAAATCATGTGGTGCGCCCTGTTGACGCTTGCATTATCCCTGATACCCGTACTGATGCGTGTCGACGTCTTCAGTACGGTGGTATACTTTGCCGTCATATGGATGGCGCTGTACTTTGGCAATGCGCGCGGCTTCTATGACAAATACAAATGGTGGGATCGCGCGGTTCACTTTCTGGCGGGCGTTGCGTTTGTCGGCTTTGGGATTGTGATCGCAGGCGAAATGACGGGCAACGTGAAACTCGGTCTGCTCCTCTTTGGCTTTACCTTTTCCCTCACGCTCTACGTGTTTTGGGAGCTGCTTGAATATATTGGCGACTGCCTCTTCCACTTCAACGCGCAGCGCTGGCAAAAGGTACATGCCTCCAACAACCACAAGTCCAAAAAAGCAATGCAGCCCGCGGGACTTGTCGATACCATGAGCGATTGCATCTGCTGCATCATCGGCTCCGCCATGATCGTTGTGGTTTGGTGGCTCCTGTTATAAATCGGTCAGGCGGTCAGAATGTCCGTATAGGACAAGATCGTATAGAGCACAACGGCTGCCGATTCGCGGGTGGTTGCGTCATCCGGGGCGATGGCGTCCACCTCATCCCAAAGCAGGCTGACGGAGCGGTCGTTCACGTCCATCTGACTGCACGCCAGAAGCCACGCGCCCTGCTTTGCCCAGTCGGGGTATGCCGCAAGCCGCTCGTCCGCGCCGTCCTCCGCGGTGTAGGAGTGATAGATTTCGTACATATACATGTTGAGATAGCTGGAAAGACGCCCCATGATGGTCAGAAACTCGGCGTGGGTGACGGGCGCGTCTGGGTGGAACATCCCACCGCCGGTGCCCTCCACCAGCCCCATTGCGGCGATCTCGTTGACGGCGGCACCGTACCATGCGTCGGCGTCCACATCGGCAAAGCGGCTCTCGCCGTCATAGGCCCCGCCCTGCGCCGTCTGCTTGCAGTTGAGCGCCTGCGCCAGCATCTGGGAAAACTCCGCGCGTGTGAGGCTTTTATCCGGCTCAAAGAGGCCGTCCCCGGTGCCCTGCAAAATGCCATAAATCGCAAGCACATCCAGCACGTCCGCGTACGCGGAATCCGCGCAGTCGGTAAACGTGCGGTCGGTATAGCTGATATTATATTTTTTTGCGATTGCAGCCACATCCGTGCTGGTCCAAAGGTCATCACTGCCCGCTACCTTTTCAGAGAGCTGTATCGTCGCGGGCAGCGCCGAGAGCAGCGCGCCAAACGCCTCTCTGTTTTCCTCCGCCGTCGCGGTATCCAGATTGACGTATAAATTCCAGCCGTACTTAATACGCAATATCCCCGTCTTGCTCTCGTCGGTCCGGTTCCCGGCGAGTAACGCCGCGACCGCGGGGGCGATGGACTCGTCGACAACAAAGTTGGGGATCACCCCGACGACAGAAAGCGCGTTGCCGTTGGTGGTGAAAAAGCGGTAGGCGCTGATCTTCATCGCGTCTCCGTCGGTAAAGTAGTCGGGGTCGGTGCTCTCGTCATAGACCACCTGCGCCGTCCCCTTGCCATAGGTGCGCCCGCCGACCGTGACCCCCGCGCCGAGCTCCCATGTCTCGGCCGCAAACATCTCCGCCGCGCTCGCCGTCCCCGCGCCGACGAGGGTAATGATGGGCTGCACGGTCGCCACATCCTGCTTGGAGCCGTAGTTCTGGTACACCCCATCCCTATTGCGGATATAACCGGTCACGACTTTCCCGACGAAAAAGCCCAGCGCGTCGCTCGCCGCGCTCATCACGCCGCCGCTGTTCGCGCGCAGGTCAACGAGCCATGTGTCCACAGCCGCGTTGTTGGCCGAAATCCCCGCTTCAAAATGCGCCGCAGTATCTTCCCCGAACGTATTGCAGGAGATATACCCGATATCACCGTCCTGCAGCTGCGTCGTCGTCTCGGGAATGAGCACCTGCCGCCGGGTGATGGTGGCCCTTTTTTGCTTACCGTCGCGTTCATACACCAGCGCGACGGTCGTGCCCTCTTCATCTTTCAGCCACGCAGATACAGTCTCTACATCCGCGCCGTCCACCACGTTACCGTCAATGGAGATCAGCGCGTCTCCCGCCTGAAGCCCGGCCTCCTCCGCGGGTGAATCCTCCACCACGCGGTTGATTTGCATCACGCCGTCCTGCAACGCAAAGGAGATGCCGATGCCCACAATGACGGTATCTGCCATATTGCCAAGAAAATTCTGGTACTCCTCTTCGGTATAGTACACCGTGTACGGGTCGCCCAGCGCGGCAATCAGCCCTGCAATGGTCTCCTGTGAAAGGGCCTCCTCGCTGATCTGGTCGACATAATGCTCCTCTATCAGTTCCCTTGCCTGCTCTATCGTTAACGCACCCGCGGCGGTTGACAGCAACATGCTTCCGGTTAACATAATTGCCGTCAAGCGCGGTGCGATCTTGCGCTTTATCATATGTATGATCTCCTTCGCGTAATTTCCTCTCTATTCTACTGCAAATCTTTCCTATGTACAATGGGATATTATGTTTTTTCATAAAAAATTTATGGTAAACCACCCGCTCTTCTCCTTTCCGCCAACTATGGTACATACTTCCTGTTATCTTGTGCTTACTGGCGTAAGGAAAGGGTTGTCAGTGGGCCACATTTCATGTATAATGCCATATAAGAAGCGCACCGCTTCGTCTCGACCCGGCCGGTCGCTACCAAAGCTGTAAAGGAGAGGTAATCGTATGAACTTTTCTGCGCAAAACATTCGCAACATCTGCCTGCTCGGTCACGGGGGGAGCGGAAAGACCTCCCTTGCCGAACGGATGCTTTACGCCACAGGCAGCACCCTGCGGCTTGGAAATACCGCCGACGGCAATACATACTGCGACTTTGACCCGGAGGAAATCCGCCGCGGCATATCCATCTCCACCACCGTGGCCCCGGTAGAGCACCGCGGCTGTAAAATCAATATCCTCGACACCCCCGGCTATTTCGACTTTTCGGGCGAGGTTATGGAGGCGCTGCGCGTCTGCGAGGGCGCGGTCATCGTCTGCCCTTCCAAAGGGGACATCAGTGTGGGGACGGAAAAGGCCTGGGACTACTGCGACGAGCGCAAGCTCCCTCGCTTCATCTATGTCTCAAAAATCGACGAGGAGAACAGCGACCACAACGCCATATTCAACGCCCTGCGCGCGCGCTTCGGCAAAAACATCGCCCCCATTGTCGCCCCCTTCTGGGAGGAGGACAAGAAAATCAGCGGCATCATTGACGTGCTGCACAAGCGCGCCTACCAGATGGTGGACGGCGCGCGCGCGGAGATCACCATTCCGCCCGACAAGATACCGGTGGCGGAGGATCTGTATGAAAAGCTCAAGGAGTCGGTCGCCGAGACCAGCGAGGAGATGATGGAGAAATACTTCTCCGGCGAGGAATTTACCTACACCGAAATGGTGCAGGGGCTGCGCACGGGCGTGCGGGAGCTGTCGCTCATTCCGGTGCTCTGCGGCACGACCGTGACGGGCCTCGGCACCAGAATGCTGCTCGATATCATCGCCGACCTCATGCCGAGCCCGCTGGAGGGGCAGCCGGAACTCGTGGAAAATGCCGACGGGACGCAGGAGGAATTCATCGTCGCCACCGGCGCGTACCCCGCCGCCTTCGTCTTTAAGACCACCATCGACCAGTACGGCAAATACTCCTTTATCAAGGTGCTCTCCGGCACCATCAACGCCGACCTCCCGATGGTCAACCCGCGTCTCGGCGGCACGGAAAAGCTGGGGCGGCTCTATGTCATGAAGGGCAAAAAGGCCGAGGAGGTCAACCAGCTGCACTGCGGCGATATCGGCGCTGTGGCCAAAATGGAGCACCTGCAGACCGGCGACAGCCTGTGCGACCCGCGCAAGGTAGTCACCTTCGCTCCCATCCCCTACCCGGAGCCATGCTACTCCGTCGCCATCGCGCCAAAGACCAAGGGGCAGGAGGATAAAATCGCCGCCGGACTCACCCGCTTAAATGAGGAGGACCTCACCTTCCGCTGGGAGAACAATACGGAAACCCACCAGATGGTGGTACACGGCACGGGGGATATGCAGATGGACGTGCTGCTCTCCAAGCTCAAAACCCGCTTCGGCGTGGAGGCCGAGCTATCTGTCCCGCGCGTCCCCTACCGCGAAAAAATCCGCAAAAAGGTGGAGGTACAGGGCAGGCACAAAAAGCAGTCCGGCGGGCATGGGCAGTTCGGCGACGTAAAAATCCGCTTTGAGCCGGGCGAGCAGGAGGAGCTGGAGTTCGGCGAGCAGGTGTTCGGCGGCGCGGTGCCGCGCAACTACTTCCCCGCCGTGGAAAAGGGCCTGCGCGAGTCGGTGCTCCACGGCCCCCTTGCGGGCTATCCCGTCGTGAACCTCAAGGCCACCCTCTTTGACGGCTCCTACCACCCCGTCGATTCATCGGAGCTCGCCTTTAAAACCGCTGCGCAGCTCGCCTACAAGGCGGGTATGCCCGACGCCGGCCCCGTCCTGCTCGAGCCCGTCGGCTCGCTGCACGTGACGGTGCCGGAGGCGTACATGGGCGACGTCATCGGCGACCTCAATAAGCGCCGCGGGCGCATTCTCGGCATGAACCCCGACGCGCGCGGGCGGCAGGTCATCGAGGCGGAGGTGCCTATGGCGGAGATGGGCTCCTATGCCATCGACCTGCGCTCCTTTACCCAGAGCCGCGGCGCATTTACCTTCCGCTTTGTGCGCTATGAGGAGGCCCCTCTCGCCACGCAGGAAAAGGCCATCGCCGAGGCGCAGGCGGAGCGGCAGTGATCCCCCCCCATAGGCGCTTAAAATCGACAGGAGGATTTCAGTTATGGAGGAAAAGATTTGTCAAAGCTGCTCTATGCCTTTCACCAAAGAGGAGGATTTTGGAACATTGAAGGGGGGCGGAAAATCTGACGAGTATTGCGTGCATTGCCTGAAAGATGGTGCATTTACGCAAGACATCACGTTAGAGGAGGCAATCGCGCAATGCGTTCAATACGCGGATATGGCAGGCGTGACGAAAGAAGAAGCACTGGCATATGCAAAGCAGGTATTCCCCACGCTGAAGCGTTGGAATCAGCAGTAGGGCGATACATTGATCATTCATCAGCCATGGGGGTGTTGCACACTTGCAACGCCCCCCAGACTGAAGACAAAGTGGTTGAAATCGTGTGATTTCAACCACTTTGGGTTGC
>JAJQEJ010000024.1 GCA_021201735.1 Oscillospiraceae bacterium | reverse complement strand
CCGACCGGTGCGGATGGAGCCACGGGCGCAACGGGCGCAACCGGGCCGACTGGTCTGACCGGCGCGGATGGAGCAACGGGCGCAACGGAGCCGTCAATATATGCACAACATAAGAAAAGCCCGTAAAATCAACACTTTCCAAAATCTAAAGACAATTAAACAGCCCTCATAATCACATGAAAAAGCATCACTTGAAAGCGGACAAGCTAACAGGTGATGCTTTTGTTTTGTGGCGTTTCGTTTGGAGCGCCATTTTTTTAATATTCACAAGAAGGAGGTGCCGGGATATGGCGCAGCAGCCATCACACGACTACCACTACGGCCACGAAGCCGACCATTATACATTCTACCGCCTGCCCAAAGCCCTGTTTACCCATACCAGCTATAAAAGCCTTTCAGACGGCGCAAAAATCCTCTATGGCCTGATGCTCGACCGCATGGGCCTCTCCATAAAAAATGGCTGGCTGGACGAGGAGGGCCGAGTATTTATCTATTTCACGCTGGACGATGTGAAGGAATACATGAATTGCCGACAGGACAAGAGCGTAAAGCTGCTGGCCGAGCTGGACACGGTGAAGGGCGTCGGTTTAATCGAGCGCGTCAAGCAGGGACAAGGCAAGCCCACGATTATCTACGTCAAGAAGTTTGTCCACGGCACAGAAGTCTTGACTTCTGAAAAACCGAGGTCTGGACTTCCTGATTTGCCGAAGTCTGCATATCGGAAAAGCCGTAGTCAAGACATCGGAAAAACCGACACTAATAAGAATGAGTTAAGTAATACTGACCGGAACAAAAATGAGTTTAATCATACTGAATATCAATCCAATCCTATCTATCCTGCTGCGGACGAAGAAGAAACCGGCCCCTCCCCTTGTGATGGGATAGATAAGATTACAGCATACAGGCATTTGATTAGGGGAAATATCGAGTATGACAGCCTTGTGGAGCGATACGGGGCCGAACGTCTGGACGAGGTTGTGGAGCTGGTTTTGGAAACCGTATGCTCCCGGCGTGAGCATATCCGCATTGCCGGTGACGACTGCCCGGCAGAGGTAGTCAAAAGCCGTCTGCTGAAAATCGGGCCTTTCCATGTGGAGTACGTCTTTGACTGCATCGACAGGAACACCACCAAAGTCCACAATATCAAGGCGTATCTGCTGACCGCGCTCTACAATGCCCCCGCCACGATGGACAGCTATTACCGAGCCGAGGTCAATCACGACCTGTACGGCAGCGGCCCATAGGGTTTCTAACCGTCACAGATGGTGAGTGGACAAAATCACGGTTAGGAGCCTGCCGACTGTATGAAAAAGGTGCGGTTTTGGCCAGATTTTTCGCCTCTACGGGCCGCGAAAAAGGCGGCTGGGGTTAAGGTATTCCCCGCCGCCTTTTGGCTAAAGTGTATGATTTTGGGGTGCCCTGCGGCTACGGTATTACCGCCGCCTGCACCAGCAGGCGGCTATCCCTGCCGCCATCCCCGCAAGTGGATTAGATTATGAGATTATCGCTCAAACGGTGTCAAAATCTGGAATGAAGCGATAGCCGACACCGCGCTGGCTTTCGATAAATTCAGGGACATCGGGAGCGGCTTTTAGCTTCTCCCGCAATCTACTGATAGGGCTCCATAGGGCGTCCGGCGCGTTTTCGTCCGAACGATCCCCCCACACTGTTTCATAAATCTTTGCCGGACTGTGCCAATAACCCGGATGCACCGCCAGCAGGCACAATATATCAAACTCCTTCGGGAGCAGCTTAATTTCCTGATCTCTCACATAGGCCATGCGCTGCTCCACGCAGATTGTGAGTTGTCTGCGTATCAGGATGGTCAAGTGAGCCGGATGCATTTTGTCCAGTTCCATTGTGCGCCGTATCACGGCACGCGCGATGGCAACCCTCTCATGGGAAGGCATGGGAAACGAAACAAACTGATCGGCTCCCGCATCAAATACGGCAACCCGCAATTCTGAACTAAACGGAGCAGGGGCGGCGGTCACAATCGGCACCGTTGTCATGCTCCGTATTTTTGCAATATCCTGAATAACGCGCTGTTCCTCGCCGGTGGGGATGTACATTGAGATAATGTGATATTTATTCTCAACAATGCTTTGCAGGCACCCGGAAATGTCGGCAACGGAATGGCACTCACCGCCGTTCAGCGCCCATGCCTCGTTTAACTCGGTGAATATATCATTTTCTGCGCCTACGACCAACACTTGTATGATTTTGGGCATCTTAGCACCTTCCTTCTTTGCCGGCAATACTACCGGGATATTGCAGGGGAGCAGACCGTGGACAGGTAGCCGAAAACAGTCTGACCGGGTATCACTCAAAAACCAAAGGCGTGTTAGCGAAAGAACTAACACGCCTTTGTGTTGCTCTGAAATGTTATCCTTGTCTGCCGTGTCGCCCGCGTCTACTCCACCAACGCCGCCTGCACCAGCATCCGGCTGTCCCCGCCGCCATCCCCGCAGGTGGAGAGCGTCAGCATCCGGCCCGTGCCCTCCGGTGCGCCCAGCTCGGCGGCGAACGCGGCAAAAGCGTCCTCGTCCGCAAAGGCCAGCGTGTAGGCTTTGTCGGCGGTATCGGTTTCCCGCACCGCGAAAATGCGATAGGTGAGCGTCCCAACCTCCGGCTGGGTGACGGTGATCTCCGGGTGCTGCTCCATGTAGCCGTCCTCCAAATACCGGGAGAGGCCGCCGAACATGCTGCCATCGTTCATGTTGTGGCCGTAAAGGATAACATGGGGCGCGTCGAGGCCGTCCGTGCAGCGGTAGTCCATGAAGATGGCCCCGGCCTTGTTCTCCGTACCCTCAAAGGTGGTGGTCAGATACTTGCTGTTGTCCTCGCCCTGCACGATGGGATAGTCGATGTCCGTTCCCGCGACGGTCAGCCAGCCGGAGTAATCCGGGTTGATCTCGGCGGGGCCGGGCGCGGCCTGCGCCGTTTCCGTGACGGTGGGAATGACGGCAGGGGCGGCGGCCACGGTCGCCGGAGCCGGGGAATAGGCCCGGCGCAGGTTATCGTATTCCTGCCCGGCCTCCCGGTAGGGCCGAAGCCCTGCGGCCAGCATCACCAACCCAAAGACGGTGACGCAGGCCCCGGCGATCAGCAGGGCAACGAGCAGGCGGGTATCGGTCTTGCGCTGTTTCCAGCGCGTCGTCTGCACGGCTATCCCTCGGAGTGGCGCAGACGCCGCCGCACCAGCATTGTGCCGCTAAAGACGGTCAGGGCCGCCGCTGGGATAAGGACAATCAGCCACCGCCACGGGCTGCGGTCGGGGTCGGCGGTCTGCGGGTTATTGGTATCGCCGCCTGTCTGCGGGTTGTCGTTGCTGCCCGTGTTGGGGTTGTCTTTCATATCCCCGCCCGTGTTGGGGTTGTAGGTGTCGGTGGCCGTGTCGGTGGCCGTGCCATCGGCTGCGGCCAGAATGGTGACGGACAGCTCTACCTTGCTCCCGGTCAGGCCGGTGTAGGTGATGGTGGTGCTGCCCTCTTGCAACGCTGTGAACGTGGCGGGGCTGTTAAATGTGGCGTCAAAGTATGCCGTGTCCCATGTCCAGCCGTCGCTGCCGCTGCGGGTGTCGATGCTGGGGGTCAGGGTGAAGCTGTCGCCCACGCGCACCGTGTCAGGCAGGCCGCTAAAGGTCAGGGCGGAGGGCGATGTGTCGGGCGTGTTGCTGCCGCCATTGCTGCCGGAGCTGCTACTGCCCCCGCTGCTGCCGCCCGAACCGGAATTGCCGCCACCACTCCCGGCGTTCACCACCACGGCGGCCACGCCGCTGGTGGCTGTGGCGGTCTGCGCACCGGTGATGCTGGGATCGGTGTTGGTGTTGGTCACCTCCACATAGTAGTACAGGGTTCCGACCGCGCCGGTGGAGGGCGTGTAGCTGGAACTGTCCGTTCCCACCGCCGTGCTGCCGGTGGCGCTGTTCGTGGTATTGCTGTACCACTGGTACGAGAGCGTACCGCCGTCGGACACGCCAGCCGTGACTGTCAGGTCGGCGGGTGTGTCGTTCTGTGTGTAGGTGGCATTTTGCGGGCCGGACGTGATATTGGGCGTTTCGGCGTCCACACCGGCCCCGGTGGTAAAGCTGTACGTCGTGGTCGGCGCGTCCATCTCATTGCCCGCCAAATCCTTGAAGCCGGAAATCCCGATGGTGTAGGTGGTGCCGTGCTCCAGGCCGGAATAGCCGATGGTGTAGACCGTATCCCAATCCGACCAGCTTCCATTGGCGTCCATCGTATATTGGCCGCCGGTCAGCGACACGCTGCCAACCGCCGTGTCCATCCGCTCGCTGAATGTGATCTCAATATCGCCGTTCACCGAGACGCCGGTGGCGTTGTGTGCCGGGACGACGCTTGCCACCATGGGCTTGGTGGTATCATACACGCCCAGCAGGTAGTCCAGGTCTACCCACATGGCGGGCCGTACTTGCTGTGAAGAAGCGGCATTAACAACTTCCGGGGTCCCTGATTCATTGACGACTGTCGCCGTATCCCGCAGCCACCACCAGGAGTTGCCGGACAATATTCTCCCGGATGCGTCTGGCAGATAGCGTCTGACCTCCTCGGTGCTGAGCAGAAAGGCTTCCTGAATGGCGGCGTTCTCGTCAGTATCAAAATAGTTGGATGTAAACATGCCACCTGCTCTCGTCACCCAGGTTATCGCGGCTGCCCAATTCATGCTGTCCAGCCCGGCGCTGGACAGCAGCAGCACCTTTCCACCCGTCTCATCAATGGCCAATACGTTCCATTCGATATCGCTGCCGCTATATGTTCCAAACCCAACCGTTGCGGGGAGGGTATTTTCCGTGTCCGCTGTCAGCTGCACGGTTGCCCCCTGGCCGGGTACGGTGATGTCAACCTGACCCGACCTGTAGCCCGGCGCGGTGATGTCCAGCGTGTGGGTCCCCGCTGTCAGCCGCACCTGCGCCACGCCATTTGTATCTGTGCAAAAAATGTCCGCGCCGGGCGCGGCCACGGCCGCGCCCGGTATGGGACCCGGCGCCGCATCCTCTACAGTTATCTCCACTTCATACAAAGGATCATCAGATGTGAAGATGGCAGAGGACAGATTTATTTTTAAAGCGGGGCGGATGGCATAGAGGCTGTCCACGTCGTAGCCGACGGAGAAGACAGAACCGACATCGTCAACAATCGCCGCGAAGTATTCGAAGTAACCCGGCGACCGCAGCCACCAGTAGTCGCTCATGGCACGGTCCGCATCGTCGGCAAAATAGCGGGTGTCCCCCGCTTCGTCCACGCTTAACAAAAAAACCTTGTCTGTACTGCTCGTTGTAGAGTCGTAGCCGGAATGTGAGTTGGTTCCGCCGAGCTGATAGGCGGTGTCCAGGATGGCCGCCTGTTCATCAGGATCGGGGAAATAAGTATCCAGGAATCCGCCGCCACTGTAGCTGCCCTCGCTGTTCAGCCAATCCTTCAAATCGGAAGCGGTCCAGTTTCCATCCCCGGAGTTGGCGGAGGTATGAAACGCCCTCCTATCCACCCAATCCTCCGCCAGCAAGAACGCGGTTTGGTTGTTACCGCTCCCGGTTACCTCCAGCACCCGCCATGTGATGCCGCCAAACTCCACCCAGCGGTGGCCGCCGCTGTCCGTCCAGGTGCCCGCCGTCAGCTCATTCAGCGCCATCGGCGCGATGGACGGCCCGTCCGCGCGCACAATCACCGTGATCTCCGGCATGTCCACGCCCTCGCCCAGCGTGTAACCCTCGGTTAGCTCGGCGGCAAAGGTGTAGATGCCCGGTGTGTCCGGGTCAAAGGCGGCGGGTTCCGTTTCGCCGTCACCTTTGTCCTCGTCCGGCAGAAAGGCCCAGGTCACGCCCTCCACCGTCAGCGGGGCATCGTTTTCCCCGGTGGCCTCCAGTGTGTCCGGCAGCATAATGTCCGCAATGGTCACGCTGCCCACGTCAAAGCCCTGCCAGCGCACCGCGTCGTCCAAAGGCGCAAACGCCATGATGGAGCTGTACCCCAGGCTGGTAGGCGTAGCGGTGGGGGCGGGATTGCTTTCATCCTCCGCGTCCGGGCCGTCACCGCCGTCCTCCAGCTCGTCAGGGTCTATGATGATGGGAGCGATGCTCCCATCATCGGAGGGGGCAGCCCCCTCCCCGTTTTCGGCCTCCTGTGCCGCGCTCACGGTTTCGCCCGCCGCCGCGAAGGTCATCATCGGCACCACCGACAGCAGCAGCGCCATTGCCAACGTGAGTGATAGTATTCGGCTTTTTGACTTGTTCATGCTCTCTTTCCTCCTAATCTATGTTTCCGATTCTTTTGTTTGCACCGTTCTCGTGTCTTGGCTGATATTTGGTCAGTTAAAAAAGCAAACGACCCGTACTCCCTTGCAGGAATCCGGGCCGCGCATATCAGGTTTTTGCCATTTTTTCAGTCTGCGTTTCATCCTTCTGCTCCTTCTTCCGGCAGCAGGAACACATCCTGCAACCGCTTCATTCCATGCCGGAATTTATCTTCCCGCCCGTCGATCACATAGCTGATGTGTAGGCTGGCGGCGAGGTGGGCATAGTCACGGGCCGCCTGTTCGGTGGGGTCGCGCAACTCCTCCCGGTGGGCAAGCGCCGCCCGCGCCGTGGCTTCTTCAAATCCCGAAAACTCTCCCCGCTGCTGGAACTCAAAGCTGGGAACGAGGACGGTTCCCAAAATCAGGCACCACCGCTCCCGGTCTGCGGCCATCAGGTCATGCACCAGCCACTCCCTGTGGCGCAGCGTCAGGCTGGGGGTTTGGTCAATCTCCCGTATCCGTTCCAGACTTTCCGACACCGCGAAGTCGGCCACGGCCTTCACCAATTCCTGCTTGCTGCCGAAGTGTTCCAGCACAAGGGATTTGGACACTCCGGCTGCCTCGGCCATCCGCTCAATGGTCGCGCCCTCAAAGCCGTGGTGGGCGTAGATTTTGGCGGCGGCCTCCAGAATATCCTCCCGTTTGCTGCGCCGCTTGTAGACGCCTCTCGGCATGGGGCGTCCCTCCTTTGGCGGGCTGTCCGTCCCTTTGATAAAAGGCGGCGCTCACGAATGTAACATACTGACAAAACCATTACTATTTTACCACCCCCAAAGCCCTTTCGTCAAACAATATCACGGTTTTTCACCAATTTTATGCCCGCTGTTTCTATTTTGAGTAAAGGCCCGTGGCGCAGATATTTCAGCGCGATATGGATTTATCAATCTTGTCAGTATGTTACATCCTCGTTTTGTTCGGCGTGTTGTACACTTAACGCATTGGACAAAAAGGAGGATTTTTCTATGGCTGCATCGGAACCGATACGGAACAAAAAGCAACTGAAAAAGATGGCGGGGTATTACCTGCTGCGGGGACAGTTCCGCAACCACGCGCTGATCGTGCTGGGCGTACATACCGCCCTGCGAATCAGTGACCTGCTCCGGCTCACATGGGATGATGTGTACGATGCCCCACGCGGGGAGTTTCGCCGCCATGTGGCGCTGGTGGAGCGCAAAACCGGCAAGGCGAAAACCATTGCCCTCAACCGTGAAGCCGTGGCCGCCCTGCGGTTGTATTTCCCCCACAGGCGGGGTGTTTTTTTGTTTGCCAACAACCGCAAAAACCGCGCCGCCATCAGCCGGGTACAGGCGTACCGCATCATCCGTGAAGCTGCGGAGGCCGTGGGGCTGGCCGGGGTCATTTCCTGCCATTCCCTGCGGAAAACCTTTGGCTATCACGCATGGAAAAACGGCGTCCCCGCCGTGCTGCTCATGGATATTTTCAATCATTCCTCGTTTGCCGTTACCCGCCGATACCTCGGCGTTTCGCAGGATGACCGGGACGGTGTTCATCTGAAAATGGCGCTGTTTTGATGCAGGCACCGGCCAGCACAGGCCCCACGGGGAAATGAGGGACGCACACAGGCGGCTCACCATTGTGGGTGAACCGCCTGTGTATTGTCATGCGCTTTTTCATGCCGCATCAGCTTTAGCGTGATCTTTCGCGCATACCTGATGGGACTTAAAGACGATGTTCAAAGGCATCGCCTCACGGGATATGGGCAACGTAACAAGCATAGGAAGTGTATTGACACTTCCGCATTTTCGCTCTCCGGCCCTGCGGGGCCTACGGTCAAAAATGTGCTTGTTGGGGACACCCCAAACCCCGGAAACCGCAACGGCCAGCCACAACGCTCACAGTCAAAACTGTTGGAATCCGAGGCAAGAAGATCGGCAATCAAGCGGCCTGCCACAAGTGTGTGACAGGCCACCGCGTCCAGTTTATCTTTCGTTCTGTTGTCAAGGTCGGGTCGTATTTTCCCGCAAAGGGCGCGGGAAAATCTCCACCCTTCCCCTGACAAGGCGGTCTGCTGCGGAAACAGAGAGAAAAGCAAAGGCGCATCCGTGATGAATTTCGCGGGTGCGCTTTTTGCGTTAATAAATTTTTTTGCCTTTTCTGGGTTCCCATCGAATTTTCCCGCCCTTTTCTGGATTGTGTTGTATGAAGAAGAAAGTGTGGACGGGATAAAAATTTGCCTCACTTGGATTTTTATCGAATATTTTGCTTCTTCCGCACGCTCTGGTGAGTGAAGGAGGAAAAGCGGACAGGCTAAAAGTTTTTTACCTTTTCAGGGCATCCATCGAATTTTTCCACCTTTTTCTGCATTCTGTTGTGTGAAAAAAGAAAGCGCGGACACGCGCAGCATAAAAGGCAGACCGGATACAAAAGGTACGGAACGAGCCATGCAGCAGGTACGCCATGACCCTTACAGGTGAGCGAGAAATACCCATGCTGTACAACGCGCACGGCAGCGCGTGGGCGATGACTTCCGCACCGGATAATGAAACTCGCGCATTGAACGCCCTCAAAGCATTGTGCGCCTCGCCATCAGCATGGGGAGGGGTGAAAGTCCCGTGGAGCTGTGCCAACAGCCATCCGAGTATGCCAGTTTGTTTCGCAGTATATCGTACAAGCGCAGCAGCATATTTTAGTTATGGAATGATATTCGGGGAGGGATGCCGGTGGTTAGAAAGGAGCAGCTTGACGCTATGCGCAAAACCGAAATCACAAAGGTTGCCCCCGCTTCGCTCGCTGATATTGACACGGTGGCCATTGACGCCTCTTTACCGGCAGAACAAAGAATGGAACGCTATTTGGAACAGGTGAAGAATCCCTACTGTTTTCGCTGTGAAGATACACCGGTGAAGGTGCGTTTTGTATCTTCGGAAAAGACACTTGAGCAAAAGTTGGGCAACTATTTTATCGGTCTGAAAGGGTAATCTTTCTCAAATACATTGCCCATTCGTCGGTGCCCTACAAATTGGTTGATGGACAATGTATTTCTTGTTCTCACAGGCCGAAAATGGTATAATGAGCCTGTGATTATGAGGGGAAGGAGGAACAGTGCCACGGGTAAGAAAAAACCGTAATCAGCAGGCAAAAACCGAGCCTTTTTGGAAACTTGGCCTTTACAAACGCTTATCCAAAGAGGATGAATTGAAACACAAGCAGGAGCAAGACGAAAGCCGCAGCGTTGAGAATCAGGATAAAATACTCCGCGACTTTGTGGAACAGTATTTTGAACCGGGAACCTATGTCATTGTTGACGTGTTTACTGATGACGGGCTGACGGGAACCGATACATCCAGACCGGATTTTAATCGGCTCAAAGGATGTATTGAGCGCAAAGAAGTCAACTGCGTCGTCGTCAAATCGTTGGCCAGAGCGTTTCGCAATCTGGCCGACCAGCAGAAGTTCTTGGAAGAATTTCTCCCGGTGCATGGAGCCAGATTTATCAACATCGGTACGCCCTTCATCGACACTTATGACAATCCCCATTCGGTCAGCGGCTTTGAAGTGCCCATCCGGGGCATGTTCAATGAACAGTTTGCCGCGTCTACGTCCGAGGAAGTCCGCAAAACCTTCAAGATGAAGCGGGAGCGCGGGGAGTTCATCGGCGCGTTTGCGCCATACGGCTATCTAAAAGACCCAAAGGACAAAAACAGCCTGATTGTGGATGAGGATGCCGCGCAGATCGTGCGCAATATCTTTCGCTGGTTTGTCCATGAGGGTTGCAGCAAAAACGGTATTGCCTTGCGGCTCAATCAAATGGGGGAGCCGAATCCGGCGGCTTACAAGCAGAAAAAGGGTCTCAACTACCGCAATCCCAACTCCGGCAAAAATGACGGTTTGTGGAGCGCCAGCACCATCACCGGCATCCTGCAAAACGCCATGTACATCGGTGTCATGGTGCAGGGCAAATACCGCGTCATCAGCTACAAGGTACATACGCAAGTCACGGTGCCGGAGGAGGAATGGTTTGTCGTGCCAAACACCCACGCCGCCATCATTGACCGGGACACGTTTGATAAGGCGCAAACCCTTCACCAGCGGGATACCCGGACAGCTCCCGGCCAAAAGGAAGTCTACTTGTTTTCCGGCTTTATCCGCTGCGCGGATTGTGACAAGGCAATGCGCCGGAAAACTGCGCGGAACATCGCCTACTACTATTGCAGGACGTTCACTGACAAAAAAACCTGCACCAAGCACTCCATCCGAGAAGATACGCTGTACCGGGTGGTGCTGACAGCAATCCAAAAGCAGATCGAGCTTGCGGGTATGCTGACGCAGGAAATTGAACAGATTAACAACGCTCCAGTTCTGAACCGGGAAAACAAGCGGTTAATCTACTCATTGCAGCAGGCGGAAAAGCAGCTTGCTGGGCACAAGGATGCGTCTGACAGCTTGTACATGGACTGGAAAAGCGGCGACATTACCAAAGAGGAATATGGCCGCTTGAAAGGCAAAATTGCGGAGCAGATACAGCAGCTTGAGCAGAACATCGCCTACCTGAAAGAAGAAATGCAGGTGATGGCGGACGGTATCGGCGCTGACGATCCCTACCTCACTTCCTTCCTGAAATACCGGAACATTCAAAGCCTCAACCGGGGAATCCTCGTTGAGTTGATTGACACGATTTGGGTGTATGAGGATGGGTCGGTTATGATTGATTTCAGTTTTGCCGACCAGCATCAGCGCATTGCTGACTACATCGAGAATACCCACAACAACCTTGTCCTGATAGAGAATAAAGACGCTATTTAAGTGCCGGAATGCTCTATCGTAATTTTATAAGGAATGTTGTGCATAAATAGACTGCCCCACCGGGCCGACTGGCCCGACCGGCGCGGATGGTGCGACGGGCGCAACCGGGCCGTCTGGTCTGACCGGTGCGGATGGAGCAACGGGAGCCACGGGCGCAACGGGCGCAACCGGGCCGACTGGTCCGACCGGCGCGGATGGAGCCACGGGCGCAACGGGTGCAACCGGGCCGACTGGCCCGACCGGCGCTACTGGAGCCACGGGCGCAACTGGCGCAACTGGCCCGACCGGTGCCAATGGAGCCACAGGCGCTACAGGTCCGACCGGCCCAACTGGTCCCGACATTACCGCGACCAGCATGTCGGCGGACAACACGACAGGTAGCACCCTTGCGGTAATCGTGGGCGGAACGCCTGTCCCCTTGGCAAACAACCAAATTCTGGATGGGTTTACCGTCAATGGGGCAAATACGGTATTTACCGTACCGACCACAGGTAAGTATTTGATCTCCTATGACATTAACGTCACCGCAGGGTTGCTGGTTTCATCCGCTGTATACCGGAACGGGGTTGCCATCGCGTCCTCCACAATCTCACCTATTGTGAGTGTTAGCAAATACGCCGCTACGTTCCTCGTTAATTTAACTGCTGGTGATACACTGCAATTGACCCTGTTTGGTTTGCTGGCTACAGCGGTTCTGCAAGGCGGTGTAGGTGCCTCTATGACGGTAGTCGAGCTATCATAGCTTATATTTTTCAGTAAAACTTTGTATGCTTAACATCCCTTGACATGATCTGCAGAAAAGCAGAGCCGGGGCTGCAGCCAAATAGCATTGAGACAACAGGCGTGCAGGTGTTGAAAATTCAACATCTGCACGCCTGTTCAGGCTGTCAAAGAACCGCCATTCAGGTTAAGCAGCAATGGCGGTTCGGCATG
>JAJQEJ010000005.1 GCA_021201735.1 Oscillospiraceae bacterium | reverse complement strand
CATAATCTTAACACCCCTTATCTTATTTGTAAATCTTTTCATGCGGTTGCCCTGCGCGATCAAACCAACAACACGCCATACGCGCAAACTATTTCACATTCAGGGTCTCAGCGGTTGACAATTGCGGAAAAGAATGATACCATTTTCTCAAATTGAACCAATCATTATGCGCGGTGGCGGGCCCTTTGTGACGCCGCCCGTTTTTTACGATATTAAGGAGCGGATAGCAGAATGTCAATGTGTAATGAGAGCTGTGAAGTGTTTTTGGACGCGCTTGCCTCGAAAGCGCCGGTTCCCGGCGGCGGCGGCGCGGCGGCGTTGGTCGGTGCGGTCGGCGCGGCGCTCGGCTCCATGGTGGGGAATCTGACGGTGGGCAAGCAGAAATATGCGGATGTGGAAGATAAAATCATAGAGCTCAACAGGCATGCGGAAGCCCTGCGCCACAGACTGACCGCGCTCGTTGACAAGGACGCGCAGGCGTTTGAGCCGCTGTCAAAGGCCTACGCGCTTCCGGCGCAGACAAAGGACGAGCGCGAACGCAAGGCGCGCATCATGGAGCATGCGCTGCTGGATGCCTGCCGGGTGCCTCTTGAGATCATGGGTACCATCTGCGAGGTCATTGTCCTGCACAAGGATTATGCCAAAATCGGCTCTGCCATCGCCATCAGCGATGTTGGGGTCGGCGTTTCCTGCTGCCGGTCAGCGCTGCTCGGCGCGAGTCTCAATGTTTTTATCAACACAAAGTCTATGACGGACCGCACAAAAGCAATCGCGCTCAACGGCGACGCGCAGGCCATGCTTTCACAGTATGTCCCCCTCGCCGATGAGATATTTAGCAGCGTTACGGCACGTTTTTTATAGGTAAGCCATAAAAATACGGCAATGGAAAGGAAGCATACTATGGCAACGATACTCTCCGGTGCCGCGGTGGCAAATGCGCGCTCCGAGGCGCTCTCTGCGCGCGTCACGAAGCTAAAAAAAAGCGGCATTGTTCCAACGCTCGCCATTATCCGCCTTGGGGAACGCCCGGAAGATCTCGCCTATGAGCGCGGCGCATGCAAGCGGTGTGAACAGATCGGGATCGCGGTGCAAAAATTTCTCCTGCCGCAGGATGCGGCACAGGACGCAGTCCTGTCCGCCGTTGAGGCGATCAATCGTGACCATACCATCCACAGTGCACTGCTTTTTCAGCCGTTCCCCGCGCATATCGGCGGCGACGCGGTCATTGCCGCGCTGAACCCGGCAAAGGATGCGGATGGACTCACGAACGACTCAAAATCCCATGTATTTTCCGGGCACGGCATTGGCTTCCCTCCCTGTACGGCGCAGGCCTGCATGGAGATATTGCACCACTATGGCTATGATGTGACCGGCAAGCGTGCCGTCGTCATCGGCCGCAGTATGATTATTGGACGGCCGGTTGCCATGCTACTCCTACAGGAAAACGCAACCGTCACCATCTGCCACACCAAGACGGAGGATCTGCCCGCACTCTGTCGGGATGCCGATATCCTCATCGCCGCCGCGGGGCGCGCCAACATGGTGGACAGCAGTTATGTAAGCGCCCATCAGGTCGTGTTTGATGTCGGGATCAACGTCGGCGTGGACGGGAAGCTGGTCGGAGACGTCGATTTTGCGCAAGTGGAGCCGCGCGTCGCCGCCATGACTCCGGTACCTGGAGGCGTCGGCGCAGTCACCTCAACCGTGCTGGCCGCCCACGTGGTGGAAGCCGCGGAGGGTATGGCATGACCGGGCAGGAGGCAATCGCCTATATCCACAGCACCTCCTGGCTCGGCAGCAAGCCCGGCCTCTCCCGCACGCGGGAGCTGCTCGACCGGCTCGGTCATCCGGAGTGCCACCTGACCTTTATCCACGTGGTCGGAACAAACGGCAAAGGCTCCGTGTCCGCCTTCTGCGCGCAGATGCTACGCGCCGCGGGGTACAAAACCGGCCTTTACACCTCGCCGTATCTCACACGGTTTCACGAGAGAATTCAAATCGATGGCGAACCCATCCCGGATAAATCCCTTGCAAGAATCATCACCGGTATCCGTCCACATGCCGAGTCCATGATTGACCATCCGACAGAATTCGAGCTGGTGACCGCCGCTGCGCTACTCTACTATTACCGAAGCGGGTGCCAATTTGTCGTTCTGGAGGCCGGCATGGGCGGTCGCCTTGACTCCACGAACGCCATTCCCTCCCCCGCCGTCGTGGCCGTCACCCGCATCGGGCTTGATCACACCGAACACCTCGGCGACACGCCCGCGCTGATCGCGGTGGAAAAGGCGGACGTCATTAAGCGCGGGTGCGAAGTGGTTCTCTATCCACAGGAGGATGAGGTGACGGAGGTCTTTGCCCGCCGCTGTGCGGCAGAGCAGGTGCCACTGACCATCGCCGACGCCGCGCAACTGGACGCTCTGGAGGATACCTTAGCGGGCCAGGTCTTCCGCTACAAGGACTTTCCCCGCCTCTCCATCCGCCTTTTGGGTGCACACCAGCGGTTTAACGCCGCCTTGGCTGTGGAGGCCATGCTGGCGCTGCGCAGGCAGGGGTTTTCCGTCCCCGATGACGCGATCCTATCAGGGCTTTCACAGACTGCGTGGCCGGGCCGCTTTGAGGTGCTGCACCAAGCGCCGTGGTTTGTCCTTGACTGCGGACACAATCCGCAGTGCGCACAGGTCTGTGCCGATGCACTGCGGCATTATTTTCCGGGAAAACGTGTCGTGTTTCTGCTGGGTGTACTGCGTGATAAGGATTATCATGATTTGATATCCCGTCTTGCGCCACTGGCGACACATTTTGTGACCGTTACCCCCGACTCTCCGCGTGCCCTCTCGGCGCAGGAGCTTGCGGATGTGCTCTCCACCCGGGCGCTTCCATGTACGGCATGCAGGACAATTGAAGAAGGTGTCATGAAAGCGTTCCAGCTTGCGGGTACTGACCGTGTCATCTGCGCGCTTGGCTCCCTGTATATGGCAGGAAGAGTGCGCGCGTGCTTCAGTGCTGCGCCGGGATACGACTCTATTTAACTACATAACGCAATATAACCAAACTTTTCCTGCCCGCTTTGGCAGTCAAGGCAACAATCATCCTTGCATTTATTTGTATAATACAATACAATAAATATGAAGTAATCTATTTTCCCCCTGCCCATCCTGCAAGAAACGTATCGCAAGAGTTTACATAGGAGGAATCTCATTATGGCACTGGTAGGTATGAATATGGCCCTCACAGGCAATCGGGACGTCTTAGATTGGATTGACATGATGGCGGCCATGACCCGGCCCGCGCAGGTTGTGTGGATTGACGGTAGCGAGTCACAGCTGAAAGCGCTGCGCACACAGGCGGTCGCCAGCGGCGAGCTGGAAAAACTCAACGAGGAAAAGCTTCCCGGTTGCTATTTGCACCGTACCGCGCCGAACGATGTCGCCCGCGTGGAGGACCGCACTTTCATCTGCTGTCCGCGCGAAGAGGACGCGGGGCCGACCAACAACTGGATGGACCCGGATGTGATGTACGCAAAACTGAGAAAGCTCTATGACGGCGCCATGCAGGGGCTGACGATGTATGTGATCCCCTACTCTATGGGTGTTGTGGGCTCTCCGTTTGCCAAGTACGGGATTGAGCTGACGGACTCAATTTATGTCGTGCTCAACATGTCCATTATGACCCGTATCGGACAGGACGTCATGGACGCACTGGGCAACAGTGACGACTACGTCAGAGGCCTGCATGCCACCGCCAAGCTTGACCCAGAGAACCGGTATATCGTCCATTTCCCGCAGGACGACACCATCATGAGCGTCAATTCCGCGTATGGCGGAAACGTTTTGCTCGGTAAAAAGTGCTTTGCCCTGCGCATCGCCTCCTGTCAGGGCCGGGATGAGGGCTGGATGGCGGAGCATATGCTGATCCTTGGCATTGAAAACCCAAAAGGCGAGGTCTTTTACCTTGCGGCTGCCTTCCCCTCCGCGTGCGGCAAAACGAACCTCGCCATGCTGATTCCGCCCGAGCATTACAAAAAAGCGGGCTGGAAGGTTTGGTGCGTGGGCGACGATATCGCGTGGATTCGCGTGGGGCAGGATGGCCGCCTGTGGGCCATGAATCCGGAATACGGCTTTTTCGGCGTAGCTCCAGGCACCAATGTGAAATCAAATCCAAACGCGCTGGAGAGCACCCGGAAAAACACCATTTTCACCAACGTCGCGCACAATCTCGACGACAATACCGTCTGGTGGGAGGGGCTCGACAAGAATCCGCCCAAGCATGCGGTCGACTGGAAGGGCAACCCCTGGGACGGCACGGTTTCCACGGAGAAGGGCGCGCACCCGAATTCCCGCTTTACCGCACCGGCAAAAAACTGCCCCTGCATCTCTCCGGAATTTGAAAACCCCACCGGCGTCCCCCTGTCCGCCATTGTGTTCGGCGGCCGCCGCGCGAAGACCGCGCCGCTCGTGTACCAGTCCAGAGATTGGGCGCACGGCGTCTTTGTCGGCTCCGCCATGGCCTCTGAGACCACTGCGGCGGCGGCCGGCGCGGTGGGCGTGGTGCGCCGTGACCCGATGGCGATGCTCCCCTTCTGCGGCTATAATATGGGCCGCTACTGGCAGCATTGGCTGGACATGGGCGAGAAGGTCAGCAAGCCACCCCTCATTTTTAACGTCAACTGGTTCCGCACCGACGCGGACGGGAAATTCATCTGGCCCGGTTTTGGTGAGAACCTGCGCGTGCTGGAGTGGATTATGAAGCGCTGTGAGCACGCTGTAGATGCCGTGGAGACCCCTATCGGCTACCTCCCCCATCCGGAGGATATTGTGCTGGAAGGCTCCGGCGTGGACACCGACACACTCAAGGAACTGCTCACCGTCGACCCGGCGCTCTGGCGTGAGGACGCCGCAGGCGTGCGCGCGTTCTATCAGAAGTTTGGCGATACTCTCCCCGATACGTTAAAGCAGGAGCTCGCCGGATTAGAAGACCGCTTACAGTAAAATAGTGAAAACGGCTCCCGCACGATTTGACCGTGCGGGAGCCGTCTTTGATTTCATCGTGCGTGCGCCGTCTTCTTTTGCTCCATCCGCACCAGCTTAATACATGAGCCGATGATGCCGAACAGGAAGAAGTAGACAAACATATTGCGGGGATAAAACCAGGTGTATTCCACGCCGCTGATGACCAGAATGCCACAAAAGCCCGCGATAGAGCCTGCCAGAAGGTTCTTCACGCGTTTATCGGCGGTGGCGGCAAAGCATTTGATCCCTGTCTTGATCTGATAGATCAGCGCACCAATAAAGGAGATCAGGCCGAGGATGCCCATCTCAAGCCACACCTGCAGGTAGTTATTGTGGGTGTGGATGGGGTACCGCGCGTCTTCCATCTTGGGATAGCCGCGCTCAAAGACCTCGGTCATGACGTCGTTGCCGAGCCCAACGCCGCGGTGCCAGTAGTCGGCAAGGAGATTTTTCGCGGCCTTATAAATCTCAAGCCGGTAGTTGGTGGAGGAATCCTCCGAATTGCCGATGGTGAGAATGCGGTTATAAACCGTCTGCGGCAGAAGCGGTATGGCGAACAGTCCCAGCACAATCACGAGCGGCACCAAACGCCAGTTTTTAAACGCGATAAAAATCAGGACCGCCAGCACCAGTCCAATCCAGCCGGAGCGGGAGTAGGTATAGCCAATCGAGACAACGCAGGGGATCAGCGCCACGATGGCCATGAGCCTGCCGCGCCATGTCTTTGCGTTGAACAGGAGGGCGAGGTCAAGTGGTATCATCATCACGAGCAGTTCCGCAAAGTTATTCGGGTTATCGAAGAAGCCAAAGATGCGGCCCGGCATCCCCTCGTTGAGTATCATATCCTGCTGCGATGGGTCGACCTCCACGCCGATATAGCCCTGGTAGCAGCCGTATACGCTCGCGACAAACATGCCGACCGACGCAAGTACTACCACCAGTTGCAGCTCATCAAAGCGCCGCACGGCGCTCACCAGCAGCAGCACAATCAAAAACGCGGTCAGGTGGAAGAAGAAAAAGCGCAGGGATAGGTCCGTGACAACGGAGCAGACCAGCGCATAACACACAAAGACAAAGAAAAAGACGAAATAGGGGCTGAGCTGTCCGATCTCCAGCTTGTAGCGAGGGCGGGGCGCTGCGCCGATGACGAACAGCACCGTCACCACCAGCATGGCAATAAAGGCATAGAAGTTATCCCAGATATCGTGCGGCGCAACCATCATCACCAGCATCACGAGACCCAGCAGGAGGAAGCTCCCTCTGCCGAGGCCGGAGACAATCCCCATCAAAAAGCTGCCGTTCCAGAGGTCGCGCCCCATGCGGTAGAGCCAGCGGAAAATCGAGAGCGGTATGTTCACAACCACCGTCAAGATCCGGCAAAACATACTCGACGGCCAGCTTCTGGTGATGATCCCGTCCCGCCGGAGAAAATTGCAGATTGCGCTGCCGGCGCAGCCGCTTTCTATGCTCAGACCCAGCCGGGTGAAAAAGTGGCCCAAAACGCCTTCCCGCCATTTCCCGCAAAAGAAATGCCAGAAGGTGAGCCAAAGCTGATACAGTACGCTATTTTGCGCTAAACTCATACGCCGCCTCCGTTCTCCCCGCGCCGCATCGCCGTTTCATAGGCTGCATACGTCGCCTGCGCCATCTTGTGTATCTCAAACTTCTCCGTAACGGTGCGCGCGGCACCGGCGCGGCAGCGCTCCAAAAGCCCCGGTTCCTCCAAAAAGCGCCGCATTGCGCCCGCCATGGAGTCCGGCTGGTTATACGTTACGAGCAGGCCGTCGCCCGCTTCCTCGCTCACGATATCGCTGTTTCCGCCCATGTCGGTCGCAATCACAGGCAGACCCGCCGCCATCGCCTCAATGATCAAAAAGGAAAGCGCCTCATGCTCCGACGCATTGACATAGAGATCGGCACCCTTGAAGAGGTTTTTCATATCCTCGCGAAAGCCGATAAAGCGCACGCAGTCATTGAGTCCCAACGCTTCCGCCTGCTCCTTTGATTGCGCGAGCAGCGGCCCGTCCCCCGCCAGTACCATCATGAATGGACGACCTGTCATCTGTTTGAGCCGCGCGAGCGAGTCGAGCAGGTATTTATGTCCCTTGTCCTCCGCAAAGCGAGAGGCGCAGAGCATCACGAATTGCTCCTCCGGAATACCGAGCTCGGCGCGCAGCGTGGACTCCGACCGGTCTCCCGCCCATACCGCCGGGTCAACGGCGTTAAAAATGATCTCAATACGCGCGCCGTCCCAGCCATTTTTAATGAGCTGCTCCCGCCCCTTGGTGCAGACGGCGATCATCCGATCCTGATGCTTATCGAGTATGCGGTTGGAGAGTTTCGTCACCGCATTGTTGGGCAGGATGAAGTGGTTTGTATAGACCACCTTCAAATCGGGCAGATATTTTTTCGCCAAAAGTGCGGTATAATGCTCGCGCAGGAAGTGGCAGTGCACGAGGTCAATCTCCCACTCACGGCAGATCGCGGCCAGCCCCTTGGCGGCGTCAAAATCAAAGCGGCGGGTCATGGTAAGCTGACGAACCGGCACGCCCTGCGCCTGCATCCGCTCGACGAGCAGGCCGCTCTCGTTGTAAACAAAAAAGGGCTGAATCTTCTCGCCGCCCAGATATTGTACCAGTGTCTCCACATACCGCTCTGTCCCCGCCTTACCGGCAAAGTTGAGCAGATAGAGGACTTTTAGCATGAAGACACCTCCTTTATTCTTTTCTAAAAAACAAACCCCGGAAGGCAGGGGCAACCCCTCCCCCTCCGGGGTTAACCTTACGATTACAGGTAGCTTCTGATCTGCTCCACCATGTCGGTGCGCTCCCACGGCAGGTCGAGGTCATCGCGGCCAAAATGGCCGTACGCCGCTGTCTGCGCGTAGATGGGGCGGCGGAGATTCAGGTGCTCAATGATCTTCGCCGGGCGGAGGTCAAAGCATTCTTTCACAATCTCGGACAGCCGCTCGTCGCTGACCTTGCCGGTGCCATAGGACTCCACCAAAATGGAGACGGGATTCGCAACGCCGATGGCATACGCGACCTCAATCTGGCAGCGGGTGGCAAGCCCTGCCGCGACCAAATTCTTTGCCACATAGCGGGCCATATACGCGGCGGAGCGATCCACCTTCGTCGGGTCCTTGCCGGAAAAACAGCCGCCGCCGTGCGCCGCGGCACCGCCATATGTATCCACGATAATCTTCCGGCCGGTCAAGCCGGTATCCCCCACCGGGCCGCCGATGACAAAGCGGCCTGTCGGGTTGACATAAAACTTGGTATCCTTATCAATATACTTCTCAGGGATGATTTTTTTGATGACCGTCTCAATCACCGCATCGCGCAGATCTTCGAGCGTAATATCGGGGTCGTGCTGGGTGGACAGTACAATCGCCGGGCAGCGGAGCACTTCTCCGCTCTCCCCGTATTCCACCGTGACCTGACTTTTCCCGTCGGGGCGCAGCCAGGGAAGTTCCCCGCTTTTGCGCACCTCGGCCAGGCGGCGGGCCACTTTATGGGAAAGGGCAATGGGGGCGGGCATCAGCTCTGCGGTCTCTGTGCAGGCATAGCCAAACATCATGCCCTGGTCGCCCGCGCCGACGCGGTCTGCCGCGTCCTGGTCACCGTGCTGCGCCTCAAAGGACGCGTCCACACCCATGGCAATATCGGGGGACTGTTCATCAATCGCGGTCATGACCGCGCAGCTCTTGCAGTCAAAACCGTATGCCGGATCGGTATAGCCGATGCGCTCTACCGTCTTGCGCACAATTGAGGGGATGTCGGTATAGTGATCGGTGGTGATCTCACCCATCACCACCACCATGCCAGTCGTGGTAAAGGTCTCACACGCCACGCGTGCCGCCGGGTCATGCGCCAGAATATCGTCCAGCACCGAGTCGGAAATTTGATCACACACCTTGTCGGGGTGCCCTTCGGTCACCGACTCGGAGGTAAACAGTCTGTTTGCCATATTATTTCGTCATTCCTTTCCATTCGCTTGGGGTACATAGTAAGCAGCCACTAAGCCGCAATTGTTTGTTATGATATAACGTTTTTTGTAAAATGTCAAGTTGTCCAGCTGTTTAAGTACGCCTCTTGCTCCGCCGTCAGCGTGTCGATAGAAAGTCCCATCGCGGAGAGCTTTTCCTTGCCGATGGCGTCGTCAATGGCGTCGGGCACGGCGTAAAGCCGCTTGTCGAGTTCTGTCTGGTGGCCCACCAGCCACTCGAGCGCCAGCGCCTGCACGGCAAAGGACATGTCCATAATCTCCGCCGGATGACCGTTCCCGGCGGCGAGATTCACGAGCCTGCCCTCGCCGATGACAAGCAGGCACCGCCCGTCGGAGAGCGTATAGCCGTCGATATTTTCCCGCCGCACTTCCTTTTTCACCGCCATGCGTGCAAGGCCCGCCACATCGACTTCACAGTCGAAGTGCCCGGCGTTTGTGAGGATGGCGCCGTGCTTCATCACGGCAAAATGGGCGGAGGTAATCACATCCTTGCAGCCCGTGACGGTGACAAAGATATCGCCCAAGCGCGCCGCCTGGTCCATCGTCATGACCTGATAGCCCTGCATGGTGGCGTCGAGCGCCTTGAACGGGTCAATTTCGGTCACAATAACGCGCGCGCCCATACCGGCCGCGCGCATCGCGACGCCCTTACCGCACCAGCCGAAGCCCGCGACAACCACCGTCTTCCCCGCCACGATCAGATTGCTGGTGTGCATGATGCCGTCCCACACGCTCTGACCGGTGCCGTATTTATTGTCATAATAATGCTTTGCCTTTGCGTCGTTGACCGCCATCATCGCACACGGCAAAACACCCTCACGCTCACGCGCCTGCAGGCGGAGAATCCCTGTCGTGGTCTCCTCGCATCCGCCAATGAGTTGATCGGCATAGGCCGCGCATTTCCCGCCGAGCAGATCGATGAGGTCGCCCCCGTCGTCCACCACCAGATGGGGGTGGAACTCCAGTGTTTTCATCAGATGCGCCTCATACTCCTCGGCGCTCGCACCGTGGATGCCAAAGGTCTCCACGCCCATGGAGGCAAGGCCCGCCGCCACGTCGTCCTGCGTGGAGAGGACGTTTGAACCGGTGAGGCGCACCTCTGCGCCGCCTTTGGCGAGTACATACCCCAGATTGGCTGTTTTGGCCTCCAGATGGACGGAGACGGCGACGCGCAGTCCCGCAAAGGGCTGCTCTACCTGAAAGCGGCGCTCAATTCCGCCCAGAACGGGCATGAAATCGCGTACCCACTGGATTTTGAGCTTCCCCGCCTCCGCCAGTGACATGTCCTTTACAATACTCATAACTTCTGTTTTCCTCTTCCTGTTTTTAACTTCTATCCGTCTTCTGTGGCGGGCCGCGGTTCGGGCGAGTGCAGCAGCTCGCCAATCGTCTGCCACCAGTCCGCCCCGCTGTGCCCCAGTGCACCGGCTGTATATGCGCGTTTCTGCTCCGACGGGTCTGCACTCAGGTGCCACACTGGGAAAAAAGCCCTGCACGCCTTGGAGCGCTGCACACGCTCCTCCACCAGATGCACCTGCGCCTCAGAGAACGCCCGCTCTCCATCGCGGGGTGTCTTCTCACCGCGCAGTCCGCAATAAAATGCCCCGCACTGCTCCACACGGTCGAGGTATTCATCGCTCGACACCGTCTCCACATTATCGCCGTTACAGCGGCAATAAAACCCGAAGGGAAGGTTGCGTGAACGCAGCAACGCCGTGACCCCATCCAGCGTATCCCACTCCTCCATGCCTCCCGTAACCCGCAGGGTTGGAATCAGGTTTTTGACCCGCAGAATATCCCCGGCAAATGGCGCATCAATCTGCAAAGGCTCCGCCACAAGGGAAAAGGTGCATTCCCTGTGCTTGTTGCACAGGGCGACCAATTTGTCCTGCCAGTCCTCCGGCATGTCGCCGGAAAAAATAAAGATATGCGTTCCGCGCGCCTTCCGGTCGTCTATAACCGCGTCCAGTGCGTCAAAATCCATATTCAGGCCGCCGCTGTCGTCGCTGTCGGCAAACGGCAAATCCCGCCGCTCGCCGCTCATCAGCGCCGCCCACGGCGTCTTTCCGTCCGACTCCTTCTGGCCCGGCGAGACACCGGCGCGGTCAATGAGGCCGATATTGATGATAAAATTGTGGAAGATCTGCTTACGCACCTGTCCGTCCAACTCATAGATCCTGCGGATGAGGCGGTACCAGTTGCCGTCTTTTTCCTCCATAATTTGCCGCAACGAGGCTCTCTGCTCCGGCAAAAAGGTCTCGGGCGCAAGCCAATCCACCCAGTCCAGCAGTTTTGGAATATTGGTGTCCGGATCTTTTTCCAGATAATCCAGCGCTTTATGAATACCGAACGCCCACATGCGGTCGACAATGCTCATAAGCGTTTCAATCCCCTCTCGAATCCCCATATAATGGAAAGTAAAATGTATACTTTTATAGTTGACTATATTTTAATCCATTCTTCTCCACGTTACTATAGACAATCGTTCCGCTTTGTCGGAATCAAAACGCTTATATTTTGTGTCACATTTCTAATCCCACAAAAAAGCCACAAATTTGTGTTTTGGTTCCGTACATATTGCCCATGCTTTCCACATACGCTATGCAGGGTGATAATACATGAGACGCAAAAAAATTCTGTCCTATATCATATGGCTTGTCATTTCTCTGGCCGCCGGTGGGCTTTCGTCTATTGCGGCGGCGCGGGGCATGCCGACATATCAGCTGCTGCAAAAACCGTTTCTAACGCCTCCCGCCATACTGTTCCCCATTGTCTGGTTCATCCTCTATGTCCTCATGGGCATCGGTGCCGGACGTATCTGGAACAGCAGAGACTGCCGCCGGAGTAGCGCTCTGGTTTTCTTTGTCGTGCAGCTGGCGGTCAACGCGCTCTGGACGCTCTTCTTTTTCGGGCTGCAGCTTCACTTGCTCTCTTTTCTCTGGCTTGTCGCGCTCTGGATTCTGATTGCGGTTATGATTCGCTCATTCTCCCGCATCGACCGCATCGCTGGGAGGCTGCAAATACCCTATCTGCTCTGGACCGCGTTTGCCGGATACCTGAACTGCGCCTTTTGGCTGCTCAACCGATAATTAACACGTGCTGGTTTCCTTTTCTGCGGCCGCCTGCTTTGCACCCGCCCGCGCGTTCGTCAGCATGAGCTTAATGCGGTTTTCCTG
>JAJQEJ010000026.1 GCA_021201735.1 Oscillospiraceae bacterium | reverse complement strand
TTTTGTACATTTTTTCCCCGCCCTTTTTGTGCATTTTTAGATTGCCATTGACAATTCACAAACAAACGAATTCTCCCAGAAGGAATTAGACCTGATGCGATTGACCTCCATGGAGAAGTCGTTCGACTGGCGCTCAAAACAATAAAACGCCCACCCTCTTTCGAGGATGGGCGCAGCCAGGCACCAAGCTTTAGTGTAAGGAGATTATAGGGTGCATTTAGTCTGCCGATTGAAATTCTAGCAGAGTTTCAATCCGCTCGACAACGATTGCTTGATTGTCGGGTGTCAACTGCAAAAACTTTATGTAAGTGGTCTGCTCATCCCACGGTGTTTTCTGAGCCTCCACTTCTTGATCCGTTCCCACGGTAATCAGCTCCTTCTTATAAGATAGCTGCCGGCAGTGTAATTACATTATACATCAATTACCGAAAAACGGTACTTTTGCGTTAAAGAATAACATTCAACACGTTAGTTCATTATTCTTTCAAATTTAGCATTATTTGCATGAGAATAGATTTTGCGGCTCTACTTTGAGCGCCTTCGCAAGTTTGCAGATAACATCTATTGTAGGATTGGCTTCGCCAGCTTCAATGCTTGAGATATGGCTTCTTGCGACACCAGAGAGCCGTGATAATTCTCTTTGTGTGAGTTTATGTTCGATTCTTGTTTCCGCCAAATATATTTCCACTTACATTACCTCAGTTTAATATGGTGTAAGTATTTGATTATAACGGAAATATTATCATAGGTAAATTTTAGCACATTATGTGGCCTGTATGCAGGACCATCGTTCGCCTGAAACTAACAGGGTTCGACAATGCAGGAGTAATGAAGTGAAGAACCAAAATGACCATGCGCTTTCCATTCGAGAGTTTGAGTCGGCTCTTAGGGCGAAAAACGAGCTAACGGCGGTTCGGCTGCTGCTATCTTATCCGCTGGTAAACTGGGTCAGTCAGTATTTCTCCCGGACGAGAGCCGCGGACCGTCAGCTGGATTTTATTAACTTGTGCCGCTCGATAATCGACAGGCATAGAGAGAAACTAGCCGATGCCGAGTATGAGCATTTTGACAGATATCTACTCCTCTCGAAACTCGCCGCCTTTGACCGGCTCAACCTTTTTTATGAGTACATAAAGCTATTTGAATATATCAGGGAACACTATACTTACTCAATTCGATATTCACAGACAAAGAAGGGTGCTGTCTTTGACTCATATATCATCGTGCCAGAAGACATCGCCACGCAGCTTGTGCCAGAGGGGGCAAAAACCTTCGCACCGACGTATACTCACTTCCTTTACCCGGCGCACCGACGCTATGAAGTCATAAAGAGGAAGTATGACCGGATGAAATCGGATCAGCACGTTCAAGCTCGAGCGCAAGCGGAGGATCTGCCCGACTCGGAAAGAGCGCGGCGGCAATTTGAAATGGAAGTCCTGTTGAACCACTTTGTTGAGCGGTTCAGCCAACATAACGAATGAGGGAGGTGCGTACTTCGTGCCAGCGTATAAAGACGATAAGAGGGGTTCGTGGTATTGCAGTTTCCACTATACCGACTGGACCGGCGCCAACAAGCGTAAAGTAAAGCGGGGGTTCGCCAAGAAAAAGGATGCTGAAACCTTCGAGCGTGAGTTCCTTGCCAAAGAGCAGGAGTCCGTTGACATGACTTTCGAGGGTCTGGTGGAAATCTACCTCAAGGATATGAATGCTCGCCTCAAAGGGAGCACAATGGAGACTAAAGAGAATATTATCAACAAGCATGTGCTGCCGCATTTCAGAAAGTTGTCAATAAACGAGATAAAGTCCTCGCATATTCGGAAGTGGCAAACCTTCTTGATGGACTCAGAAAGTGATTTCTCTCAAACATATCTCAAGTCTATTCACAACCAAATGTCCGCAATCATGAATTATGCGGTGAAGCATTATAACCTCCGCCAGAACCCCTGCAAAGCGGCCGGCAGTATCGGTGCCAGAAATGCCGAGGAAATGAATATATGGACATATGACACGTTTACGAAATTTATTGAAGTGGTGGACAAACCCGCAATGAACCTCGCCTTTAAGATACTGTTTTGGTCGGGCATACGCATTGGGGAGATGGTCGCATTGGAGCCGGCCGACATTCTCCCATCCAAGCAGCTCGACATCAACAAGACGCTCTCACGGGTCAAGGGTGAAACTCTCGAAACCTCGCCCAAGACCTACAAGAGCAGCCGTATTGTTGCAATCCCTGACTTCCTCTATGATGACATCATGGCATACATCAATTCGCTTTATAAGATTGAGCCACATGATAAAATTTTCTACTTCACCCGCACCACTCTGAACAAAGCCTTAGACGCCTATGCCAGCATTGCGGGGATCGAGCGTATCAGGGTGCATGACCTGCGCCACTCCCATGCGTCAATGCTCATCGAAATGAAACAGCCTATCTTGCTCATCTCTGAGCGGTTGGGGCATGAGAGTGTGCAAACCACATGGGATACATATGCTCACCTGTACCCGGACAAGGGCATTCAACTTGCCGATGCTCTGCAGGAGGTCAACCGTGCCGGTAGCCTGACACCGACAGTAGAAAAGACCGCCGCCGAGAAACAAGCAGATCTTCTTGCGTTGGTCGCTGAGCTGGCACCCGAACTCCAATCGGCTATTTCCGAAAAACTTTCCGTATATTCCGCAGGAAATGAGCGTGAAGAAACGATAGACAGTACCACCTTACAGCAGTTCAAGAAATGTATGGAATAGGTGGTCGAAAAGCTGATTTTCTCGATTTCGGGTATCATGCAGGTATCACACAAAGAAAATAAACCCCGCAATCCATTATATATCAATGGATTTCGGGGTTTCAGTGCTTATTCCCACTCAATGGTAGCAGGCGGTTTCGATGTGATATCGTATACAATACGGTTAATTCCGCGCACCTCATTCACAATGCGGACGCTGATACGGTCCAGGACTTCATAGGGGATGCGGGCCCAGTCGGCGGTCATGAAGTCGGTGGTGGTGACGGCGCGCAGGGCGAGGGTATAGTCGTAGGTACGGCCATCGCCCATGACACCTACGGAGCGGGCGTTGGTGAGCACTGTAAAATACTGGTTCACGCTCTTATTGAGTCCCGCCGCGGCGATCTCATCGCGGAAAATGGCATCGGCCAGGCGGAGGGTATCGAGCTTCTCTTTTGTCAGCGCGCCGATCACCCGGATTGCAAGGCCGGGACCGGGGAAGGGCTGCCGCTCCACAAGGTAGTCGGCAAGGCCCAGCTCCCGGCCGAGCTGGCGGACCTCATCCTTGAACAGCAGGCGCAGCGGCTCGACAATCTCCTTAAAATCCACAAAATCAGGCAGACCACCCACGTTATGGTGGCTCTTTATGACCGCCGCGTCACCGATCCCCGACTCGATCACGTCCGGGTAGATGGTACCCTGCGCAAGGAAATCCACCGTACCGATTTTTTTCGCCTCTTCCTCAAAGACGCGGATAAATTCTTCGCCGATGATCTTACGCTTTTGCTCCGGCTCATCTACCCCACCGAGCTTTGCGAGAAAGCGCGCCTCAGCATTCACGCGCACAAAGTGGATCGGCCACTTCGAGAAGGCGGCCTCCACCTCATCCCCTTCGTTCAGGCGCATGAGCCCGTGGTCAACAAAAACGCAGGTGAGCTGCGGCCCAATCGCCTCGGCCAGCAGTGCGGCGCAGACGGAGGAGTCCACACCACCGGAGAGGGCGAGGAGCACCTTGCCGTCCCCCACCTTCTCCCGCACCGCGGCAACCGCCTCTTTTACAAAGTCCCCCATCGTCCAGTCGCCCACAGCGCCGCAGACGCTATAGAGAAAGTTGCGGAGCATGGCAAGCCCATTTTCCGTATGATCGACCTCGGGGTGGAACTGCACGCCATAAATTCTGCGCGCCTCATCCGCGACAGCGACATTCGGACAGGCGTCACTGTTCGCGATGAGGGCAAAGCCCTCCGGCACCTGCTCCATATAATCCCCGTGGCTCATCCACGTGACGCCCTGATTGGGGAGCCCGGAAAAGAGCTTGTTTTCGAGACTGAAATAGGTTCTGGTTTTGCCGTATTCCCGCGCCGTTTCGTCCGACGCGGGCACAACACGGCCACCCAGCGTCTGGGCGATGATATGACAGCCATAGCAGATGCCGAGCACCGGAATACCCAATGTGAAAAGTGCAGGGTCAATTTTAGGTGCATTTTCCTCATAAACGCTGTTGGGTCCGCCGGTGAAGATGATGCCGATGGGCGCTCTTTTCGCAATTTCAGAAACGGGCATGGTATAGGGTTTTACCTCGCAGTACACGCCGCATTCACGCACACGGCGGGCGATAAGCTGATTATACTGCCCTCCGAAGTCGAGGACAAGGACAAGCTGATGCTGCATAAGCCGCGCCTCCTAAATGGTCGTAATATCAATGGGCCGCAGATCGGCGCTGCGCCCCTGCGTGCGGACGGTGAGCATGGCGCGGGCGGTATCAATGGCGGTACAGCACCCCACGCTGTGTTCCACGGCGGATCGGCGGATTTTGAAACCGTCGGTATCGTTCTTTCTCCCATGGGTGGGGGTATTTATCACCAGGTCGACGGAGCCGGACGAGAGCATATCAAGGATATTGGGTGATGCCTCGGAGACGCGGGCAACGCGGCTGCAGGCCACATCCGCCGCCTCAAGCGTGTCGGCGGTGCCAGCGGTGGCAAGAATCTCAATATCCATATCGGCAAGGGCGCGGGCGATGCCCACAATTTCAGCCTTATCCTCATCCTTTACGGTGATGATAACCCGTCCGCCCGGCTTTGGCAGCTTCATATTGGCACCTTTAAAGGATTTGAGCAGTGCCTGCGGGAAGGATTCCGCGAGTCCAAGCACCTCGCCGGTAGACTTCATCTCAGGGCCGAGGCCGGTGTCCACATCGGTGAGCTTTTCAAAGGAGAAGACCGGCATCTTCACCGCGTAGAGGCTGCCTTCGGGATAGATGTCCACCCCATAACCCATATCCTTCAGCTTCTCGCCGAGCATCACGCGGGTAGCAAGGTCAATAATGGGTACCCCGGTCACCTTGGAAATGTACGGGATGGTGCGTGAGGAACGGGGATTGACCTCAATGACATAGACCTCATCGTTGTACAGGATAAACTGAATGTTGATAAGCCCAATCACGCCGAGCGCCTTCGCGAGATCACGGGTATAGCGCAGGATGATCTCCTTGTGCTTCTCCTCCACATGGATGCTCGGATAGACCGAGATGGAGTCGCCGGAGTGGACGCCCGCCCGCTCAATGTGTTCCATGATACCCGGGATGAGGATATCCTCCCCGTCAAAGACGCCGTCCACTTCGAGCTCGCGCCCCATCAGATATTTATCGACGAGGATCGGGTGCTCCTGCACGGTGCGATTGATGATGCGCATAAAGTCCTCAATATTGCGGTCATGATAGGCGATTTCCATCCCCTGCCCGCCGAGCACATAGGATGGGCGCACCAAAACGGGGTAGCCGACCTCATTGGCGGCGGCGACGGCCTGCTCGGCGGTATAGACGGTGCGTCCGGCGGCGCGGGGGATCTGGCAGCGATTGAGAATCTCGTCAAAGCGCTCTCTGTCCTCCGCGGCGTCCACCCCGTCGGATGAGGTGCCCAGAATGGGGACGCCCATATCTGTGAGCGCCTGCGCAAGCTTAATGGCGGTCTGCCCGCCGAACTGAACCACCGCGCCCCACGGCTTCTCCTGCTCCACAATGGCCTCGACGTCCTCCGCCGTCAGCGGCTCAAAATAGAGCTTATCGGCAACGTCAAAATCGGTGGAGACCGTCTCGGGGTTGTTGTTGATGATAATCGCTTCACAGCCCATGCGCTGCAACGCCCAGACCGAATGCACCGAGCAGTAGTCGAACTCAATCCCCTGCCCGATTCGTATGGGCCCGGAGCCGAGCACAAGGACTTTGCGGCGCGAACTATCCCGGCCCGGCTTATCCAAAGCCTCATTCTCCGCGTCAAAGGTGGAGTAGTAGTAGGGCGTCTGCGCCTCAAACTCCGCGGCGCAGGTGTCCACCATTTTAAACGAGGGGATAATCCCGCAGGACTCCCGCAGGGCTTTGATCTCCTTGCGCGTCTTTCCGGAAAGATATCCGATCCACTCGTCGGCAAAACCCATTTCCTTCGCGGTGCGGAGGGTATCCGCGTCGAGCGTCCCCTGTCCGAGCCGGTTTTCCATCTCCACAATGTTGGCGAATCGGTCTAAAAACCAGAGATCCATTTTTGTGATCTTATTGATGGTTTCCGGGGAAATACCACGGCGCAGCGCTTCCGATACAACGAACAGCCGCTGGTCGTCCACACGGGAGAGCCGCTCCTCAATCTCCTCGGTATAGAGTTCATCCAGCCCCGCCATACGCAAGGACTTGACGGGCAATTCCAGAGAACGGATCGCCTTCATCAGCGCCCCTTCAAAGCTGCTGCTGATGGCCATAACCTCCCCCGTCGCCTTCATCTGGGTACCCAGTGTGCGGCTCGCGGTAGTGAATTTATCAAAGGGCAGGCGCGGGATTTTGAGGACACAGTAGTCCACCGTCGGCTCAAAGCAGGCGGTGGTCTTGCCGGTCACGGCATTTGGAATCTCATCGAGCGTGTAGCCGAGCGCAATCTTCGCCGCCACCTTCGCGATGGGATAGCCGGTCGCTTTGGAGGCGAGGGCCGAGGAGCGGCTAACGCGGGGATTGACCTCAATGACGGCGTACTCAAAGCTCTCTGGATTCATGGCGAGCTGCACGTTGCAGCCGCCCTCAATCTTCAGCGCGGAGATAATATCAAGGCTCGCCGAGCGGAGCATCTGGTACTCGCGGTTGGCGAGTGTCTGCGTGGGCGCGACGACGATTGAGTCACCGGTGTGCACCCCGACCGGGTCGATGTTCTCCATGGAGCAGATCTGGATGACGTTCCCCACAGAGTCGCGCATCACCTCAAACTCAATTTCCTTCCAGCCCGCGATACAGCGCTCAATGAGCACCTGTCCCACACGGGAGAGGTGGATACCGCGGTCGGCAATTTCGCGCAGCCCCATCTCATCATAGGCGATGCCGCCGCCGCTGCCGCCCAGGGTATAGGCGGGCCGGACGATGACGGGGTAGCCGATGCTGCCGGCAAAGGTAACGGCGTCCTCTACATTTTCTACGACGTCGGACACAACGCAGGGCTGCCCAAGCTCCTCCATGGCGTCCTTAAAGCCCTGGCGGTCCTCCGCCTTGTGGATGCTCTCCGGCGAGGTGCCGAGCAGGCGCACGCCGTACTGCTCCAAAATACCCTCCTCATGCAGGGACATGGCGAGGTTCAGCCCGGTCTGTCCGCCGAGGGTGGGGAGAATGGAGTCGGGGCGCTCCATCGCAATCACCTGCGTGATGGTTGCAATATTCAGCGGCTCAATATAGACATGATCCGCAATGTCCTTGTCCGTCATGATGGTGGCGGGGTTGGAGTTCACGAGCACCACCTCGACGCCCTCCTCCTTGAGGGCGCGGCAGGCCTGTGTGCCCGCGTAGTCGAATTCGGCGGCCTGCCCGATGACGATGGGGCCGGAGCCTAGGACAAGCACTTTTTGAATGGATGGATTCTTCGGCATCAGCGCGCACCTCCCTTCATCATCTGCACAAAGTGGTCAAACAGCGTCGCGGTATCCTGCGGCCCGGGTGCCGCCTCCGGGTGGAACTGTACGGTGAAGCAATTCGGACGAACGTACTCCAGCCCCTCCACACTGCCCTCATTTACGTTGACATAGGAGATTTTCGCCACAGCGGGGTCGACGCTCTCCGGCGTCACGACATAACCGTGGTTCTGGCTTGTGATAAAGCAGCGCCCGCTCGCGAGCTCCTTAACCGGGTGGTTGGCCCCACGGTGTCCGAAGGTCATTTTATGGGTCTTGCAGCCGTTGGCCAGCGCCAGGAGCTGGTGGCCCAGGCAGACGGCAAAAATCGGAATATCGCTATCATACAGGGTTTTAAGCTCCGCAATGATCTCCACATTCTCCGCCGGGTCGCCGGGGCCGTTGGAGAGCATCACACCGTCAAATTTCCCATCCAGTATTGTCTGTGCTGGCGTATACGCGGGGAAAACGGTGACCTCACAGCCGCGCTTTTGGAGCCCCCGGACCATATTTTTCTTAAACCCGTAATCCATCAGGGCCACCCGCAGCTTCTGCTGCCCGTCGGCGGGATAGACGCATGGTGCATGGCACGTCACCTGCCGGACGGTATCCTGCACACGGTAGGCACGGATTTTTTCCAGACAGGTTTCCACAGAAAAATCCTCCGCACAGGTAATCATGCCATTCATGGTGCCCTGACTGCGGAGAATGCGGGTCAGTGCGCGCGTATCCACGCCCTCAATACCCGTGATATGATACTGTTTTAAGTAGGCGTCCAGATCGCCCTGACAGCGAAAGTTGCTGCCCCGCCGCGCGAGATGCCGCACGATAAACGCCTGCGCCCACGGGCGCTCAGACTCGTTGTCCTCATCGTTCACGCCGTAATTGCCAATGAGGGGATAGGACATGACGATGCCCTGCCCCGCGTAGGATGGGTCGGTCAGAATTTCCTGATAGCCAGTCATGGAGGTGTTAAACACCATCTCACAAACCCGGTCTGCCACCGCGCCGATGCTCCGCCCGGTGAACACGTCTCCGTTTTCTAAAATGAGGGTTGCCTTCATTGTGCGTTATCCCGCCTTTCGCGCCATTCCGATACATATTTATTCGTACTATTTTATACTATATTCCTTCCGGTTTCAAGGCTCTTTTTCTCCCTTTCGCGCCGAAAGCCGAAAAAAGTGGTTTTCCCCAAAAAGCGGCGGCATAATTTGTGTGCAGGCGGCAATACTAATCATAATTTTGCATAAGACAAGGAAGGAGAGATGGCATATGGTAATTGCCTGCATACGCACTATCATTCTGTATATCATCATCATCATTGGCGTTCGCCTGCTGGGAAAGCGGCAGGTGGGTGAGCTGGAGCCGTCGGAACTGGTGCTCGCCCTGATCATCGCAGACCTGGCCGCAGTCCCGATGCAGGATTTCGGCATTCCTTTGCTTTTTGGGATCATCCCGATCGTCACCCTTCTGTGCCTGAGCATGATCATCTCCATTCTCAACACAAAGAGCATCCGCTTTCGCGCCATTATGTGCGGCCGCCCCTCCATTCTCATCCACGAGGGAAAGCTCAATCAGCGTGAAATGGCAAAAAACAGATTTACCATTGACGAGCTGACGGAAGAGCTGCGGATGAAGAACATTTATGACATCTCCCTTGTGAAATACGGCATTCTGGAGACCAACGGGCAGCTCTCCGTCCTGCTCTACGCAAACCGCCAGCCCGTGACCGCGGAGCAGCTTGGCATCGGCATACCGGAGACCGGTCTGCCCCTCATTCTCATCAACGACGGCAGAATTATGGCGCGCAATCTGGAGACGCGCGGGCTTTCTTTGGATTGGCTGGACAAACGCCTGAAGGAGCGCCGGATTCATTCCGCGCAGGAGGTTTTTCTCTTCACCGTGGATGAAAAGGAACAGATTTATCTCGTACGCAAGGAAGCGGAGGTGCGCGTTTGAAACGGCTGTGGATCTCCTGCATTGTACTCGCCGCCCTCATTATTGCAACACTGCTGAGCAGCTTTGCGCTGCAGAACCTGTCGCAGTCCGTATGTGATACGCTGCAACAGGCGCAAACCTATGCCAAGGAGGAGGACTGGGACGCGGCATATGCGTACAGCGCCGCCGCGGAAAAAGAGTGGGTATCGCACAAAAGCCTATACGCCGTGACGCGCCACACCGAACTGAACGGTGTTTACGAGGGCTTTGCGCAGGTCAACGCCTGCCTGAAGGCGCGAGAAGCTTCCGAATATACTGCGGCAAACGCAAGCCTGATCGCGCGCCTTGAGCTGCTGGCGCAATCGGATCTGTTAAACCTGCAAAACGTTCTTTAACCGCTTTTTCGATTCCCTCTGGAAAGTTTTGTCTGATTGGTGTATACTAGAAACACCACAGGGAACTTTTTAGGGGGTTTTCTTTTATGATGTGTCAAATTGACTGTTCCAACATCGCGGGCTTTGTCCCGTCCGACTGGCTTGAAAGCCGTCTGCCCGCATTAAAGAGCGCAGACGAAAGGCTCCGTCAGGGCAGCGGCGCGGGGGGGGGATATACAGGCTGGGTTTCGCTCCCGCGGGATTACGACAAGCAGGAGTTTACCCGCATCGAGGCCGCGGCAAAGCGCATCCGGGCCGATTCGCAGATTCTGGTGGTGATCGGCATCGGCGGCTCCTATCTGGGCGCGCGGGCGGTCATCGACCTGCTCGGCGGCCACGGGCCGGAGATTCTCTTTGCAGGCAACGGCCTTTCGTCGGATGCCCTGTATGAAACGCTGCAAAAATTGAACGGAAAGAATTTTTCCGTCAACATCATCTCCAAATCCGGCACCACGACCGAGCCCGCCGTGGCCTTCCGCATTCTGAAAGGCCTGCTGGAGGAGCGCTACGGCAAAGAGGGCGCGCGCAAGCGCATCTATGCGACCACCGACAAGCAGCGCGGCGTCCTCAAGGGCGTTGCCGATGCCGAGGGGTATGAGACGTTTGTCGTGCCGGATGAGATCGGCGGGCGGTATTCCGTGCTGAGCGCCGTCGGTCTGCTCCCCCTCGCGGCGGCGGGCGTCGACATCACGGCGCTCATGTCCGGCGCGCACCGGGCTATGGTGGATTTCACCGCGCTCGGCGCGGAAAATCCCGCGTGGCAATACGCCGCCGCGCGGGGTGCCTTATATACGTCCGGGAAATCGGTGGAGTTGCTGTGCTGCTATGAGCCATCCTTCCGCTTTTTCGCGGAATGGTGGAAGCAGCTCTACGGCGAGAGTGAGGGAAAAGAGGGCAAGGGCCTCTTCCCCGCCAGTGTAGAATTCACCGCTGACCTGCATTCTATGGGGCAGTATATTCAGGAGGGTCAACGCCTGATGTTTGAGACGGTTGTGCGCTTTACCACCCCTCGTAACGAAATTTACATTCCCGATGACCCGCAGGACACCGACGGGCTGAATTTCCTCTCCGGCAAGCCGCTCTCCTTTGTCGCGGAGCAGGCGATGCGCGGGACACTGCTCGCGCATATAGACGGCGGCGTGCCCAATCTGATGGTGGAAGTAGCGCGCCGCGACGCAGAGCACATCGGCGCGCTGATCTACTTTTTTGAATACGCCTGCGGCCTATCCGGGTACCTGCTCGGCGTCAACCCCTTTAACCAGCCGGGGGTCGAGGCATATAAGAACAATATGTATGCCCTGCTCGGCAAGCCCGGCTATGAGGCCCGCCGCGCGGAGCTGGAGGCGCGCCTTTCCGCTCCGCAGGCCTCAAAAGATTAATACGGATATGAGGATATGCAGCGCACGATGCAGTCGGCCGTATTGTCGCCTTCCGTACACGTCACAATGGCAGCCCCCACCCCAACGGCAATCACTGTTCCGTCAGCGGAGACAGTTGCCACTGTGGGATCAGAGGTGCTCCAGACCGGTGTTCCCTCAACACCGGAAATCTGTACCTGACATTGCTCACCTATGACCAGCGTGATACCCGAATGGTTCAGCGCGGCGTTCTCCGGCGCATTGGCCTGCAATTCACAACAATCAGACGGGATACTACCCTGCGCAATGTCAAACGAAGCGCATTGTCACTTTTCGATGAGCGCTGTCACTTTGTATATCTTTTCCTGTTGCAATATGTAACATTTTTAGTTCTATCATCAACAAAATAACATTTGGCATTTAATATATTATTTTGATTTATTTCATTGACTTGCCTTTTTTCATTTGTTACACTAATTCCAATATGATAGAAAACGGCATATTTTTAAGGATATGGAGCATGTTAAGATGATAGAGGAACGTGACTATACACAGGCGAAACAGCCTGCGAATGATGCTGCTGTACGCTTGCTTTCCACTGAGGGGAATACCCGCGTCACATTGCAGCAGCTTGGCCTTTGCGGGAACTATACGGGGTATAACTATCTTCTCATGGCGGTTGACCTTGCGCTGCAAGGGATAGAGGTCGGCAAGCCGCTTTATGCGATGATTGCGTCAAAGCACCATGCAAAATATAACACCATCCGTCAGGATATTTACACCTGCATCCACCGGGCGCAGCGGAGCAATCCAGACCTATATTCAAGAATCACGGGGCATTCCCCACAGGTAGGTGCCTTTGCCACAAGCAGCTTTATTACCTGCCTTGCCCAATGGGTGCGCACCTATGACGCCTATCTCGTCTGCGATGACGGGCATTTGCCGCGCCCTGTCTGGCAGAAGAAGGCGTAACGCATCGTATTTTATTTGTCTGTCCTATTGTACGATTTATCCCAGACTGGCGGAAGTAATGCATGTGCCCCCCCAGCTTAACTTTATAAAAGCACCCAAATCTTACAGAGAAGATTTGGGTGCTTCAGCCTGTCAAAAAACCTCGCCAATGGCGAGGTTTTTGTGGTATAATA
>JAJQEJ010000048.1 GCA_021201735.1 Oscillospiraceae bacterium | reverse complement strand
GTACGGATACCACTATGATCCCAGGCAACACGGCGGGGACGAATGGCGGCGGGTTATTCATTGGCACGAGCGTCACATTCCAAATGACCGGCGGGGAGATTTCAGGTAACACTGCTACGAGCGGCGGCGGCATTTATGTGAATACCAGTGCCATTGCGACCGTCACGGATGGTGCAATCTCCGGCAATACTGCAACCAATGGCGGCGGCGTTTTCGCTGCCAGCACCTCCAGCGTTGCCTTGAAAGCTGACACAATGATCTCCGGTAACCATGCCGCCACGAGCGGCGGAGGCGTGTATGCCAACGCCGCGACCGTTTCCATTGAGGACGGTGCGATCTTCGGCAATACGGCGACGACGGGCTACGGTGCCGGTGTATGTCTGCTAGGCAGTGCAGGTACATATACCATGAGCGGCGGAATCATTGGCAGTACGGATACCACCATGATCCCAGGCAACACGGCGGGGACGAATGGCGGCGGGTTGTACCTTGGTGCGGGCGTCTCCTTTGACCTCACTGGAGGTGAGATTTCCGGCAACACTGCCGACGGCAACGGCGGTGGTATATATGCTTATGGCGCTACCGTTATCATGGATGACGGCAGCATTTCCGGCAACACTGCCACTGTCAACGGCGGCGGCATAGGATCTACCAGCGGATCCACACTTGACATGAAGCAAGGTGCGATATCTGGAAACAACGCCGCCAACGGCGGCGGTATATACGCGGCCGGCACCACCATCTATTTCAAGGACACGATGGAGGTTTCGGGCAATGAGTCTGAAATCGGCGGCGGCGTGTACGCCGCGGCAACTGCAACTGCCGCCAGTTCATTAACGATAAGCGACACTGCCGCTATCAAGGATAATACGGCGCGAAATTATGCAGGCGGTGTGATTCTGGTCAAAGACAGTACCGACGCAAATGTCACCACAGCAATCATGTCGGGCGGTGAAATCAGCGGCAATGTTGCCTTACGTGCAAATGGCGGCGGCATGTATATAGGCCAGAAGTGCAGCTTTACGATGGATGGCGGCACCATCAGTGGGAATCTGACGTTTGACCCGGCCGACACATCCACCGGCGGCGGTGGCGGCGGTGTGTACGCCTATAACGGTGGTACCTTCACACTCAATGGCGGAACGATCAGCGACAACGAGGTGATGGCCGGCACATCGGGCAGCGGCGGCAACGGCGGCGGCATATTTTTGAATCCCGGAGTCACGTTTTCCATGTCCGGCGGTGCCATCAGCGGAAATATAGCCAACAGCAATACGGACGCCAGCATACAGAGCGGCGGCAACGGCGGCGGCATATATGGGAGCGGTGCAACACTGGCGTTGACCGGCGGCATCATAAGCGACAACTACGCGGAAGCCACCACCACAATGGGCAATGGCGGTAACGGCGGCGGCGTGTTCGCCCTGGGCTCGACGGTTACCCTTGCAAACGTCGAACTTTCCGGGAACGAGGCGGAAATTGGCGGCGCCCTGTATGTTGTCGCCGGTTCCAGCGGCAATAGCACCGTTTCCATCGGCACCGGAACCCTGATTCAGACGAACACGGCGCAGTACTACGGCGGCGGTGTGGTGTTATTGCAGGATAGCAGCGGCACTTATACCACCGGTGTCACCATGACCGGTGGCGAGATCAGCGGCAACATCGCCCTGCGCGCCAACGGCGGCGGTGTTTTCGTGGGTACCGGGTGTAAGCTGACCATGGATGCGGAAACCGACGCGTTCGGGAATGCGACGGTAGGCACGATTACCGGCAACAAGACCCATAGTGATGTTACTAACGACACAACCGGCGGCGACGGCGGCGGGGTGTATGTAAACGGTACGCTTGAGATGAACGCAGGCAGTATCAGCGCAAATGAGACGTCCTACAGCGCCACCACCAGTTCCGGCGGCAACGGCGGCGGTGTGTACGTCAGCGGTTCCGGCAGCGCAGTTATGGACGGCGGCGAAATCACCGGTAACAGCGCGGTCAGCGGCGGCGGCGTCTATGTGGACGCGGGCGGTAACGGCGGCAGCTTCACGATGACGGGCGGCAGCTCCGCAACACCTGCAGTCACCGATAACACCGCAAGCGGCAACGGCGGCGGCATTTATCTGGTGTACGGGGGAGCCGGTGGGGCGATGGCTACGTTTGACGCGACCGGCACTGTTTACATCACAGATAACACGGCGGCCAGCGGCGGTGGCATTTATACGGAGGATAATATCGACTATTCCAATCTCAACACGTCCAGCGACACACACTTTGATGACAATCTTGCCGCTGTGGCGGTAGAGCCGGCGGCGACTACGCCCGTAAATATCGGCTACGCGGAGACAAGTGTGCAAGACGCTACGGGCACCTATCTCTCTCCCCTGAATAACCATGATATCGACTACGCAACACGCTCCGTGACCTACGACGCCAACGGCGGAACGGGGAGCTATCAGGACCCGGCTGTGCAGCAGGGCACCGTCTACACCGTGCGCTCCAACACGGATACGGCGATCAGCCGCACCGATTATGTCTTTACAGGCTGGAACACTACGGCCGACGGCTCCGGTACAGCCTATCAGGCGGGCGCGACGTTAACGCTGGACGACGACATGACACTCTATGCCCAGTGGTCGCTTAACATCCGCACGGTGACCTATAACGCCAACGGCGGCAGCGGGAGCTATGCCGAATCGGGCCTTGTCATCGGCTCGACCTACGCCGTGAAGTCCAATACCGAAACAGGGATCAGCCGCACCGGGTACACCTTTACAGGCTGGAATACCGAGAAGGACGGCTCCGGCACGCGCTACACGGCGGGCGGTACCTTTGCTGTGGCGGACGACACGACACTATACGCCCAGTGGCGCACCAAGAGCACCGGTGGTACCAAAGACACCGACGACACCACCTACACCGTGACCTTCCTCTGGAACGATGGGCGGACGGACGATACCTATAAGACCAAAGACGTCACGAGCGGTGCTGCAGTATCCGCGCCCGCGTCCCCCAACCGCTACGGGTATCTCTTCACCGGCTGGTATCTGGACGAGGACGGCACGCAGATCTACGACTTCACAACCAAGGTGACCAAATCCTTCTCGCTCTATGCAGACTGGGAGGAAGCGGATGTCGTCTCCCCCTATGTGAACGGCTATCCGAACGGCACGTTTCAGCCGGAGGGCAGCCTCACCCGCGCGGAGGTTGCGCAGGTCATGTATAACCTCTCGGTCATCGGGCTGGGGTCGGACGCCACCGCGGTCTCCGGCGCGGCGTATTCCGATGTGACCAGCGGCGCATGGTACTATCAGGCGGTGACCTATCTCGCAGGCACCGGCTTTGTCCATGGCTATTCCGACGGCACCTTCCGCCCGGATACCCCCATCACCCGCGGCGAGTTCAGCGCGCTGATCATTCAGTATCTGGAGGTTTCGGCCAGCGGAACGAGTACCTTCTCCGACGTCTCCGCCGATGACTGGACGGCGGGATATATCGCGGCGGCGGCTGACCGGGGCCTCATGAGCGGGTATTCCGACGGTACGTTCCGCCCGGATGCGTCGATCACCCGCGCGGAGGCCGTGACGGTATTCAACCGGCTGCTCGGCCGCGACACCTCCGCGACACTCTTTGACGGCAGTGCGATGCCCTTCTCCGACGTACAGAGCGGCTATTGGGGCTGGGCGGATATTATGACCGCTGCGGTAGAGCACAGCGTGGCAAAGGCTTCAGAATAAATGTAGCACTCCGGCAGGGGATTGGCACCTGCCGGAGTTTTTTACGGAAGATGAAAGAATTGTATTGACAAGAATGACCGTTTTTAGTATAATAAATTTCGCCCGCTTGTAAAAACCGGGTACGATCGGGAGCATAGCTCAGCTGGTAGAGCGCATGCCTTACAAGCATGATGTCACAGGTTCGAGCCCTGTTGTTCCCACCATCTGGCTCGGTAGTTCAGTTGGTTAGAACGCCGGCCTGTCACGCCGGAGGTCGAGGGTTCAAGTCCCTTCCGAGTCGCCAGCGCTGTGGGCTGCTTGCAGCCCGCAGCATTCCCTTCTATAGGATGCCTCTGTAGCTCAGTCGGTAGAGCAGCGGACTGAAAATCCGCGTGTCGTTGGTTCGATTCCGACCGGAGGCACCAATTCCCTCTGTGGGTCATAGCATGATCTTGGAGGGTGTTCCGCAGGTGTAGCTCATCTGGTAGAGCGCCACCTTGCCAAGGTGGAGGTAGCGAGTTCGAGCCTCGTCACCTGCTCCACGCAAATGATAACAGGGGCAAGTATTTGCTCCTGTTATCCATATGGCGCCATAGCCAAGTGGTAAGGCAGAGGTCTGCAAAACCTTTATCCCCAGTTCAAATCTGGGTGGCGCCTCCAAACAAAAAGGAGTATCCGAGAGGATGCTCCTTTTTGTTGCCGATTTTATTTGGAAGATTTAGCGTTCGGCGGCGGCTCCCACTCGCCGATGAGCAGTGTGCGCAGGCGCTCCACCGCCTTGCGCTCAAGACGGGATACCTGCACCTGTGATACGCCGAGCACCTTGGCCGTTTTGTCCTGCGTCAGCCCCTTGAAATAGCGCAGGAGGACGACCTTGCGGTCCCGTTCCGGCAGGGAGGAGATGGCGGTATGCAGCGCCTCGCGCTCCACAATGCCCTCCTCCATACCCTCGGTACCCAGGAGTCCCTCAAGCGTCGTGCCGTCCCCCGTCTCCATCTGGAGGGAGAGTACGGGGCTGGTCGCGTCCTCGGCCGCCGCGATCTCCTCCGGCTGCAGCCCCGTCTCGGCGGAGAGCTCTGAGAGGGTCGGGTCGCGCCCTTGTGCGGCGGCGAGCTTTTCCCGCGCAATGCGGATGATGACCGCCTGCTCCTTAAAACTGCGGCTGACCTTGACCGGCCCATCGTCGCGGAGGAAGCGGCGAATTTCCCCCGCGATTTTCGGCACCGCGTAGGTGGAAAACTGGCACCCGTAATCGGGGTCAAAGCCCCTTACCGCCTTGAGAAAGCCGAGACAGCCGAGCTGATAGAGATCTTCCGTATCCACGCCGCGCCCTGCGTAGCGGCGCACGATACTCCATATTAGCCCCGCGTTTTCCTCCATCAGGCGGGTGCAGGCGTCGTTGTCGCCCTGCCGCGCCTCCTCAAGCAGTACGGGGGTATCCGCTACGCTCAAGTACGCACCCCAAGGCGCGGGGATATTTTTTTGCGCAGGGTGACGGTGGTGCCCTTACAGGGGGTAGAGCGTACCTTGAGCCCGTCCATAAAGCTCTCCATAATCGTAAAGCCCATGCCGGAGCGCTCCTCGCTGCCTGTGGTGAACAGGGGGGTGCGCGCCTGCAACACGTCGGTAATGCCCAGCCCCCAGTCCTTGACCATAATCTCTATGCTGCCGTCGTCATAGAGGCGCATGCGCATGCGGATTTTTCCCAGAGAGTCCGGATAAGCGTGGACAATGCAGTTGGTGACGGCCTCGCTGACGGCGGTTTTGATGTCGTTTACCTCGTCGAGAGTCGGGTCGAGCTGGGCGGCAAAGCAGGCCGCCGTAGTGCGCGCGAAGCCCTCGTTTGCCGAGCGGCTGGAGAAGTCAAGGGTGACTTCGTTGGTGCAATTTGTCATTATGTAAACCTCCTTTTTATCTGTGGGTCAGTGTTTTTGATTTAGAAAAATGGATCAGCTTGTCCACCCCCGCCATGTGCAGCACCTTCTCCGCCTGCGCGGGGACGTTGCATACCTCCAGTGCGGTGCCGAGCTGGCTGGCCTGCCGATAGGTGCGCAGCATAACGGCAATGCCGGAGCTGTCCATGAACGTCACGCCCTGCAGGTCGAGCACCAGCGTTCTGGGTAGATGTGCCTCCAGATTGCGGACGATCTCCTGCATGATGGACTTGGTGTGGTGATGGTCAATCTCGCCGGTGAGGGTGAGGATCAGGCGGTTTTTGTCGCCGGAGCAGGTTACTGGCATGGTGCTTGTCCCTCCTGTCAGGTAAATAGGAAAAAATGGTATTTTGATTATACGCACTCAGTGGGATTATTTTTGTCGAAGCAAGCCCTATGCGTGTGTATCCAAAAAATATTTAAGGGGGATGACGCGTTGAGGAATGGCAAGGGGTACCGATCAATGGTACAGTCCTGCAAAAACACCGCCTGAATGTCTCCATTCAAGCGGTGTGTGCACATTCAACTTATAGCTCATTTTCAGAGGGCCTGCGGCGGGGGTGGGGGGCTTGTATTTTGCCACGCAGGTGGCAAAAGCGGTCGGTGCAATTGGCGCAGCGCAGGGCGGTGTTGGTCTTATCGCTGAAATACTGCGGGTTCCGGAACACCGCGCGCTCCCACAGCACAAGAAGCAGCTCTGCAAGTAGGACGAGGGGGAGGGAGTATATATTGAGGTAGAGCAGAAACGGTGTGCAGAGCATCATGCAGTCCCAATTATAGATCCGGCAGACGCTGCAGCAGCGGTTGCGCAGAAATAAAAGCTGAAACGGGCAGAAAAAGAGGATACACACCATATCGCACACCGCATAGAGCAGCACGAGTAGCAGCACGGTGGCGGGGGAGAGGAGGTCGGTCGAACGCGCCGCAAGCAGCACGATCACATTCAATACAATCCACGCCGCAGCGGAGAGGAGTACCCCGCGATGGAGTGGCGGGGGGCCTTTCCCGTCCGCCTGCGGGGCGGGCTTGTAGTAGCGGGCAAACTGCTTGCGCGCCCCAATGGCGGAGGTGGGATTGGGGATCAGGCGCAGAAGGATGCTGAAGAAGAGAAAGAGCCAGATAACGGCCAGAAATAACCGATTGCCGGTAGGCGACGTGAAGTCGAGCTGTGTGGGGTCGGTCAGCCAATAAAAAAAGCCGATGCAGAACATGATACCGCAAAAGAGCAGGCGCGCGAGGTGCAGAAAAAAGGATTTTGTCATATGGTACGGTACTCCCTTATTCACGAGGAATGCTTTTTGTGTGGGCGGCTGTTTTTCTTGGGCTTGGCGGCCGCCCAGCCCTTTTGTCGTTTGGTGGGCTGCTTTTTCGGTGTGGCTTTTTGCGCCGTCGGCTTTCCGCCATCTCTTGGCGCGGGGCGGTTCGGGCGGATGAGACAGCCCTTTCCGTAGCCGATGAGATCCTCCCGCCCCGCCTCCTTGAGGGCGGCGAGGACGAGGGGGCGCTTTTCCGGGCGCTTCCACTGCATCAGCGCACGCTGCATCGCCTTTTCGTGCGCATCCTTTGGAACATAGATAGGGCGCATGGTGTGCGGGTCAAGTCCCGTGTGATACATGCAGGTGGAGAGTGTGCCGGGGGTGGGGTAGAAGTCCTGCACCTGCTCCGGCTGCCGCCCTGTGCGGCTGAGCCACTCGGCGAGGGCGACGGCATCCCGCATCGTACAGCCGGGATGGGAGGACATGAGATAGGGCACGAGATACTGCTCCTTCCCATAGCGCTGGTTGAGCCGCTCATATTTCTGCTTAAAACGCGCGTACACGTCGATGTGGGGCTTGCCCATCTCATCGAGCACGCCCGCGACGCAGTGCTCCGGTGCCACCTTGAGCTGCCCGGAGATGTGGTGCTGCACCAGCTCCGCGAAAAATTCCCCGCCCCGGTCGAGCATCATAAAATCATAGCGGATGCCCGAACGGATGAAGACCTTTTTGATACCGGGAATGGCGCGCAGCTTGCGCAGGAGCTGGAGGTAGTCGGTGTGGTCGGCGTCCAGATTCGGGCAGGGCGTGGGCGCAAGGCACGCGCGGTTTTTGCAGAGCCCCGCCTTGCGCTGTTTCTCGCAGGAGGGGCGGCGGAAGTTTGCCGACGGCCCGCCCACGTCGTGGATATAGCCCTTAAAATCGGGGTGTTTCGTAAGCGCCGTGACCTCGCGGATAAGGCTCTCGTGACTGCGGGCGGTCACCATCCGCCCCTGATGAAAGGCAAGGGAGCAGAAATTACACGCGCCAAAGCACCCGCGGTTGTGGGTGACGGAAAAGCGCACCTCCTCAATCGCGGGCACGCCGCCCTGCGCGTCGTACATGGGGTGCGGCGCGCGCTGATAGGGGAGCTCCGCCACAAAGTCCAGCTCCGCCGCGCTGAGCGGCATGGCGGGTGGGTTCACGATGAGTATGCGGTCACCGTGGCGCTGGAGCACCGCCTTGCCGCGCACCGGGTCGTGCTCGTCGTATTCCACGATATTTGCCTCGGCATAGGCGCGCCGATCCTGCGCGACCTGCTCGAAGGAGGGTACCTCCACCATGGGATAGGCGCAGGCGGCTGGATTTTTTGCCGCAAAGCAGGTGCCTTTGATATCGGTCATCTCAACAGGGGGCGTGCCTGAGGCAAGGCGGGCGGCGATCTCCCGCGTGGCGGTCTCGCCCATGCCGTAGGTCAATAGATCCGCCTGGGCGTCAAAGAGGATTGCGCGGCGCACCGTGTCGTCCCAATAGTCGTAGTGGGCAAAGCGGCGCAGGGAGGCCTCGAGCCCCCCGATGATCAGCGGAATATCGCCAAACACCTCGCGGATGCGGTTGGCGTAGACGATGGTGGCGCGGTCGGGCCGCAGGCCCGCCTTGCGGCCGGGGGAGTAGGCGTCGTCATGACGGCGCTTCTTCGCAGCGGTGTAGTGGGCGACCATCGAGTCGATATTGCCCGCGGAGATGAGCACACCGAGCCTCGGCCGCCCGAGGGCTGCAAAGGCGGAGGGCTTGCGCCAGTCCGGCTGGGCGAGGATGGCGACGCGATACCCCTCCGCCTCCAGCACGCGCCCGATAATCGCGGTGCCGAAAGAGGGGTGATCCACATATGCGTCCCCTGTGATGAGGAGAAAATCGTAATCCTCCCAGCCCCGCACCTTGATATCCGCGGCAGAAACAGGGAGGAAGTCTTTTGTATCATACATAGCCAATGTTTTTCTCCAGAATATCCAGCGGAACGCGGCTGCCCGCTTCCGTCCCCGCTTTGTAAAACCCGTATTTGTGGTAAAAACGCTGGGCAACGGCATTGTCCGGCGCGCAGCGCAGCTGGAGCAGGCTGCGTCCGACCCTGCGGTAGTAGGAGACCGCCTGACCGACGAGCTGCACGCCAAGCCCATTGCCGCGGAAGGGGGGGAGCAGATAGACAAAGGAGAGATGCCCCACGCCGACGGCGGAATTGCGGTGGGGATCCAGTTGGAGGACGCCCACCGGCTGCTCGCCCATCATGGCGCAGAGCAGGGTATCCGGATCCTCCGCCGCACAGCGCACCGCGGCGGTATAAAAGCCCGCCTCGTCATAGGGCGCTTCACTGCCGTGAATCTCCCGCCATGCGCCCGCGCGCGCCGTGCGGTAGAGTGTCGCGTCCTCCCCGCAGATATCCAGCGGGCGAAACCAGAGGTTTGCGTCCACCGTACCGTCGGGCTTGCCGCGCCACCAGCGCTGGCGGGCTAAGGTGGAAATCTCATCTGAGAGATGGGAATTGTCATTTTCAAAGCAGATCGTGACACGTCCGTCCTCAACCTCGTAGCAGGAGACCGCGCTGTTGTCGCTGTGCCCGAGGCTTTCGTTCCACTTGGTCATCGGCAGGCCGCGCACCATACCCTGCAGACAGCGGATGGCGGTACCGTGGGAAAAGAGGACTGCGGTCTGCCCCGCATGGGTCTGCGCGATGTGGCAAAACGCCGCGTACACCCGCTCCGCCACCGCAGCGAAGGTCTCCGCGCCGGGCACGCAGAAGTCGGAAGACATCGCGCTGAACAGGCGGAGCATCTCCGGCTTCTGTTGCGCGACGACGCCGAAGGTGGCGTCCTCCCACGCGCCGAGCGAAATCTCACGCAGGTCGGCGGTGCGGTGGAGAGGGAGTCCTCTTGGGGCGCAGATCGCCTGCGCGGTTGTGCTTGTGCGTATCAAATCGCTGCTATACACCACATCCACCGGGATGTTGGAAAACCGCGCCTGCAGGGCGGCAATCTGGCGCATTCCGTTTTCAGTAACAAGGCTGTCGTACCAGCCGTGAATGCGGCGGTAGAGGTTGCCTTCCGCCTCCGCATGCCGGATGACGTAAATTTTGGTTAACATAAAACAACTGCTCTCTATCATGGATTCATGTGGCAACTCACCACGCGCGCACGCCGCCGGTCAATTCGCTGACGCGGGAGAGCCCCTGTTCTCCGGCGATCTCCTCCAGCTCACGGAGGACGTGCAGGGGGGCGAGGGGTTCTGAAAAGCAGGCGGTGCCCACCGCCACAGCGGTGGCTCCTGCGAGCATCATCTGCGCGGCGTCCTCTCCCTTGGCAATGCCGCCCATGCCCAGCAGTGGGATTTTCACCACATTTGCGACCTCCCATACCATGCGGACAGCGACGGGAAGGACAGCGGGGCCGGAGAGGCCACCCGTGTTCATCTTGAGAATGGGGCGGCGGGTGGCGACGTCAATGCGCATCCCGCGTAGCGTGTTAATGAGCGAGATGGCGTCCGCGCCCGCGCACTCTACCGCCCGGGCGATTTCGGTGATGTCGGTGACGTTGGGGGAGAGCTTCACCATCACGGGAACGGAGGCGTAGCGCTTGGCGATTGCCGTAACTTCCGCCGCAAGGCCCGGACGGGTGCCGTACATCATTCCGCCCGCCTTGACGTTGGGGCAGGAGATGTTGACCTCGATCATATCGACCCCGGCCGCTGAGAGCTTTTCACACATCGCGCCGTAATCCTCCGGCGCGTCGCCGGAGATGTTGGCGATGACCGCCACGTCATGCTTTCTAAGTTCCGGCAGTTCGTTTTGGATAAATGCGTCCACCCCTGGGTTTTGCAGGCCGACCGAGTTGAGCACGCCCATGGGCGTCTCGGCAATGCGCGGCGACGGGTTGCCTTCCCGCGCTGTGGGCGTCAGCCCCTTGACGCAGATGCCGCCGAGGGCGGAGAGGTCATAGAACGCGCCGTACTCCCGCCCGAAGCCGAAGGTGCCGGAGGCCATGACAACCGGGTTCTTGAGTGCAACGCCCGCGAAATTGACCGAAGGGTCTACTTTATTCGGCATCCCAATCCACCTCCGTCGCGTCAAATACAGGGCCATCCTTACATACATGTTTATATGTGCCGCCGCTTGTCTTGCATGCACAGACCAGGCATGCACCCACGCCGCAGCCCATACGCTCCTCGAGCGAGACCTGGCAGGGGATGCTGAACTGCGCCGCGACCTGCGCGACAGCGCGCAGCATGGGTTTCGGGCCGCAGGTAAGCACGGCGGTAAAGTTGTGCGCGCGCGAAAGCCGATCGCGCACCAGCGCGTCCACAAAGCCGTGGAAGCCGAGGCTCCCGTCGTCGCTTGCGAGGGTGACGGAGGCCGCGTGCCGCGTAAAGGCCTCGACCAGCATGGCGCGTTCCTTGCTGCGAAAGCCCAGTATCACCTCGGCGTTTCCGCCGGTGTACTGCGCGCAGCCGAGCATCGGCGGTGTGCCAAGCCCACCGCCGACGAGCAGCGGGCGGTCGCTCGGTGAGAGGGTGAAGCCGTGCCCGAGCGGGCCGAGGACGTCGAGCGTATCACCGGCCTTGCAAGACGCGAGATACTGCGTGCCCTCGCCGCGTACTTCAAAAACAATTCGGATGCACGTCTCATCCCAGGTGCAGATGGAGATCGGACGGCGCAGCAGGAGTGCCTCGCCGCATTTAATATGAAGAAATTGCCCCGGCGCGATGGCCCCTGCGATTTCCGGTGCCATGAGGGTCATGCTGTATGCGTAGGCATTGAGCTGTGCCATCTCTACAATGGTGCAGTTGGACTGTTGTGCTGGCATGGTATCCATTCCTTTCTCTAGCGCGAATCATATGCTGCTTGTGACTCACTTACACCACAGTGACAAACTGCTTGATCTCCTCGCGCATGGCGATGGCGGCGTCGCGCGCCGCCTGCCGGTAATCCGTGCCGTCGCCGCCTGTTTTTTGCCAGGCGCACATAATACTGCGTGAGGCGTTGATGATCGCACCGTGTCCGTACTTATTGAAGGCATATTGAACATCCTCCGCCGTGCCGCCCTGCGCGCCATACCCCGGCACAAGAAAAAAGGTCTGCTCCAGCCGTCGGCGCAGCTGCCGCAGGTCGGAGGGATAGGTCGCGCCCACCACCGCACCGGCGCAGGTGAAGCCGTATTTCCCCTCGGTACCCTTGCCGAGCCGCTGGGTCAGATCACCCATCACCGTATACACCACGCGGTCGCCCGCAACCAGATCCTGCAGATCACCGGAGCTGGGGTTGGAGGTCTTGACGAGGACGAACACGCACTTGTCCTCCGCGCGGCAGGTGTCGAGGAATGGATTGATGCTGTCCGAGCCCATGTAACCGTTGAGGGTGACGCAGTCGGCGTCGAAGGTCTTGCAGATCTGTTTGCCCACCTGCACGCCGCCGAGCCAGCCGTCGCTGTAGGCCTGCGCCGTGGTGCCGATATCGCCGCGCTTGATGTCGGCGATGGTGAACATGCCCTTTCCTTTGGCGTAGGTGATGGTGCGCTCGAGCACCTCCATACCGCGCCAGCCGAGCCGCTCATAGTAGGCCGCCTGTGGCTTGACGGCGGGGACGATATCGCAGAGCGCGTCAATGAGTCCTTTGTTAAATTCCAGCAGCGCCTGCGCCGCGCCCGAGAGGGTTTCGCCGTGCGATTCAAACGCCTGCGCAAGGATGTGGGGTGGAATCTGCTCCAGACGGGGGTCAAGCCCAAACACGGTGGGGTTTTTCATCGCGCGAATTTTATCCTGTAGTACATCAAATGACATAGTCCGGTGCCTCTTTCTCCGAATAGATGATTTCGCCCCCCGCGATGGTATATTTGACCTTGCCCTTCACCGTCTCCCCGCCAAAGGGGGTGTTGTGCCCTTTGCCGATAAACCGCGCGGGGTCGATACGCCATGCCTCGTCCGGGTCGAAGACGACAATATCCGCGTCGGAGCCGACGGCAAGCCTGCCTTTGTTTACGCGCAGGATGCAGGCGGGGTTGATGGTCATCTTGCGCAGCAGATCCGAAAGGGTCAGCAGCCCCGTGTGATACAGGTGCGTTAAGGAGAGCGCCAGGGCGGTCTCCAGCCCCGCTATGCCGCTGGGGGCTTCCGCGAGCGTGCGGGCCTTTTCCTCCTCAGAATGGGGGGCGTGGTCTGTGGCGATCACGTCGATGGTGCCGTCCTTCAGCCCGGCGATAATCCCATCCACGTCCTGCTGGGTGCGCAGCGGGGGATTGACCCGCGCAAGAGAGCCCTTTTCCAGCACCGCGTCTTCCGTGAGGGTAAAATAGTGCGGGCAGGTTTCACAGGTGATCTGCACCCCTTTTTTCTTAAAGCGGCGCACGAGCGCGACCGAACGCGCGGTGGAGACATGGCAGATGTGCAGCGCGCCGCCCGTCTCTTCGGCGAGCATGGCGTCCCGCGCGATCATAATCTCCTCTGCGATGGCGGGGCGGCCCTCCAGCCGGAGCTGGCGGGAAATGCGCCCCTCGTTGACGGCGTAATTTTTCACCATATCGGCATCCTCACAGTGGGACAAAAGGGTCAGGCCGTGCATGGCGCCCATAATGAGTCCATCGCGTACGATATTCGCGTGCTGCACCGGCACGCCGTCGTCCGACAGCGCGACCGCGCCCGCCTGTTTGAGCGCCGCGAAATCAGTCAGCGCGCCGCCCTGCTGCCCGACCGTCACCGCGCCGATGGGAAACACATTGACGCCGCAGGCGGCGCGCCCTTTTTCGCGGACAAACTGAATCATCTCAGAACTGTCAATCACCGGGTCGGTGTTTGGCATACAGGCGATGGAAGTAAAGCCGCCATACGCCGCGGCGCGCGCGCCGGAATCAATGGTCTCTTTATATTCAAAGCCCGGCTCCCGCAGATGTACATGCATATCCACAAGCCCCGCACAGACGACAAGCCCATCTGCGTCGATGATCCGGTCCGCCGTATCGGGCAAATTGCTGCCGATACCGGCGATGGTGCCGTCCTCATCGACCAGAATATCCATCACGCCGCCGATGCCGCTAACGGGGTCGACCAGCCTGCCGTGACGAATCAATAGCTTCATGTAAATGCTCCTCTCTATTATGGCTTTATAGAGGTATCCCCTATGCCGGATGGCAGGGGGGATAAAAATCATAATATTTCCAATAAAATTGCGGCCAAATGGCCTACATAATATTATAGCGTGAAACACTTATTTTAGCAATGGATTTTTCCCTGAAACGGGGCACAATAAAAATGAAATTGCGAGGAAAGGAGGAAAAGCAAATGAGGATGCATTCCTTTATCAGTGGGATTGGCCTTGGCGCGATGGTCGGTGCGGCTGTGGTGATTGGGATGAACATGACGCCCAGACAGCGTCAGGAGGTAAAGCGCGGCACGGCACGCGCGGCACGCGCTGTGGGCGATGCGGTAGAAGATATGAGCAAATCGGTGGGACACTAAAAATTGCAAAAAACGGGCAAGAAAGCACCGGAGGGCGTGCGTACTCTCTATGCGAGCTTGCCCGTTTTTTCGCCCGCTGTTCGATATGGACACCAAGCAGGATGATATACGAAATTTAGCGCTTATTGATGCACAAAAGCCTGTATGACTTCGCGCGCATGTGACATACTAATACTACGCTCCAACGGAGACTACTATAAGGAAAATAAACACGGAGGCGGAAATGATGGATATGACAAACAAGGAATACGCAATCTATGTGGCGGGCAAGGAAGAACCGTCGCCGTTCTGGAGAGATTTAATCTGGGCGTTTGTGAGCGGCGGCATACTTTGCGTACTGGCCCAGGCGCTGAACAATGGCTATCTGGCATTGGGTATGAATGAGGATACGGCAGCCGGCGCGGTTTCTGTTACTTTTATATTCGCGGCGGCGCTTTTGACCGGGCTGGGGCTGTTTCACAAGATCGCAAAGTACGCGGGCGCAGGCACATTGATTCCGATCACAGGGTTTGCAAATTCCGTAGTGGCACCCGCGCTTGAATTTCGCAGTGAAGGGCTTGTGATGGGGATGAGCGCGAAAATGTTCACCATCGCGGGGCCTGTTCTGGTCTTCGGTGTCAGTGCCTCGGTGATTTACGGGATTTTGCTCCAGCTTTTTGGGTAAAAAACAATACAATCTTCACAAAAAGGGTTGACAAATAGAAAAGATGATGGTACAATTTAGCCAGAAAGAAAGGAGTGAGTCCCATGGGCCAGGATGAACGCATTCTACCCCGAGATTCCGAATCCTGACTTTCTATGCCAATGAAAAAGCAGAACGAATTTAAGAATTTCTAAACCAAAGCACAGTAACAGCACGTGATTTGAAGTAAAATGGATGTAACCCGAGTCTTGGGAAATGCAAGTGCATGGTATTGAGGCGTTAGGGTGCACATTACAGGTGTGTTTGATACAGGCAAAGGAAAAGAAATTCTAAGTTCAGGACGCTTTGGAAGAGGCAGGCTCTGTGCAAAATCTGCAGAAAGTACGAGGTTTGCGCATTGGAAAATCCCATCTGGAAATAGCCCCCCGATCACACTGAGTGGATGATCGGGGGGCTGAGCCGTTTTATTGCGCTTGACGTGATTAATCTTCGATATAACTGCGCACACGCAGTGTCACACCCAAATCCCGAATAATCTGGCGGCAGCGGTCCATCTCCGCCTGACTTTTGTCCTTGTCCACCACGGTCATGATGATATTGGGGACATATTCCTTCGCCTTGAGGGTGAAATCCAGCATAGCGTGCCACGCGGCTGCGCCGTCCCGGGGTTTGGTGACGGCCAGATACTCCTCACAGGTGGAGCCGTTGAGGGAAATGGAGAGGGTGTCCACCCGCCCTTGCAGCAGCGGGGTGATATCATGCCCCGCAATCAGATTGCCGTGCCCGTTGGTGTTGATGCGCACAGGCGGAAGATTGCTCCATTTGTCTTTGAGGGTATCGATCAGCCGGACAATGTCGTCGATTCGATACATCGGCTCGCCAAAACCGCAGAAGACCAGCTCCTGATACCGCGGCAGATCGCGCCCCGAAAGATCCGCCAGCGCCTCGTCAAAGGTGGGCTCATGCTCCAGCCAGAGGTCGTCGGCGTAGATACTGCCGTCGTTTCCATTGTGCCGCAGGCAGAAGATGCAGGCGCAGTCGCAGCGGTTGGTGAGATTGACATAGAGCCCGCTTTCGTATTCATATGATATGGTCATCATGCGCATTTTCCTCCTCTATACCGAAAAAGCGTTTGCCGTTTTCCTTTGTGACTGCGGCAATCTCCTCCATGGAAAGCCCCTTGACCTGCGCGATGACCTCCGCGACGCGGTAGACATAGCCGGAGTCGTTGCGTTTGCCGCGGAAAGGCTCCGGCGTGAGATAGGGGGCGTCTGTTTCGATCATAATGGATTCCATTGGGAGCCATTCGATGACCTCCAGCGCCCGCCGCGCGTTTGGGAAGGTGATTGCACCGGTGAAGGAGAGGCTCCAGCCGAGTGCGACGAGGGTTTTGGCATCCTCCAGTCCGCCGGAATAGCAGTGGTAGACGCCCGTTACATTCGGATAGGCGCGCACCGCGTCGAGGCAGTCGCGGTGTGCCTCTCGGTCGTGGACGATCACTTTCTTATTGAGCCTGCCCGCAAGATCCAGCTGGGCGTGAAACACCTCGCGCTGCTGCTCGCGCGGGGAAAAATCGTAGTGATAATCAAGGCCCATTTCCCCAAGGGCCACTACCTTTGGGTGATAGCTGAGGGCCTGCAGCCCTGCCAGCCAGCCGGAGGGGACATCCTTGGCCTCGTGGGGGTGTACGCCGACTGCGGCGTAGAGGAAGGGGTACTGCTCGGCGAGCTGGATGCATGCGCGCGCAGAGGGCAGATCCTCTGCCGGACAGACGACGAGATCCACGCCCTTTTCCGGTAGAGAGCGGAGCACCTGATCGCGGTCTTTTTTGAATGATTTGCTGTAGTAGTGGGCGTGGGTGTCGAAATACATGGTGATTCCTCCATACTTTTCTTATCATAGCACGTGAGGTGCGCCAAGGTCAAATGATGTGCTCTGCCTGGAGAAACGCAAGCAGCCGGGTGGGGGTATTTTCCTCCGGATGATCTAGAATCAGGCGGGCCATTCGACGTTGGGCCTCTCCGATTGCCGGGCCGCTCAGGCCGAGCGCCAGCAATACTTCCGCCGGGAGGGAGAGAAAACGGATGGCGGCCCGCTCCGGGTGGAGCACCGCCTGTCGGACAGAACGCGGGACAGGAAGTGCGCATATGGGAAAGCCGGTCAGGGTGCAGAAGTGCGACCACCGCGCCTCAGGCGTTGCCGCTACCTGCCGGAGCGCAGAGAGGTCGGCGGCAGTTATGTCGGGCTGCAAATGGGTGAGCAGGCCGCTTGTAAGTAGCAGCGCCGCGCATTCCGGGCGAGGAGAACAGAGGGTTTTTGTCATTTCAGCATAAATCCGCTCTCCGGCAAGCTTTGCAGCGCGCGGCGCGCATGCGTATAGTGCGCACATGGTATCCTCATTCAATGTAAAATCAAGCTGCGCGGAAAAACGTACCGCGCGAAACATCCGCAGGGCGTCCTCGGAAAACCGGTGCGTCGGGCTGCCCACGCATTTGATGAGACGCGCCGCAAGATCCGTCTGGCCCTCATAGGGGTCTATGACGGCGCAATCTAAATCCAGCGCCATGGCATTGATGGTAAAATCACGCCGTGCCAGATCCACCGTCAGGCTGTGCCCGAAGGTGACGCTGTCGGGGCGGCGGCCGTCGCTGTATCCCCCGTCGGTACGGAAGGTGGTTATCTCCACCACGCCGTCGGCGGTCGGGACGGTTACCGTGCCGAGGCGCAGTCCGGTGGGGACGGCATGGGGGAACAGAGTCAACACCTCCACAGGCGTTGCGGAGGTTGTAATATCGTAGTCGACCGGCGGATTGCCCAGCAGAAAATCCCGGACGCAGCCGCCGACGAGATAAGCCGCAAAGCCGGCATCGAGCAGACGATCACGGCAGAATTGGATTTGAGAGGGAATGCGGAACATAGCCATGCTTTCGCCGCCTTTTTGGTATCATTTCAGAAAGAAGTGACTATAATGTGGAAAGACCTTGCCAATTCCGATGCGCAGTATTATAATAAAAAATTGCAGTTGAAAATAATATACTGCGCGACGCGCGGTATGCTAACATAAATCATTATAAACTGGAAAAGAGGGTGTGTAAACCCTATGGCAATCAATATCCATGACTATATTCATCCCGGCGCGCGGCTGCATCTGGTTGGAATCGGCGGTGTTTCCATGTCGCCGCTCGCGGAAGTGCTGCGGGGTATGGGTGCGGAGATTACCGGCTCCGATACCAACGACGGCGCGGCGGTGGCGCATCTGCGCACGCTTGGGATTCCGGTGACCATCGGACACTGGGCGGAGAGCGTACACGGCGCGGAGGCTGTGGTCAGAACGGCAGCGGTGCACGATGATAACCCGGAGATTGCCGAGGCACGCAGTCTGGGCATCCCCGTTTTTGAGCGCGCGCAGGCGTGGGGCTCTATTATGCGGGAGTATCAAAACGCGCTGTGCATCGCGGGCACGCACGGGAAGACAACCACCACCTCCATGTGCACACACATTGCCATGGCGGCGGCGCTCGACCCGACGGTCATGATCGGCGGCACCCTCCCGCTGCTGGGCGCCGGGCACCGCGTGGGGAACGGAGATACGATTATTCTGGAGAGCTGCGAGTACTGCAACTCCTTTCTCTCCTTTGCGCCTACGGTGGCGGTTATTTTGAATATTGAGGCGGATCATCTCGATTTTTTTCATGATCTGGAGGACATTGAGCATTCCTTTCGCACCTTTGCGGAGCTTGTGCCGGAAAGCGGCGCTGTGGTGGCGAACTGTGAGGACGAAAACACCATGCATACACTGGAGGGGATATCCCGCCGCGCCATTACCTTTGGTCTGGAAACGGGGGATATTCACGCGGTGCATCTGACATGGGAGCGCGGGCTGCCGACGTTTGATATCTTACTGCACGGGGCGCACTTTGCCCACGTCTCCCTCCATGTGCCGGGGGTTCATAATGTAAAGAACGCGCTGGCTGCGGCTGCGGCTGCGGTTGCGCTCGCAATTCCAGCTGCCGCGGTGGAAGGTGGGCTGGACGCGTTCCGCGGGCCGGCACGCCGTTTTGAGTATAAGGGCAGCTATCACGGCGCGCACGTGTATGATGATTACGCCCATCATCCGGGTGAGCTGCGCGCGCTGTTGGAGGCTGCTGAGAAGCTGGGGTATGCGCGGGTGATCTGCGCGTTTCAGCCGCATACCTATACCCGCACGAAGGCTTTTTTTGACGAGTTTGCCGCGGTGCTCCGCAAGCCGGATATGACCCTGCTCGCGGAGATTTACGCCGCGCGTGAGACAAACGAGCTGGGCGTTTCGTCCAGCCAACTGGCGCAGGCGGTACCCGGTAGCCGGTATTTCCCCACGCTGGACGCATTGGCGGATTATCTGGCGGAGATTGCAAGGCCCGGTGATCTGATTCTCACCGTCGGGGCAGGGGATATCTATACCGTGGGTGAGGCGCTGACACAACCGCTGCTGTAGCGCACATGAGAAAGAGAGAATGGCCGTGCTGATACTGCGTCTTTATTATGAATTTTTTAAGGTGGGGCTTTTTTCCGTGGGCGGGGGACTGGCGACCATTCCGTTTTTGCAGCGGATGGGGGAGAGCACGCTCTGGTTTTCGCAGGTTGAGCTGACCAATATGATCGCCATCTCGGAATGTACGCCTGGGCCGATGGGAATCAATATGGCAAGCTACGTCGGCTATCACATCGCGGGAATTCCGGGCGCTGTGGTTGCGACCCTGGGGGAGATTACCCCGTCGATTGTCATCATTCTAATCATTGCGCGTTTCTTGCGCGCCTTCCGGCAGAGCAGGGCGGTGGACGCTGTCTTTTATGGCCTGCGCCCTGCCGCAACCGCGCTGGTGGCCGTCGCGGTCTATGAGGTGGCAAAGCTGGCCCTGGTCGCATGGGATCAATTCGCCGCCTCCGGTGCCGTTTGGGCGATGATCCATTGGAAAAGCCTGCTTCTTGTTGCGGTGATTCTTGTTTGCATGGCAATTCCGCGCTTGCGGAAGCTGCATCCCATTGTGTATATCGGAGCTTCCGCGGCGGTGGGCATTCTATTTCGTTTTCCGTAGGTATAACAATAGAGGTACAGTATGAGCGTCTCAGATACTGAGGCGCTTTTTTGTTGTTGAAATAAACAATTTTTTACAATTAAAGAAATAAACAGAAAATACGACAAATTTCACATCCTACGAGTGGTATAAATTTTATGACCAATATACTAAATAATGTAACAAAAGGAAACAGAAGTAATATATTTGGGCGGTGTTTGCAGTGAGCAGATGGATCAAAAAGTACGCGAATTGGGCGGCCCGAGCTGGCGTACGCCTGCGCGCAAAACGTGTTTTGGCGCTGTTTCTTTCGGCGGTGATGACAGTATCCCTGTTCACAACGGTGTTATATGCCACCGGTGATGACGTTTCCGAAGAGACGGAGCTATCGGAGATACAGAGTGACGGGGAGGCTACGGTCGAAGAGAGCGCGCAAATGGTGACTGAGTCTGATCCGCCGCAGGAGTCACAGGAGCCGGCAGACACAACCGCGCAGCCGGAGGAGAGCGCCACTGACGCCACCGAGAGCGAGTCCGGCACGCATGTTACGGGAGGTGCTGCCGATGACAGTACACAACAAAATACCGCGGCCATTTCGGTCACCGCAGAGCAGGTGATGAGTGATTCCGGTACGCTCCTCCAGTTTACGCTGTATGCCAGCCGACCTAATATTGCCACATTAGATGAAGAAATTTTATACCAGATCCAGATTACGACAACGCCTGCATGTGATTTTTCCTTTGACAATGTATCCGCTGAAGGGCTGGTGAGCGGTTTAGATCCAAATGATACTTATTACAATGCGGATTATGTTGATGAAGATTGGTATTATTTTCTGCTGTCCGGCTCTTCCAGCAACCAGCCGACGGTCTGCTATTATAACCCGGAATTGAAAGTGATTGAGTTTACAGTTGCGTCTGGGGTAAGCGTAAGCGGTACGCTGACGTTTTCCCTTCCCAATGGTACCACGCCGGATGGAACAGTAATTACGTTGACACCTGATCTTATTTGCGAAGGAATTGATGAAGATTTCCTGAGAATTGGTGATGCGGCGTCGACAACATTGCATGCCGACTTTGATTGGACGCTCCAGAAGACAGCGGACAAGGTGAATCTGGGAAAAATCACGGATGATGATTTCCCGGCGGCAACCTATACCATTTCTGGGGCAAGAGAAAACTACAAATCAGGCTCTGGTGAGCTTTTCACGGCGCAATATATGCTTACCGACACCATGACGTTTGGAGGATTTTATTATGATGTGACGAGCATAACAGATGCTGATGTATTCAAGGTGACAACAGAAGACGGTGTGACAACGTATTCCTACGATGGTTTTTCCGCGTATCTTTTTTCCATTACCGGCGATGACGCTGGAGGTAGCTTAACGGCAAAGCCGATCATTCAAGAAGAGCAAGGCCTCAAAAAATTGACCGGTATTGAGATTACGTATGAAGCAAAAGCGGATGAAGTGAGTGCTGACACAATAGAAGGTTTTACGCTGACGATGAATTTCACCGGTAATGTAACAGAGTATAAGAACTTGCTTGTGCTGACAGAGGAAGCGCACGGGATAGAAAACGGAGCGCAGCTGTCTGCGCAGTCCGTCTGTGAAGACACAAAAGACCTGGATGACAGTGTCTCCTTGGCGGCGGAGGGAGATTTATCTGTCGTCAAAACCGCGCAGGGGTACGCGAGCGACGGCACAAGTATCGACGGCTTCTGTGCCGGAGGGTATATCGACTACACCATTACAGTGAAGAATTATATGCAGGATTATGACACGCTGTATGTTTCCGATATTCTGCCGCTATGGCAAATAGCGTTTTCGGACGCTGTGGATCAGGTGCTTCTTTCCAATACAATTGATGTAACATCTGTCACAAAAAATGGTGCAGAGCTGACGAATCAGGACTGGGGAAAAAAAGATGTGGTATCCGGTGCGGCATACGCAGATGCGCTGCAGCTTGACGGCACCATCACGTCGGGGGACGTCGCCGTGATGTACATGAAATTTGATCAGGTCCAGTTTGGCGATGAAATCGTCATTCAATTCCGTATTGATGTGAGTGGTGATGACGCGCTCACGCTACTCGTTGAGAACAGTGGGATCAGGAATTATTGTTATGTGTCAGATGAGATTGCACAGTTGGATGCCGATGCATATATCCCCGTAAAAGAAAATATACTTGCCGCCGACAGCGCCCACCTAGAATTTATCACAGATATGAGATATGTCACGGTGACGAAAGAGGTCGACTACAATCAGGTCACACCCGGTGATGCAATCGTTTATACCATGACGATTACAAACACGGCGGAAAAAGAGGTCACACTGGAATGGCTGCGCGACTATTTCCCGTTTGACGGGATACAGATGACCGGGCTGAGCTGGATGTGCAGTGAGACGACCTCTGATCCGCCATGGACGGCGCTTCATATTTACGAGTACACGGTTTTGGGCGGGGTAGATACTACAAATTCGATATACACCATTGCTGATTCGGAGATAGGGGATTCCGCTGTGTGGCAGGATTTGCAAGATACAATTGCGGATGGTGTGGCGGCAGGAAATTTGTACTGCATGCAGTTTGACGGGGTAACGATCCCGCAGGGGGCAACACTCACGCTGCAATTTTCCGCGACTGTGCGCTTAGACGCGGACGGCACGTACAGCAACAACGCGGAGGTAAAATACTACCACGGCGGTACGGAAGATGTCCCACCGGTTCATGTCACGACCTATACGCACTCGCTCACCGCGACCAAGAAAGCCTGCCTTTATGATGAAAACACAGGGACGGATACTGAAACCAGTAGCGGGTATGCGTCGGGCGATATAGTTCACTATGTTTTGGAGGTGGAAAATACCTCCGTGGGTACGTCAACCACCATTCAGCATTTACTGATTGCAGACGATCTGCCTGCGGCATTTGCCGGTAGCGGAATGCTGATGATGGATACGATTAGCTATCAAAATACAACCGGGCGGATTATTGTTGAGTATCCGAACGGCAGCGTTGTACCGCTGACGGAAGAGGCGGACTTGGACAAAAGCGATTTCACCAGCGGGGCAGACTATTCGCTTTCTGAAACGGCGGTTGACGATTTTGAGATAAGCGCTTGGCCAACCGATAGCAGTGGCGCGTACCCGACGTTTTACAGCTATACAGATGCGACTGCATCGGGCTATGAGCATTTTTCGGCGCTGCTCGCCAACATAGAACTCGCATACGGTCAAACGGTTAAGATTCATGTGTTTTTCAAAATTTCAGATGTTCTTGTCAATTATTCTGGCGACGCCACGATGCAGAACTGTTTTTCCGCGCGAGGCTGGAACGATGTGGAGGCCAATTCCGGTGAGAATAACGGCGTATCCGCTCTTGCGTTTGACGAGGACGCAATCACCATATTTTTACGTGGAAATAGCAGGGTGGCCACTGTGACAAAGGAGCCGTATGCCATTATCGAAGGACTGGAGGTGCCTGCGCAGGCGACCGGTGCGTACCATGAGAATGTTACGTTTGCATCGCTAAACACGACAAGCGGACAGAGGGCAGGGGTTGGCGACTATCTCGCGTATCAGTTGAAGCTCGAGAATACCGGCACGGCGGCCTTTCCGCTCTATCAGATCGTGGATCAAATCCCTGACGGCACAGAATTCGTCGGGGTGACGACCGGTTATACCTCTAATGTTGTCAAGGGGGCGGACGGCAGCGGCTATTTTGTCAATTTTTCGTGTGACGGTGATACCGCGTTATACGTTATGGAGCGTTTCTTCTCCGTGTTAAGCAGTCTGGTCAAGTGGAACGGAGCGGTTTCATGTCAGGATGGAACGCTGCGCATAAGCGCGTTAAGTCGAGCTGATGATACCACAAGCACAATCATGTTGGGAGAACAGCTCTCCATTCTCGTTGTTGTCAGAGTGACCGAATACCGTGATGCATACGAAAACACAGGCGGATTTGTAATCCCAAGCACTGTGGCGGCAGATGATAACGCGATGCGGAAGGAAAACAATGATGGCACGGTCACTGTGCAGGACACGGCATCGTTTGACGGCCCAGAATACACCTTGGGGATTACCAAGGCGGCGTATGCATATAGAGGGCAAACCGGCAGTACTAACTGGACGAATATCACGGATGCCAGCACCAGCATAACAGATCCAAAATATCAGGTAATGTGGAAAATCATACTGACAAATGATGCGAGCAGCACAGGGCCGGTCACACAGTATGAGGTGAAAGAAATCCTGCCGAAGCAATTTACCTATGTTTCCGCCACGGCCAACGATCAGGATATTACCTTCACCGCGGGTGCCGACAACACGTATACGTGGTCTGCCACAAGTGGGTTTGAGATTGCGCCGGGCGAATCTTTGGAACTGTATATGATCACGAAATGGAACACCGCGTATAGCGAGAGCGGCATTTACGGTTCCTATAAAAATACGGTGCAGTGGCTACCGTATGCGCTGTACTATCCGGGTGATTGCTATGATATCCAGCAGGGGCAGCAGGTTACGGACAATGGTAAAAGAATTGGTCTGGAGACGGACGCGATCGTGAATATGACCGGCAGTGTCTCCACGGCGGCGTATAAGTCGGTCACCGATTTAACTGCGAACAGCGAGGAAGTCAGCGCGCAGGACAGTCCAAAGGCGCTTGGTATCAACGAGAATGATCTGCTCCGGTATACGTTGACGGTGCAGAATACCAGCGGCCAGGATGTGTACGATATGGTCGTCATTGATACGCTGCCGTTTCCCGGCGATACGGGCGTGATCGACCCGAGGGAGCGTAAATCCGACTTTGCAATTTCTTTTGCGGATCACATTGCGCTTGCGGTCCAGACGAAGGATGGAAATATGGTTGATGCGGCTGACTATACGGTTTCCTACACAAATATTTCCAAAACTGCCGATCTTACAGCAACTGATTGGGCAGGCGGAGACGATGCGGCATGGGTCAATGATCCCTCAGGCATGAATACCATCCGTATTGTGTTTTCTACCGCACTGCAAGGAGACGATGTGTTTGTTATAAGCTTTCAGGCGCAGGTCAATAACAGCGCGCAGATTGTCTACACCGGCGATGAAATGACCGCGTGGAACTCCTTTGGGTATGCTTATTCCGCGACAAGCGGCTCGGTGGAGCAGATCAATTCTGAGTCCTATAAGGTCGGCGTGACGCTCTGTGCGGTACAGGATGGGCTGACGGTAGAGAAGCGGCTTGTGGATGACGATGACAATATAATCGATTCCGCAGAGTACGGCAGTCATGCTGCCACAGAGTTTACCCTTACCCTCCTGCGCAGCAAAGATCAGATGGCTTGGAGCGAAGTCCTGGGGGCGAGCTATTATCTTGACGATGACGACACCACTATCCTGACAACAGATGCGGTGGATGGAAGCTTTACCATCAAGGCGGGAGAACAGGTGACGTTCACCAGGTTATCGGGCGATTACTACTATCGCGTGACAGAAGCGTCGCCCCAGAGCATGGGGTATGTGTTTGACAGGATCAGCTATCAGCAAGGCTCTGTCGCTGTGGAGGAGGCCTCGCTGGATAAGCTCTCTGCCGGGAATATCGATGCGGTGGTCTATAACAAGGTTCTCTATTTTTCCGAACTGCCCGATGCGGGCGGCGAGGGAAGAATAGGATATTGGTCTGTGGGATGTCTGCTGATCTTTTGCGCGGGAATCGGCTTGGCATGGAAGCAGACACACAAAAGAAGAAAGGCGGGTGCATGAACAATTCAGGTACCGGTTCTGACCGTGCAATCCATGCTGTAGTGACAGCAAGAATCACAAATGCCAATTATGTTAAGAAGGGAATGTTCTAATTGAAAATGAAGAAAAGACTCTTGTCCATTGTCATGACCCTCGCCATGATCTGCGCGCTGGCAGTGCCCGCGTTTGCGGCCACTACTTCCGTCACAATCGGCGATAGTGCTGCCGGAACATATAGTGGCTACCAGCTTTTGAAGATCACAGGCAGCGCAGTGGATGCCGACACTGGCGACACGATTTACAGTTACGCATTAAACGACACATATACAGCCGCAATCACAGCTGTGCTGGAAGATGTGCTTGGCGCTACAATCCAGAGCGACAATGACATTATCTCGTACCTCTCCGATCTGGAAAGCTACGGCGCGAGCACAACCTTAAACATAGCGCGTGCGCTTGCCGCAGTATTGAGCAGCCCTGATGCAACGATCACAGGCGGTACAGCGACTACTTTGGACGATGGCTATTGGCTGTTTGTCAGTGATTCTGATGCAAACAATGTCATATTACAGACAGTCTGCAGCGATGAAGGGCTTACGTTTGACCCGAAGCAAAATGTCCCAACCGTGACGAAGGAAGTCTTAGAAGGGACCAACGACTGGGGCAAAGTCGCCGACTATGAAATTGGGGATGACGTCTACTTTCGGTTGACCGGTACGGTGAGCAGCTACTTTGATGCGTATACAACGTATTATTATCAGTTTGAGGACAGTATGTCCGCTGGCTTGAGTTTTAACGATGATGTACAAGTGACTGTCTCGACTACGGATAGCAGTGGAGTAACAACGGATACCATCCTCAGCGAAGATACAAGCGGCGCGACAAATTACACGGTTGCTTATGACGCCACGACGAACAGCTTCACCGTTACGTTTGCCGACCTGAATCAACTTTACGATGATTTCGGAAACTCTGTTTTGGTCAATGCCTCGACAGTCATTGTCATTGAATTTACGGCGGAGCTGACCGAAGATGCGGCGCTATACGATGAAGCAAACACAAACGAGGTTACGCTGACATACAGCAATGACCCGGATGATAGTTCGGAATACGGTACGGATGACGATGAAGTCCTTGTCTATACCTACGAGCTGCAAATCAGCAAAGTGGATGCTGACGACGACACGGTAGGACTCGAAGGCGCGGTGTTCAGCCTGTACCGTGATGCGGCCTGCACAGATCCGGTGATTGAAAACGTGACCTCTGACACAGACGGATATCTTTCCTTCCAGGGCCTGGACGCGGGTACATATTATCTGAAGGAGATCACGGCACCCGCAGGCTACAATCTCTTAGCGGACGCGATAGAGATCACCATTACGCATACGCTGAATACGGCTGGGGATGACTATGATACTGTTACATTCACGCTTTCCGACGGGACAGTACTGGAAGAAGGATCCACCGGCGTGTACAATCTGTTGACGGTTGCAAACAACAAAGGCATTGAGCTTCCCTCCACCGGCGGCATGGGCACTGTGATCTTCACCGTAGTCGGGATCATTGTGATTGCCGGTGCGGCAAGCGCGTATGTGGTGATCCGCAGACGCCGCGCGTAATCCTGAATCAGAAGCTTACATAGCGGGAACCCGTTTTCCCCGGCCTGCGCCGCAGGCCGGGGCGGATGGGGAAGATACTACAGATGTAAGGAGAAGCCAATGAAAAAGCATGTGCCGACAATCATTGTCATACTGATCTTTTTGGTTGGCCTCTCCGTGCTCCTGTACCCGACGATCAGCAACCTCGTCAACGAGCGCAATCAGTCCCGCGTGATCACGGATTACCGTGGTGAGGTCGGGAACCTGCGTGAGGAGGAGTACGCGCAGATACTTGCGGATGCGCAGGCGTATAATGCGGCGCATAAGTTCAATGATTTCAGCGTCACGGAGGAGGAGGCGTCGGCCGACCCGGTTTACCAGAGCCTGCTCAGTGTAAACGGCAGCGCGGTTATGGGGTATCTCGATATCCCCAAAATCAATGTCACACTGCCTGTCTATCACGGCGCAGGTGAGACAGTGCTCCAGACGGGCATCGGGCATCTGCCGCAGACCTCCCTGCCGGTCGGCGGCGTGGGTACGCACTGCGTCGTTTCCGGGCACACGGGCCTGCCTGCGGCCGAGCTGCTGACCGATCTCGACCAACTGGCGGCGGGCGACCTGTTTCAGGTGCATGTACTCAATGAGACATTGACCTATGAGGTCGATCAAATTCTCGTGGTCGAGCCTGCGGAGTTGGGGGCGCTTGCCATTGACCAAGAGATGGACTATATGACACTGGTCACCTGCACGCCCTACGGCGTCAACTCGCACCGCCTGCTGGTCAGAGGGCACCGGGTAGATAATTCGCCGGAGCTCGCGGCGGAGCGTACAGCCGCCGCCGCGCAGCGCCTGGTCATTTACCGCCTTGCCGTCGCCATTCCGGTCGCCATCGTGGTGGTTGTGGTCGTCGTGCTTGTGACACGCCGCGTGACTCGCAGAAAAGAGAAATAACATGTTTTACTGGAAGGAGTGGGGCTGCTTGAAGCGCTATCTAAAACGGGCATGTGCCATGGGAATGGTTGTGGCAATGATTTTGGCTGTGCTTTCTGTGCCGTCTGCATTTAACGAGAGCCTGACAGGGAACCTGATCATCACGCTGGAGAATACCGGCGGCACGGCGCAGTCAAACGTGACACTGGGGCTCTATAGAATTGGTGATATCACCAGCGGCACCGGTGCGTCAGACGCGGTATATACCCTTGACGCGGCGCTTGCCGCGACGCAGGTGGATTTGCAGTCGTATTTTACCTCGATGGACAACGCCGGTAAGAGAGCCGCAACCGCGGCCATTGTGGAATGCATCGGCGATCAGGGTATCGCTCCGTATGCCCAGGCGGTGACCGGGACGGACGGGAAGGCGTCATTTACCGGCGTGGCGCTTGGCGCGTATATCCTGATTCTCGACGCTACGGGCGGCAACAGGATTACGATGACCTCGGTCATCCTCAGTGTGCCCCATTTGAATGCAGATGACGGTGTGTGGTATTACACCATGTATGTTGCGCCAAAGGTCTCTACAGACGGCGGCAGCACCGATACGCCTACCCCCGGCAGCAGCGATACACCTACCGCCCGCAACAGCGACAAACCTACCGGCGGCAGTTCGTCGTCCGCTTCCCCAAGCGCCTCTGACAGCGGCGGCAGTACAGATACGCCGGAGACCGAGACGCTGATTGACGTTCCGAGTGAAACCGTTCCGCTGGGCGGGGGCTCCTTTGCGCCGGATTCCAACAACCCAGATACAGAGGCAACGCCTTCGGATACCATTGTGTACGACGGGGACGGCGTGATCACCGTCATACCGAACGAGGCAGTACCTCTGTCCGATTTGACATACCAGGACAGCAGCGGGAACCCCCTCCCGCAGACCGGTGACGAGACCCCGCTTGCCGTATGGTTTGTCATCATCGTCGCCTGCGTGGCAGGCGCCTGCGTGCTGCTTCTTGTGAAGAAGCCGGGCAAGCGGGAATAGCGCGCGCCCAATATGGCCAGAAAGATACGTGTAGCCGTGGCAATCGTATTGCTCGCCATCGCCGCGCTGACTACGTGGCGGCTGTGGGACTATCAGAAGACAAGCGCGGCGGCGGAGGGTGTGTTTCAGGAGTTGCGCACGTCCGCCGCCGGGGAAACGATCACCGGCGAAACGGGGGATACCTATGCCCTGCCGTCTGTGTCCGCCCTGCGGGAGAAAAACAGCGATACCGCCGCGTGGGTCTACGTGGAGGATACCCGCATCAACTATCCGGTTATGCAGACGCCGGAGAGCGAACAGTTCTACCTGCGCAAGAATTTTAACAGAGATTACTCGCTGAGCGGCACACCATTTATGGATATGCGGTGCAGCTTGGACTCCGACGAGATTATCGTGTACGGACATAACATGAAGTCGGGGACGATGTTTGCGGATTTGCTGCAATTCAAAGATGCGGAGTTCTTTCAGGCGCACCGGAACGTCTACCTTGCCACCGCCGACGGCGTGCGCCGATATGAGATCGTCGCCGCGTTTCCCACCGTCGCGCATGACGAGGGAACCTACCTCTTTTGGCATGATCAGGTCGATTTTGCAGAGGAGGCCGCGTTTGATTCCTTTGCCGACGCGCTGGAGCGTTATTCACTCTATGCCCTGCCGACGGACGATCCGCTCTCCTATGGTGACCGCTTTTTGACCCTTGCGACCTGTGCCTACCACGCGACGGACGGGCGCTTTGTGCTGGTCGCCCGTGAAATCAAATCGCAATAACACCGGGACGGCAACGCGCGATTGCGTTACCGTCCCGGTGCTTTATCATAAGGATGCCAACAGTAGAAGAGCTGTCCCATGCGTATAGGGGGCGCTGCCGACCGGGGCGTCCTCTTGCTGGAAGTAAACCTGACAAAACTGGCGCATCTCCTGCTCCGTCACGGGACGGTCAGGGGAGAAGCGGCCGCCCTCCGCCGAGAGCGCGCCCGCGTTTCCCGCCATCTCAATCGCGGCGCAATAGGGGTGCTGCCGCGGTACATCCGAACAGTACGCCGCTTTGCCGCTGCGCACCCCGTCAACCTGAGACTGAGCGGCGTAGCAGCCATATGCCATCATGGCAAGCGATCCCCGGGTGAGTACGGTCTCCGGGCGGATGGTGTTGTCCCGGAAGGCGACGCACCAGCCTGCGTCGAGCAGCGTCCGCGCCGCCTGTGCCGCCGGATGCTGCGCCTCCACGTCCCGGAACGTGGAGTGACGGAGCAATTCTGAAACGGTCACAACGCGGTATCCGTGCCGCGTCAGCTCCGCAAGCTGCAGGGGCAGCCCGTCGGCCACGGGTGTGCGGCGCGCCATGTTAAAGCCGTCCTTATGAAAGATGATCTGCCCACAGAAATAATCAGGATTTGCAGCGAGCTGTGTCGCCGTGGGCTGCCAGACCGCCTTCACCTCGTCCTCGTAGCTGGAAAGGGGGAGCCAGCCCGCGCCGTCAAAGCTCGCGGCCATATACTGGTATCCGGTGAGGGCGTAGGCATCGTAGCTGCTGATGCCCGGCTCAATCTGGTCGACGTAGTGCGGCGGGCGGGAGAGGGTCATCTCACAGCCAAGCTCTTTTTGCACCAGCGCGTGGAGCTTTTGAATGTCCTCGGTGACCTGTTCGAGCTTCGTAAAATGGCTGCGGCTGCCGTACACCAGATTTTTGCGGCCAAAGAGCACGTGCGAGTAGGTGTGATTGGTCAGCTCATGCCCGCCCTCCAAAATGCGGCGGGCAATATTCAGGCAGTGGAGCACACCGCCCTCGCTGTCCTTGTGAATGTCGGGATAGTGGTCATACCGCTTGCCGCCCCATGTAGCACCGCCGTTTTTTCCGGCCTCGTCCGGGTAGTTATTCGAGGTGTCGCCCACCACATCAAAGGTGCCCTTCGCCCCGTGCTGCTCCAGAATCTCCACAAGCTGAACCGTTAGAGGCGCGCCATTTGGGTCATTGGAGGGGGGCAGGCGGCAGGGGCCGTCATCAAAGGTCATAGCACAGATGCGCTCTTTTGTGGCGACGCGCTCAATGCGGCGCACTGGGCTGAGTACCGCGTTTTGCAGCGCCTCCTGCCGCTCGCTGCGTGCGTGCTTGGCCTTTTTGACAAAGCCGATCCCTTTTGTCATCAGTGACATACGCTCACCTGTTTCCTTCCTTATTTGTAGTTTCGCAAGTCGCGCCAGGTACAGTAGCCGAGGTATAAAACCCCTTTTCCGATGCGTTTGGCACTGCGCGAGCGCATGGCCGCCGCAAATTGGGACGCGCCCTTGCTCCGCCATGTGGTCTCGGCGACGGAGACGGGCGACACCGCGCGCGCTTTTATGGCGGCGCGCAGGGAAGGCATGTAGTCCCTTTGACAGGTATCCGGGAAGACGGTATACGCGTTGCCAAGCTCTTTGACGCTGTGCGCGTCACTGCCGCCAATGGCCGCAAGTGCATGCAGCGCGGCAAAATCGGCGGCCTGCCGGTTCGCACTGGGATTTTTCATGTCGGCGCGCGCGTTGACAGCCTCCGCGCCGTCCGCCAATTTTGCAGCGTCCTCCCAACCCGGGTCGCCCGAGGCAAAGGGATGCGCCAGCACCGCGGCTCCCCCGCAGCGATGGATTTCGGCAATGGCATCCTCCGGCGTGGGTAGGCCGTTTGCAATCAGGGCGGGGTAATCCAGCGGAGCCTCCAGAAACAGGCCCGTAATATGCCCGCGCGTGGTGGAGACCTCCGTGCACGGGTAGAGCATCACGCCGTCACGGCGCAGTGGCTCCATGAGGCTGCAGAGGTTGTGGTCGCTGATACAGAGGCCTTCGAGCCCAATGAGCGCCGCGCGGGCGGAGAGCGCCTCCAGTGAAGCGCGCCCGTCAAAGGAGCGGTTGGTATGTACATGCAGATCAATTTTCATTTTGGCAACCCCGCTTTAGAAGACTTTTATAGTAGATGATCGCGGGCCGCCGGTCGCCCCATTTCCAGAGGCCGTCTTTGACAGACGGCGCAAAAAAACAGCCCACAGCGCCCAGCGCGCGGCGAAAATCCCCGTCATGGTGGCGGCGCAGATACCCAAGTCCGGCAAGCAGGTCGGTGGGGAAGAAGCACATGGTCCGCTCCCTGTACGCGCCGTGTTCCGGCACGAGCGGCGGCTGTTCGGGATTCCCCAGGTTCCACGCCAGCCGGAACCAGTTGCGGCCCATTGCACTGCCGCTGACCCGCGTGAGCGGGAAGCTGCCCCAGACACGCGGATTGATCTCCAGCAGCCGCGGGTTGCCGTTTGCGTCACATTTATATTCCGCCATCATGAGCCCGTTCAGGCCACTCTCCTTTGCCAGCGCTGCCGTCCATGTTTCCAGTGTGTCGCTATGAATTGCGCGGCAGCAGCTGGAGGGGCCGCCGGATATCGGATATTCCCGCACACGGATGTGGGACATACCGGTCACAACATCGCCGTCCTGCGCGAGCACACTGCAGCCCATGCCAGCGCCGGGGAGCCATGTCTGCACAATGGGGTCCAGCCCGTCCAATTTTTGAAAATGCGTAAAGCGCACGTGCAGGGTTTCCGCGTCACGGCAGATGGCATACCGCTCTGCCGCGTGCAGCCCGAGCGCCTCCCCACAGGAGGGCTTCACAACAACAGGGCACGGGACGCGCCGTGAAAAATCGGCGACCGGTTCCCCGTCCGCGCGCGTCCACGCCTCCGGCACGGGGATGGAGAGACTGCGCGCAAGTTCTGCCACCGCCGCCTTGTCATTCAGGCGGGCGAGGGTTTCCACATCGGCGAGCAGGAGCCCGCAGTATGGGGCGAACGCGGCGCGTTGTTCCGGGTGCGCGAGCAGCAGCATGGTCTCTCTGCCGACCGGCAGGAGCGCGGGGCGCATGCCGTCACGCCGCGCTGTCTCGCGGCAGAGCCGCAAAAGCGCACCGGCGTAGTCATCGTCCGGCAGAAGATGGGTCTCCGCGATACCGGATACAGCAAAGCCCAGCGGCGGGGTGCCGGATTTCTCCCGCTCACACGCGATTACCCGCACGCCCATACCGACCAGATCACGCAGGAGCGCCACGGACATCCGGTATTTTACATCGGTAACAATGGCGGTCATTCCTGTGACCATTCCTTTCCGGTTCGCCGTTGATAACAGCAAATGGTATTGTTTGCATTATATCATAGCGGGCAAAAAAGTCAAATCGCGCGGCAGGAAAAACAAATGAAGAAAAAGGTTTTCTTTTTATGCATATATAGTGTATAATGCAATCTGTATAAAATCGAAAAAAATGGCGGGCGGACTTGCAATGGAGGAATCGCTATGACCAGAACAAATGCGCGCGAAGTTTCGATGCACATGATTTTTCAACTGAATATTTGCGGAGAAACAGCGGAGGAGTTCCTGACGCATGCGCTGAGCAGAGATGTATTCAAGGCGTTTTCGGAAGAAACACCCATTTATGAGGATTTTCCTGAGGGCAATCAGCGCGCGTATATTACTGAGCTGGTTCAGGGCATCTACGAGCACTTTCCCGAGTTGGACGGCTATATCTCGAAGTACGCAGTCGGCTGGAATATTTCACGGATCTCCGGCGTAGCGCTTGCGATCATTCGCGTTGCCATGTATGAAGCGCTCTATATGCAGGACATCCCCCCCGCGGTGGCGATTAACGAGGCGGTGGAAATTGCCAAACGCTATGAGCCGGACGAGACAGTCTCGTTTGTCAACGGTCTTTTGGGGGCCTTTGTCCGCGGTGAGCTGTCGGCAGAGCGTGCGGGGGATTCCCGGCCGCCGAGCCCACCGCCGGAGGAAGAAGAATAAAATGCCCGCACTCGGAATTGACACCAGCAATTACACCACCTCCGTCGCTGTGTTTGACGGTGTGGGGGGTGAAAATATCGGCAGCATGCTGCGGGTGCGGGAAGGGGAGCTGGGCCTGCGGCAGAGCGACGCGCTTTTTCAGCACGTCAGGCAATTGCCGGCGCTGTTTGCGGCGTTGCGCGAAAAGGGCCTGCTTCATTCTATTACAGCGGTCGCCGCCTCCACGCGGCCAAGGCAGGTGGAGGGCTCCTATATGCCGTGCTTTCTGCCCGGCGAGAGTATGGGCCGCGCCCTTGCCGACGCGCTGGACGTGCCTTTTTACCCCGTTTCCCACCAACAGGGGCACATCGCCGCCGCCGCGTGGTCGGCAGGCCGGATGGATCTGCTCGAGACGCCGCACCTCGCATGGCATCTGTCGGGCGGCACGACCGAACTGCTCCTCGTTACGCCGCGGGGGCCTGAGCTGTATGCTGAAATATTGGGCGGCAGCACGGATATTTCGGCCGGACAGCTCATCGACCGCACCGGGAAACTGCTCGGCCTGCCGTTTCCGGCGGGGAAGGCGCTTGATGCGCTTGCGGAAATATGCGACACGCAGGCTTATCCGGTCAAAATTGACGGGCTTACCTTTTCTCTCTCCGGCATGGAGAACAAGGTGGGGGAGATGTGCAAGCAGGGCGTGCCGCACACGCGCATTGCCACGTTTGTCCTTGCGACCGTGTGCGGCGTGATCAGCCGAGTGACCGACGAGGCACGCGCGTTGTATCCGGCGCTGCCGGTGGTCTGCTCCGGCGGGGTCGCGTCGAGCCATGTGCTGCGCGCAGGGTTGGAGGAGGTCCTCTTTGCCGTGCCGGAATTTGCGACGGACAACGCGATGGGGGCTGCTATTTTGGCTTACCGGAACAGAAAGGGGGGCGCCTGATATGGAGCAGCCGAGTCAGGTATTCAGCGTCAGCCAAGTGAACCAATACATTAAATCTGTGCTGGACGGTGACCCGCTTTTGAGCGGACTCTTTGTCCGCGGCGAGATTTCAAACTATAAATGCTATCCGTCCGGCCACCACTATTTTTCCCTCAAGGATGCGGAGGGGACGATGCGTTGCGTGCTCTTTCGGCGTGAGGCGGCGTCGCTGCGTTTTCAGCCCGAAAACGGGATGAAGGTGGTCGTGTACGGCAGAATCTCCTCCTTCCCGCGGGACGGGCAGTACCAGCTCTATTGCAGCCACCTCAGCCCCGACGGCGCGGGTGAGCTGCATGTCGCGTTTGAGCAGCAGAAGGAAAAGCTGCAACGAGAGGGCCTGTTTGACCCCGCGCACAAAAAAGCCCTTCCGCCATTCCCGGCGCGGATTGCGCTTGTCACCTCTCCTGTGGGGGCGGCGGTGCGGGATATGATTCGCATTTTAGGGGTGCGCTGGCCCCTTTCCGAGGTGCTGGTGGTGCCGGTGCGCGTACAGGGCGCGGAGGCGGCGGGCGAAATCTCTGCCGCGCTGACGTGGCTGGGCGAAAACCACGCCGCCGACCTCATCATCACGGGGCGGGGCGGTGGCTCTATGGAGGATTTGTGGGCGTTTAACGAGGAGCCGGTGGCGCGCGCCATCTATCACTGTCCCATTCCCGTGATTTCCGCGGTCGGGCACGAGCCGGATGTGACGATTGCTGATTATGTGGCAGACTTGCGCGCGGCGACGCCCTCGAACGCGGCGGAGCTTGCGGTGCCGGATCAGAATGAGCTGTATCACCGTCTGGAGCAGGCTACACGGGTGATGACGCAGCAAACCGCGTCGTGCCTGAGTCGTGCGCGTGTCAGGCTGACTGCGGCGTCCAATCATCGGCTGCTGCAAAACCCGATGCGGTATCTGGAGGAGCGGCGGATGGAGCTTGACTATCTGCAGGGAAAAACGCTCGGTGCCCTGCGCCTGACGCTCAGCAAGGAGCGGGAGCGCTTTGCCCGCCTGTGCGCGTCGCTCGATGCCATGAGCCCGCTCAAGGTGCTCGGGCGCGGCTATGCCATTACGCGGAAGCTGGACGGCACGGTTGTTCGCAGCCGGCAAGAGACAGCGCCCGGCGACGCGGTGCGTGTGACCGTCACGGACGGGGATATTTTATGTGAAGTAAAAACATGCTGATTTGCGCGGAAGGAGTAGATTCATATGGCGGAAAAAAAGAAGAATTTTGAAGAGTCCATGCACCGTATCGAGGAGATCGTCTCGCTGCTGGAGCGGGGGGACGCGAAGCTGGAGGAGTCGATTGCGCTTTTTGACGAGGGGACCAAGCTGATTCAGGGCTGTTCCGGTCTGCTCGACAAGGCGGAGCAGAAGGTCCAGAAGCTCCTGATCACAGATGAAAAAGCGGCGGCGGAGGTCCCGTTTGATGAGGGATAATTCAGCTTTTTCCTTGCAATATGAGGATTATTTGGGTATGATACAGGGGACCCTGCAGGGGCGGCTAAAAGAATCTTGCCCGCAGGAGCGGTTGCTTGACGCGATGCGGTATAGCCTGCTCGCCGGCGGGAAACGCATCCGCCCTGTTCTGACAATGGCATTCTGCCGTGCCGCCGGGGGGGCGCCGGAGCGGGCGCTCCCCTACGCATGCGCGGTTGAGATGCTGCACACGTATTCTCTCATCCACGACGATCTGCCGTGCATGGACGACGATGTACTGCGCCGGGGCAAGCCGACGTGCCATGTGGTGTACGGGGAATGTACCGCCGTTTTGGCCGGTGACGCGCTGCAGGCCGAAGCCTTTGGGCAGATTGCGCGTGCGGCCTGCTCGCCGGAAAGCCGTGCGGCGGCCTGTGGCGCGCTGGCGGAGGCGGCTGGGGCGTGCGGCATGTGCGGCGGGCAGTATCTGGATATGGCATTGGAGGGGCATGCGCTTACGCAGGACGACCTGCGCATGATACACGATAAAAAAACCGCGGCGCTGTTGGTGGCGGCCTGCCGCCTCGGCGTACTTGCGGCGGAGGGGACGACGGACAGTCCTGCGTATCTCGCCGCGACGGCATACGCGTCCCATCTGGGTATGGCATTTCAAATACGGGATGATATTCTGGATGCCACCGCGTCCGACGACGCGTTGGGTAAGAGCGCCGGGTCCGACGAGCGGAATGGAAAGCATACCTTTTATACCCTGCTCGGGCCGGAGGCCTGCAACGACCTTGTCATGCGGTATACCGAGCAAGCAAAGCAGGCGCTCCCGGCGCTGCCTGCGCCCACAGATTTTCTTGTGGGCATGGCAGATATGCTGGGTCAGAGGGATCATTAGAGCATAATAAGAAAGAACGGGGAAAAGAGCTTTGAAATATGTGTGGGAAATACTGACTGCCAATGTAACCCTGACACTGTCTGTCGGTTCCTGGGTTGTGGCGCAGGTATTGAAATTTCTGATTGTACTGCTGGTGCAGCACAAGGTTGTCTGGCGGTATTTGTGGACCGGCGGCGGAATGCCAAGCTCCCATTCGTCGCTCGTAACAGCCTGTGCCACCGCGGTGGGATTTCAGTACGGCTGGTCGTCGCCGCTGTTCGCGCTTTCGGCGGTGTTCGCCATCATTGTCATGTATGACGCATCCCATGTCCGCAAGGCGGCGGGGGAGCAGGCGCGCGTGCTCAACTATATGATGCAGAACTGGGGCAAGATGAAACCGGAGATTTTTGCAAATGAGCTCAAGGAGCTTTTGGGCCACACACCGCTGCAGGTTTTGGCGGGCGCGGTGCTGGGTGTTTTGATCGGTGCGTTCGGATTGCGCTTACTTGCCTGAAAAAACGCTGATTCTACTGGAAATATTGCGTGAAATAGGTTATCATATATAATAGGATAGACTAGGCTTGGACACAACGGGGGTGTTTGCTATTTTTTCTCTGGAAAAAGGAGCTATGGATATTAAAAGCATTACGGATGGAGAGGCGGAGGCGCTTTGCCAGACGCTGCGCGAGCGTATTATTCACTCGGTTGCACATACTGGCGGGCATCTGGCGTCCAATTTGGGCGCGGTGGAGATTACGGTTGCCATCCACCGCGTATTTGACACCGGAAAAGACCGGCTTGTTTTTGATGTGGGGCACCAGTGCTATGCCCATAAAATTTTAACCGGTCGGGGCCCGCTGATGGACACACTGCGCGCCTTCGGCGGTATTTCCGGCTTCCCGAAGCCGAATGAGAGCGACTGCGACGCGTTTATTGCGGGGCATGCGTCCAACTCCATCTCCGTTGCAACCGGTATGGCGCATGCCAGAACCCTGCTTGAGGAGGACTACAGCGTGCTCGCCCTCATCGGTGACGGTGCGCTTTCCGGCGGTCTTGCCTATGAAGGACTCTCCGATGCGGGCAACAGCGAGGAGCCGTTGATTGTCATCCTCAACGACAACGGCATGTCCATCACCAAAAGCGTGGGCGGGATCGCGCAGCACCTCGCGCAGCAGCGCCTGCAGCCGCAGTATCTGCGTTTTAAGAAGTTCTACCGCAGGTTTATGAAGGCAACCTTCCTCGGAAGGGCCATTTACCGGATTACCCACGATATCAAAAAGGCGATCAAGGGGACGCTCCTGCCGTGCAGTATGTTTGAGGATATGGGCTTTCACTATATGGGGCCGGTGGACGGGCACGATGTCGCCCAGTTGACCAAGCTGTTGCGTGATGCGAAGGAGCGCAAATGCCCGGTTCTGCTTCATATCCACACCACAAAGGGGAAGGGCTATCTCCCGGCTGAAAAAAATCCGGATCAATATCACGGCGTCGGTGCCTTTTCTGTCGAGACCGGCGCGCCGCGCGCGACGACAAGCGCCAATTTCTCACATACGTTTGGTGAAGTGATGTGCGAGGAGGCGGCGGAGGACCGCCGTGTCTGTGCCATTACCGCCGCGATGGAGGACGGAACAGGACTCGCGGAGTTCCGCAGGCGGTTTCCAGAGCGGTTTTTTGATGTTGGCATTGCCGAAGGGCACGCGGTCAGCATGGCGGCGGGGATGGCAAAACAGGGACTGATCCCGGTTTTCGCGGTCTATTCCTCCTTCCTGCAACGCGCCTACGATATGCTGATTCACGACGTATCCATTCAAAACCTGCACGTGGTATTCGGCGTCGACCGCGCGGGGCTTGTCGGCGACGACGGCGAGACACACCACGGCGTGTTTGATGTAGCCTTTCTCAGCTCCGTACTTGGGATGACCATTTTGTGCCCCTCGAACTTTGCCGAGCTGCGCACCATGATGCGCCATGCGCTCTATGGCATTTCCGGCCCTGTTGCGGTGCGCTATCCGCGCGGTGGGGAGGGAGAATACACGGCGGACGCAGGACTGGAGAGCACCGCCACGTTGCGTAGGGGAAAGGACATTACACTCCTCGGCTACGGGACGATGATTGGCGAGCTGCTGATATGCGCAAAGCTCCTCACAGAGCACGGCATCCGCGCGGAAGTCATCAAGCTCAACCGGATTGCGCCGCTCGATCTGACGGCGGTGCTGCGCTCCGCCGAAAAAACGGGGCGGATTCTGGTTGCGGAGGAGGTTGTGGCGGCCGGCTGTGTGGGCGGTCGGATTGCCGCGGCGGTTGCAGAGCACCAGATTTCGCTGTCCGGCCTCGCGCTGTGCAATTTAGGCGATCAATTTGTCACGCAGGGGAAGGTGTCGGAACTGCGCAAGCTCTGCGCGCTCGACGGGGAGAGCCTGTATAAAAAAGCGCTGGAGGTTTGCGGGCATGGTGAAGAAACGGCTGGATGTCCTGCTGTGTGAGCGCGGCCTGTGCGAAACGCGGCAGCGCGCGCAAGCCGTGATTATGAGCGGGCAGGTCTATGTCAACGGTCAAAAATCAGACAAGGCAGGCACCATGCTTTCTGAGGAGCTGCCAATCGAGGTGCGCGGGCAGGGATTGCGCTACGTCAGTCGCGGCGGACTCAAGCTGGAAAAAGCACTGGAGCAGTTCCCTATTTCCTTATCCGGCAACGTGTGCGCGGATATTGGGGCGTCCACAGGGGGATTTACCGACTGCATGCTGCAGCATGGCGCACAGAAGGTCTATGCCGTTGACGTCGGCTACGGCCAGTTTGCGTGGTCACTGCGTCAGGACAGCCGCGTCGTGTGCATGGAGCGCACCAACGCCCGCTATCTGACGCGGGAGCAGATTCCAGAGCCGCTGGATTTTTTCAGTGTGGACGTCTCATTTATATCATTAAAACTCATTTTGCCCGCCATGCGTGCGCTCCTGCGCGCCGGTGGGGCGGGTGTCTGTCTGGTCAAGCCACAGTTTGAGGCGGGACGGGACAAGGTCGGAAAAAAAGGCGTTGTGCGTGATCCGACGGTACATCTCGCGGTGTTGCGCGGCTTTTTGGAGCACGCGGCGGAGGCTGATTTTTCGGTCAAAGGCGTGACCCATTCACCCGTCAAAGGACCGGAGGGGAATATTGAGTATCTGGGTTATATCATGGCGGGGGGCGGGGTTCCCTGCGGGGAAGATTTAGACGCGGTGGTGTCGCTATCCCACAGTACATGGGAGGAAAACGGTCAGTGAAAGTGGTGCTTAGCCCAAACCCATACAGGGACAAAGGTCTGAAGGCTGTGCAGGCAGCCGACCGCATTTTGCGCAATGTCGGCGTTGAGACAGTTTTTTGCCTGCCCTTTGTGATGGAGGAATCCTATCCGGACAACATCAAACATCTGGAATTTAAGGAGATTCAACAGGAGCTCCCACAGGCGGATATGCTGGTTTGCTTTGGCGGGGATGGCACCATACTCCACGCGGCAAAGGATGCCAATGCGTATGGTGTGCCCATCCTCGGCGTCAATCTCGGCAGTATGGGATTCATGGCGGAGCTCGAGCAGAGCGAGTTGCCGCTGCTCTCAAAAATCGCGGCGGGGAAGTACACAACGGAATCGCGCATGATGCTCGATGTCGCGGTGCGGCGGGACGGGCGCATTATCTTCCGCGATATCGCGCTCAACGACGCCGCCGTTACGAAAGGCGCCATCGCGCGGATCATTGACCTGGAAGTATTCAGCGACAAAACGCTGACCACCAAAATATCAGGCGACGGGGTGATTGTGAGTACCCCGACGGGTTCCACCGGCTACTCCATGGCGGCGGGCGGGCCGATTGTGGAGCCGACGGCGCGCAATATCCTTGTCACGCCGATCTGCGCCCATATTCTCAACGCGCGCCCCATGGTACTCGGGCGGGACCGCATCGTCACGGTGAAGACAGCGGCCAATACCCGGAAAACCGGTTTTCTGTCGGTAGACGGCGGAAGGGCGTTCAAGCTCAGCAGCGGCGACGCCGTCGAAATTCGTCGTTCGCGCGCGAGCACGAAGCTGGTCAAAATCACAGACCGCACGTTTTATGAGGTGCTCAGAGTAAAATTGGGAGGAGGCGGCGTAGCGTGAAGGCAAACCGGCAACAGGAGATATCGCAGATCATTACACAGCAGGATATCGAAACGCAGGAGGAATTGCTCCACGCACTGGAGCAGAGGGGCTTCCGTGCCACGCAGGCGACAATATCACGCGATATTAAGCAGATGAACCTGGTCAAAGAGCTGGGAAGCCACGGTGTGTACCGCTATGTGGTCAGCGAGCGCAGGGCGTTGCGCAATTACTCCGATCGCCTGCGCACCATCTTCAAAGAGGGGATCACCTCCTTCGACTTAGCGCAGAACATTGTTGTGGTCAAAACCATGCCCGGCCTCGCCCCTGCGGCATGCGCGGCCATCGACGGCATGGAAATTGACGGCATTGTGGGGAGCCTCGCGGGCGACGACACCGCAATTTTGATTATGCGCACAAACGAGGCGGCGCTCGCATTCTGCGGCGATATCCGGCAAATGCTGGATTAGAGCAAATTCTAAAAACTTGCGTATTTTGAGTGGAGGAATGTCTATATGCTGCGCCTGCTTCATATAGAGAATATAGCGGTGATTGCCTTGGCCGATATTGCGTTTGAGGGCGGATTCAACGTGCTGACCGGTGAGACAGGTGCGGGGAAATCTATTGTCATTGACGCGATTGGTGCCGTCATCGGCGGGCGGACGAGCCGTGAGATGATCCGCACGGGTGCGGCGCGCGCGTGTGTGGAGGCGATCTTCTGCGACCTCCCCGATCTGCCGTGGTTTGCGGAAAACGGACTATCTCCCGACGAGGAGGGCAATCTGATCATCCGGCGGGAGATACAATCGGACGGGAAAAGCAGCTGCCGCGTCAACGGGCGCGCCGTCACGGTAACACAGCTGCGCGCGCTGGGTGAGCAGTTGCTGGATATCCATGGGCAGCACGACGGACAGCGACTTTTGGATGAGCGCACACACCTGTCCTATCTCGACCAGTTCGGCGGGGTGGAGGCGGCGGCATCCGGCTATGCGGACTGCTATTGGACACTCGGTGAGATTTCCCGGGAAATAGAATCGCTCTCCATGGATGAAGCGGAGCAATCACGCCGGATGGACACCCTGCGCTTCCAGATTGATGAGCTGGAGGGCGCGGCGCTCAAAGCGGGCGAGGAGGAAGCGCTGCTGGAGCGGCGGAACATCCTGCGCAATGCAGAGCGCATCACAGACGCCGTTGCGCGCGCGCATTTTGCCCTGCTTGGCGATGAGGATGCAGCGGGGGCCCTCAGCCAGGTGGGAGCCGCCCAGCGGGCCATGCAGGATATCTCCGATACGGGAGAGGAACTCGCGGAGCTTGCGGCCCAGCTTGCGGATTTACGCTGCGGCGCAGAGGATGTAGCGGAGCGGCTGCGTGATTTGCAGTACAGTATGGATTTTGAGCCGGGGGAGCTCGACCGGCTGGAGGAGCGGCTCGACGTGCTGTACCGCCTGCATAAAAAATACGGCAGCACCACGGAGGAGATGCTCTCCTATCTCGAAAAATGCAAGGAAGAGCTTGACCGCATCGAATATGCCGGTGACGCCCTGGCGGGACTGGAGCAGAAGCGGGCGGACGCCCTTGCACAGGCGAACCGGGCTGGTGCCGCGCTGACCCAAGCGCGATGCGCCGCGGGCAAGAAGCTTGATGCGCGTGTGCGGGAGGAGCTCAGGCAGCTGGACATGCCGAATGTCCGCTTCGAGACACGAATCCTGCCGAAAGAGGGGGGGCACCTCATGGACGCGACCGGGATGGACGATGTGTCCTTTCTCATGTCAGCAAATACGGGGGAGGCGCTCCGCTCCATCCACAAAATTGCCTCCGGCGGCGAGCTTGCGCGTATCATGCTCGCGATCAAGAACGTGCTGGCGGAAAATGAGCTCGTGAGCACCATGGTCTTTGACGAGGTGGACACCGGCGTTTCCGGCAGAGCCGCGCAGAAGGTGGGCGAAAAGATGGCGGATGTCGCGCGCGGGAAGCAGGTGCTCTGCGTGACCCATCTCCCGCAAATTGCCGCGATGGCGGACGTCCATTTTTCCGTCCGGAAGGGCGAACAGGATGGCAGAACCTTTACTGCCGTCAGCCGTCTGGGCAGAGCTGCCCGGCAGGCTGAGCTTGCCCGCCTCTCGGCAGGCACCCATATTACATCCGCCGCGCTGGAGAGCGCCGGGGAAATGCTCGACGCGGCGGCGGGATACAAGAAGCAATGATACGAAAGACGAAAGGATTCAGTAACATATGACGACCTACGAGGAACTTAAGGCGCGCGGACTGATTGCGCAGGTGACCGACGAGGAGGAGATCGCCGCGCTCATCAATGAAGGGAAGGCGACCTTTTACATCGGCTTTGACCCGACGGCGGATTCCCTTCATGTGGGGCATTTTATGGCGCTCTCGCTCATGAAGCGCCTGCAAATGGCGGGCAACCGCCCCATCGCCCTGCTCGGCGGCGGCACGGGGATGGTGGGAGACCCGTCCGGTCGCACCGACATGCGCCAGATGATGACGACGGAGCGCATTGAACACAACTGTGCCTGTTTTAAAAAGCAGATGTCCCGCTTTATCGACTTCGGCGAGGGGAAGGCCCTGATGCTCAACAACGCCGACTGGCTGCTGGAGCTTAACTATATCGAACTGCTGCGCGAGGTGGGCGCATGTTTTTCCGTCAACAATATGCTGCGTGCCGATTGCTATAAGCAGCGGATGGAAAAGGGCCTGTCCTTTCTGGAATTCAACTATATGATCATGCAGAGCTATGACTTTTATCACATGTTCCAGACAGTCGGCTGCAATCTCCAGTGTGGCGGCGACGACCAGTGGTCGAATATTTTGGGCGGTACAGAGCTCATTCGCCGCAAGCTGGCGGAAGACGCCTATGGCATGACCATCACCCTCCTGCTGACATCCGAGGGGAAGAAGATGGGGAAAACGCAGGCCGGTGCGGTCTGGCTGGATCCGGAAAAGACCTCGCCCTACGATTTTTACCAGTATTGGCGCAATATCGATGACGCGGACGTGCTCAAATGCCTGCGCATGCTCACCTTTTTGCCCCTTTCGCAGATTGATGAGATGGATCAGTGGGAGGGTGCCCAGCTCAACACAGCGAAGGAAATTCTCGCGTTCGAGCTAACCGCGCTCGTGCATGGGCAAGCGGAGGCGGAGCGGGCGCAGGCTGCTGCCCGGGCGCTCTTTGCAACCGGAGGCGACCGCAGCAGCATGCCGTCAACACAGCTCTCGGCAGAGGATTTGACCGACGGTATGATTGGGATTCTTGACCTGCTCGTAAAGTGCGGCCTCACGCCCTCCAAGGCGGAAGCGCGCCGCTTAGTCCAGCAGGGCGGGGTGGAAGTGGACGGTGAGAAGGTGCCGGATATCACCCTGCAAATCCCCGCGGAAACCCTTGCGGGAGAAGGGATTACGATCAAAAAGGGGAAGAAAGTCTTTCGCCGGGTTTTTTCGTAAGTACATGCAATGCATGCGGCAGAAAGGAATTTTCGATTGAACGAAAACAAAAAATGGTATCAACTGAGCGGCTCGGCGCGTTCCAACCTGATTGTGGTACTCATTGGCATCGCTTTTTATCTGGCGCTGTCCAATTTCGGCGTTATTTGGAGTAAAATTGCCTTTTTACTGGATCTTATCGGGCCGTTCATCGCGGGATTTATCATTGCCTATCTGCTCAACGCGCCGGTCAATTTCTTCTATAGGAAGGTATATCACCGGGTGAAATACGGACGGGGCCTCTCCATTTTGACGGTGTATATCATTGCGGTTCTGATACTTGCGGTTTTGATTCTGGCCATTGTGCCCAGCGTGGTGGAGAGCATTGAGCGTGTCGGGGTTTTAATTAACAATATGTCGGACTACCTTGATAACCTAAATCAGTTGGTGCAGGATTTGATGAATCAATTTGGCATAGAAAACGAAGAAGGCATCAATGATGTGCTCGTCACCTATCAGGATGTGATGGAGCAGGCTTCTGAAATGGTCAAGACCGCGCTGCCAAGGCTTGTGGATATTGGCATGGCGGTGGGTAACTGGTTTATTGCGGCAATTACCGCGATCATTTCCTCCATCTATATGCTCCTGAGCAAAAAGACGCATCTGCGTCAGGTGAAGCGTCTTTCGTATGCCGTTATACCGAAAAAACAGATGGACTGGTTTTCCGATGTCCTCCACAACGCAAACCATATCTTTTTGCGGTTTATCAATGGCAAGATCATTGACAGCGCAATCATCGGGGTGCTGTGCTTTGCGCTGTGCGTAATCCTGCGGATTCCGTTTCCGGTGCTGGTTGGCGTCGTGATCGGTGTGACCAACATCATTCCGTTTTTTGGCCCGTTCATCGGCGCGATCCCGTGCGTGATGATTCTGGTGATTGTCGACCCGTGGGCGGCGCTGCGTTTTTTGATTATGATTGTGGCGCTGCAACAATTCGACGGGAATGTACTGGGGCCCAAAATACTGGGGGACAGCACCGGCCTTTCGCCGCTGTGGGTGCTCGTTGCGATTATTGTGGGCGGCGGACTGTTCGGCTTTATCGGTATGCTCCTTGGCGTACCCGTGTTTGCGGTGATTTACGCGATTGTGCGCGACTGGGTGAATAAGCGGCTGGAGAAAAAAGGACTGAGCAACATCGGCGCATCGGAAGAGGAAAAGCCACCCGAGCCGGACAACTGAATTTTATGTAAACAATCCACGCTCCTTCTCAATGCACAGAACAATTGAGAAGGAGCGTGAATGTTATACTAGTCTCCGTTTCAATCGCTGAATAGCGATTGATAGCGCGGAGCGCGTACGGAGCTTATGAGACGTGCCGCGTAGCGGCGCGGCACCAAAGGTGCCGCATCACTGATTAAAGCATTTAATCAGTGATCAGTATTAATTCTCCATTTGACGACCGAGAAAGCCCGCAATGGTCTGCAGTAGCTTATAGTCCACTTCATTGCTGTTTGCGTTGGCGTCGGTTGCGGCAAAGATCACGCAGCCGAGCACATCCCCCTCTGAGAGAATGGGTGCCGCGCAGGTCAGATGGTACTTTTCCTCGCCCTCAAGCAGCGGCAGGGGCGGGTTTCCGGCATTGTGCTGATAGATCTGTCTGCCCTCCATCAGCTGCTCGAGTTCGCTTGATATCCGTTTATCCACCAGCTCGCGCCGCGTTGCGCCCACGGCTGCAATGCAGCTGTCACGGTCGGTAATTACTGCGATTTCGCCGGTGGTTTTATTCAGGGTTTCGCACATTTGAGCGGCAAAGTCGACAAGGCCGCCCATCAGGGAATATTTTCGAAAAATAACGCCGCCATCCTTGTCGGTATAGATTTCCAGGGGATCACCTTCACGGATTCTCATGGTGCGGCGGATTTCTTTTGGTATCACGACTCGTCCTAAGTCATCAATTCTTCGGACGATTCCGGTTGCTTTCATAGGTTTGCGCCTCCTTTTGCGGTAGTATTTGCAGGATTTGTATGACCTATGCAGCGAAAGGATTCGGAAGTGAATGGGAATATATGTATTTTGCTTGATTCGATTTGATTCGGCCTTGACAAGGCTTGCCGGCTGTGATACAATTCATCTTGCAAAATGAAGAAGGATTGGTTCCGCCATCCTCACCTCCCGCCAAAGGCACAGAGGTTAACATGGTTTTACGATGCGCTGCGAACAGGGGCGGATTGTTACTTTGTGATGCGGATACCAACACGGTAGCCGCTTTTTTGCGGGCAAAATTGGAGGTGTTTCCGTATCAGCAGCAAGGGTCATCAAATCAACGAAGAAATCCGTGACAAGGAAGTCCGACTGGTCTCGCAGGATGGAGAGCAGCTTGGCATTGTTTCTCCCGAGAACGCACTGAATATGGCATACGAGCAAAATTTGGATCTTGTGAAAATTTCGCCGAATGCCGTTCCGCCGGTCTGCAAGCTTATGGACTACGGTAAGTTTAAGTTCGAGCAGACCAAGCGGGAGAAGGAAGCGCGCAAGAACCAGCATATTGTTGAAATCAAAGAGGTTCGTATGTCACCGGGCATCGACAGCAATGATTTCAACGTCAAGCTGCGCAACGCACAAAAATTTTTGGCGGAGGGCAACCGCGTAAAAGTAACTGTCCGGTTTCGTGGGCGCGAAATGGCGCACACCGATATCGGACGCGGCCTTTTGCTGAAATTTGCCGAATTGTGTACGGAAGAGGCCGCGATGGACAAGGATCCGAAGCTGGAAGGGCGTCATATGTCAATTTTCCTCTCACCCAAGATCGCCAAAGAGGTAAAGAAGACATAGGGTGTGCTAAGTGTTGCACTTCAAACCAGATATTTATTATAGTAAAGGAGTTACACCATTATGCCGAAACTGAAAACACACAGTGGTGCAAAAAAGAGATTTAAGCTGACAAAGTCGGGCAAGGTGAAGCGCGCGCACGCGTATAAGAGTCATCTGCTCAATGGCCATGGAAAAGATACCAAGCGCAAAAGAGGCCTCCGCGCCGCGGCTTATGCCGATAAAACCAACGAGTCGGCGATCAAGCGCATGATCCCCTACAAATAAGAATTGAAACTGTGAAACATAGGAGGCTTTCATAATGGCTAGAGTCAAAGGCGCGATGATGACGCGCAAAAGAAGAAATAAAGTTCTAAAGCTCGCAAAGGGCTATTGGGGCGCGAAGAGCAAGCATTTTAAGATGGCAAACGAGCAGGTCATGAAATCCCTGACTTACGCGTATACCGGCAGACGGCTCAAAAAGCGTGACTTCCGTCAGCTTTGGATCACCCGTATCTCTGCCGCGTGCAAAATGAACGGGATGAACTATTCCACCTTCATGAACGGGCTGAAGAAGTCCGGGGTGGAGATTAACCGCAAGATGCTCGCCGAGATGGCGGTCAGTGACCAGACCGCATTTGTCACGCTGACCGAGATGGCAAAGGCGCAGTTGGCGTAAGTAAATAGCAGGAATCATAAAACCGGCGCATTTCAGATCACATATCACGATCTGAAATGCGCCGGTCTTTTATGCTATGATTCATACCATGCCGCACGGCAGAAATCCATCGAAAGCGGTCAGACAATAAAAAATATAGCGCCTCTCCCGCCCGTATGAAAGCAGGTGTACGGGAAATACTGTTCTTACCAACAGAGGGAGGCGCTGGAATGCATGGAAAAGTAGAAATATGTGGTGTCAACACCTCAAAGCTGAAGGTCTTAAAAAGTGAGGAGTCCTTGGCGCTCCTGCGCAAGATGCGGGAGGGGGACAAGCAGGCGCGCGAGGAGCTGATTGCGGGAAATCTGCGGCTGGTGCTTTCCGTCATCCAGCGCTTTGCCGGGCGCGGCGAGAATGCCGACGATCTGTTTCAGGTGGGTTGCATCGGGCTCATTAAGGCCATTGACAATTTTAACGTGGATCTTGACGTGCGGTTCTCCACCTACGGCGTGCCCATGATCGTCGGGGAAATCCGCCGCTATCTGCGCGACAACAGCAGCCTGCGTGTTTCGCGCTCCATGCGTGATACGGCCTATAAAATCATGCAGGAAAAAGAGCGGTTTATGCTGGAGCATCAGCGCGAGCCGACACTTGACGAAATCGCCAAGGCGCTGGAAATTAAGCGGGAGGATGTCGTTTTTGCGCTCGACGCCATTGTCGACCCGATCTCACTCAACGAACCCATCTACTCCGACAACGGGGACGCCATGTGCGTCATGGACCAGGTCAAGGACAGCAAAAATACCGATGATAGCTGGCTAGAGCATATCGCGCTCTACGATGCAATGGCGCGGCTCACCAGCCGGGAAAAGACGATACTCAACCTCCGCTTTTTTGAGGGGCGCACGCAGATGGAGGTTTCCGCAGAGTTGGGTATCTCCCAGGCGCAGGTCTCCCGGCTGGAGAAGAATGCAATCAAACAGATCAAAAGCCAAATATAGCAAAGGGCGCGGATAAAGTATCCGCGCCCTCAGACCGAAGACAAAGCGGGCATCACTGCATCATGCAGCGGTGCCCGCAAC
>JAJQEJ010000041.1:1139-13645 GCA_021201735.1 Oscillospiraceae bacterium | reverse complement strand
CCGCACCAAGGTACAACCCGCCGCCATTCGTCCCCGCCGTGTTGCCTGGGATCATAGTGGTATCCGTACTGCCAATGATTCCACCGCTCATGGTATATGTGCCTGCACTGCCTAACAGGCATACACCGGCACCGTAGCCATCCGTTGTATTTTTGAAGATCGCACCGCCCTCAATGGAAACGTCCGAGGCGTTTGCATACACCCCACCGCCGCTCGTGGCGGCATGGTTATCGGAGATTGTACCATCCTTAATAGTAACGGTGGAACCGGTGATAGCGTAAACGCCACCACCGCTGGTGGTGGAAGTGTTGTTGGTAATAGTACCGCCGTCCAAAACAAACTTCGTACCGCTAACAGCTAAGTTAACACCGGGGCCATTGCCCCCCGAACAGTTTGTAATTGTGGCTCCGTCACCTATGGTCAAGCTACTCCCGCTATAAGAAACATTGATGCCGGTGCTACCGTTGCCATCTAACGTAATATCCTCTAATGTAAGACTGCCACTGCTTCCCGCTGTGGTGGAACCCACCTGAAACATCCTGCTGCTGCCGGAGCCATAGATCGTGTAAAGTGGCGTACCATCGGTATCCAGTTTTGACGTGATGGTGATTGACTTCCCTCCACTCACCGTGACATATGTAGTTAAATGTACATCCTCCGTCAGAACGACCGTATCGCCATCGCTCACGGAGTTGTTGAGGAAGGACTGAAAGGTCACGCCGCTCGTTGTGCTTGAGTACTCAACCGTAGCCGCATGCGTATGTCCACCGAGTCCCCAACTCAGCAGAAACAGGAGCGCGATTGCAAGTAATCCTGAGCCCCATTTTAGTTTTTCCCGTGTCATAAGAAAACCCCCAATTATTCATCCAATCAGTTTCTCCTTATGCTATTTTCTCTTTCTTTCGACATTTTGCCAATAACAGTTCTGATTATACAATTTGCGGAACTATAAGTCAACCAAATTAGTTTGATCGCTATTAGAATTTATTTCACTGTTGAAATGATACGACCGTCACTTCACGCTTGCAAAAATAATTGTGCAATGCTATAATGCAAACGTGCGAAAAATGTCACTGTGAACGGTGCCGGAGGTGATTTCACTGAGAAAAACGATTCCATCTATCCCCTGCCTTCTCCTGACGGTCGCCTGCGTAATCGCATTTGCCATGCCCGCATCCGCGCTTGACGACGACGAATATGGCGGATACCGCGCCGAAACGCTGACCATCTCAGTGGGCTATTTCGGCGGGAAAATGTATGAAAAGGCTGTCTTCACCGTGGATGAACTCTGGGCCATGGACGTGGTGTATGAAGATTACACCTTTATTGACAATATGCCCTCGGTGGTCATCGACCATGTCGCCGGTGTGCGCCTTTCGGATATCATGGCGGCGGCAGGGATCGACCTTAACTCCATTGAGACGTTCCACTTTTGGACGAACGACAAGGACGGCGAGGAATATAACAGCTACAGCAAAACCGCCCTCATTGACACGCCGCGCTACTGCTTTCGCAGTCTGCCGGATAACTATGACGACGAGACCGGGGTCGCCAACGAGTACGCCACACTGGATAAGGTACGTGTGGACACCTTGCTTGCGCTCGCGGACGACTGGAACCGCTGCATCGAGGGTGCCACCTTCGGCAGTGATTATGTAAATCTGAACACCAACACCCGGTTCCGCCTGATCTTCGGGCAGGTGAATGCGGTGGAGCACACGGCGTCCAACAGCGCCAAGTGGATACATAGAGTCGAGGTAACACTCGGCGGCGCCCCCTCCCTCACGCTCGACGCAACCGATCTCGACGGCGAGGTGGGCAGCGTACTGCGCACGCAGGCAAGCGCCGAGGCGGATGCCGCGATACTGGAACAGGAGCCGATACTCTGGGACAGCAGCGACGAGACCGTCGCCACCGTGGACGCGGACGGCAATATCACGATCACGGGCGTGGGCACCGCGACCATCACGGCAAGCTTTGCGGGTGTGAGTCAATCCATCACCATCAAGGGTACCCCGTCATCCGGGACGGACAGCGCCGGTACCGACCCCAACGCGACAGAGACCGGCACGGACAGCGGCGCGGGGGACGACAGCACAGGCGGTACGCCCGCCTCCACCGACGCCACCGCCCCGCCGCAGCCGACCACCCAGCCACAGGACGCGGACAATCCGAGTCTCCATGCCTCCGATGACGTCGGCGATGTCGTGCAGATTAACGAGCCCTCCGTGACAACCGATACGACCGACGGCGGCGTACAAAACTGGCGTGTCTACGAGATGTCGCCCACCGCCAAGGCCATGCCGGAAATTCCGCTGGACACTTCCCTCTCCGGCGTTGCCGCCGGTGCCTCCGTCGTCCTTTTGGCCGTGGGCTGTTTCGGGTACGCGGGGAAATTCTATTTCGACGTTAGGAGAAAGAAAGATGTCAACTGCCCTCACTGACCTACTGCGCTCCGTAGCCTCCTCCCTGCAAACCCCCGTTATCATTATCCTGTTTATTCTCGTCGCTGTGACCATCGTCATGGTGGGCACCCTCATCGCAGAGTGCTTTACCGAGCGGCTGCACATGCGCGCCCAATTGCCAAAGCTCCTCAACGAGCTGCAAAGCAAAGAGCGCCCGCTGGAGGAGATTATTGAGGATAGCGGACTGCTCAAACGCCAGAAGGCGGCGCTCCATACCATCGCTGCCCAGCGCGCCCTCACCCCGCTCAAGCGGGAATCCCTTGCGGGGGATCTGCTGTTTGAGGAGCGTGCCCACTACGACCTGCGCGTTAAGATCACCGACATCATCATGCGCATTGCCCCGATGTTTGGACTGCTGGGGACGCTCATCCCCCTCGGCCCCGGCATCATCGCCCTCGGGCGGGGCGATACCCTCACCCTCTCACAATCGCTGCTGACTGCATTTGACACCACCATCGTCGGCCTCATTTCGGCGGCGGTCGCAACCCTCATTTCAGCCATACGCAAGCGCTGGTACCTCAAATATATGACTGCACTAGAGACGGTCACGGAGAGTCTTTTGGAGGCGATGAACGAAGATGAGACGCCATAGCGGAACGGGTGCCCTCGGCAGAGTGGGTGCCATGGAGAATGAGGATATCAACCCTCTGGACGGCGTCGCCAATCTGGCGGATGTCATGCTGGTGCTCGCCTGCGGGATTATGCTGGCATTGATCACCTATTGGAATGTGGATATCACCATGACCGCGAATAACCCCGTTGAGGTGGAGCCGGGCGCGGAGCTCACCGAGATGGAGGGGCTGGATTCCCAGGATGGCACCCCCATTGAAGGCAGCGGGCTGGAGGAATATGGAAAGGTCTACCGCGACGCGGACGGGAATTACTATATGACAGTAACCGGTCAGGAGACCGCCGCACCGTAAGCACACAAGACGCCCCCCGCAAACGGGCCACTACCGTTTGCGGGGGCTGTTTTTTCCCCCTGCTCTTCGCGGAGGGAGCACAAACAAAAGGCCCGCGGTTTCCTGTTTTCGAAAACCGTGGGCCTTTTACTGTAATGATTATGCGAGATATTGTGCAAGTCGCATCACCATCGCCGCAACCTGGGCGCGGTTCGCCGTACCCTGCGGCTGGAGCTCCGTCTCAGTCATGCCGTTGATGAGTCCCGCGCCGACCGCCCACTGCATACTATCGACGGCGTAGGCGGAGAGCGCCCCCTTGTCGGAAAACTTCGCAAGATCGTCACTGGCCGTCATGCTCACCTTGGCGATGTTCTCCGCGTAGCGGTAGAGCATGGCGGTAATCTGTTCTCTTGTAATGCTCGCGTCGGGCGCAAAGGTGGTATCGCTCGTGCCGGTCACCACGCCGTTTGTGTAGGCCCACGCCACTGCATCTTTGTATGCCGCGCCGTCCGCTACATCGGTAAACTTCGTGCTTGCCAGAATCGTCGGGCTGCCCGCCATGCGGTAGAGCGCGGTGACCAGCATGGCGCGCGTCATGTCCTCATTCGGTGCAAAGGTGTCTGTACCCATCATATCGAACAGGCCGTTATCAAACACATAGGCGGCATATTCATAGCTCCAGTCGCTTTCCGCTACATCCGAAAAAGTGGCATCCGTCCAAACGCCGGTCTCCGTCCCGCTTGACGTGAGGGTGAAGGATACCACACCCTCATCGGTATAGCCCTCCTTCACAGCGCGGGCCGTCAGTGTGACCGTCCCCGTCTTAAACGTCGTCTTAGGGATGATGACCGGCGTGCCGCCATAGGGCGATGTGGGGGTATAATTGGTAGAGGCAAAGTTGTGGTTATAGAGGATGGTCGCGCCCTCCGTCGCGCAGGATAGGTAAACATAATAATTCTCGCTGTCCTCCGTCATGGTCGCCGTCGGCGTTGCGACATTGCCAAGCGAGGTGACGGTCGGCCTGTTCACCATATCCAGCTTAATGTTGGATACCCAGTAACGGGTATCGGCGGCGGTGGAGGTCTTGTTGTAGAGCTCATCCTTCGTCATGGGCTTCATCATGCGGATGGTGCGCTGGTTATCCAGATAGCCCATCTGGCTCCAGTAGTTTTCCATGTTGTAGTCGCCCGCTTCCATCTTCTCCGAGGTGATCATATAGCGCTGGGAGAAGGCGCGCACGGACAGGAGAAAGTTCTCCGACTCGCCGTTTTCAAAGATATAGTCGATGACCTCATCCCGGGTCATCTTGCCTTCCGGGTCGGCATAATCCTGCGTGGTATAATCCCAGTATTTGTACAGCAGCGGGAAATTGTAGCGCTCCACGCCGTAGAGGGTATTATAAGTATAGGTATCCAAATCGTCATAAGCCGTCTGGTCAATCTCCCAGAAGGCGATCTTGTCCTCGTTCTGGAAGCTCAGATCCAGCGCGCGCAGTGTATCGCTGGTCGACTTCCCCTGCGCATAGTCGATGAATTCCCCAACGGTGAACCCCTGCGCCTCCTGATGGAGTGTGGTCACAAAGCGGTCCAGCACCGAATAATTGTGGAGCTTCGTACTGATTTTTCCCTCCTGCATATCCGCCTCCATGGTGGAGACGGACACCTGCGAGACCAGAATCTCCTCTCCGGCGGTATTGGTGACATAGAAGAGAACATTACCAACTGTCTCACCCGCGGGCGAGGTCTTTGCCAGTGTCGTGGGTGCCAGCATCCCCACGGCAAGCACAGCCGCAAGCGCGGCACCCATCCATCGTTTACTCATTCGTATTGCCTCCCAAATTTAATTACGCACTCTACTGCGCGTAGTTCATGAATATCTGCGCCACCTGCGCGCGGCTCGCCGTACCCTTCGGAGCCAGCGCGCCGTCCATGCCATTCATGAGTCCCTGCCCGTTGGCCCATGCAAGCGCGTCCCTCGCCCAGTCGGACACCGCCTCGCTATCCGGAAATGCGGATAGGTCTGCGCGCGTGGTAGTATCTCCGCCGATAAACTGTTCATAGCGGTAGAGCATGGCGGCAATCTGCTCGCGGGTGAGCAGGCCGTCGGGGTCGAACTTGCCGTCCCCTACCCCAGTGACAATGCTGTTCTCTGACGCCCACGCGATGTAACCGCCGTACCACTGGTCAATCGGGGCGTCCGAATAGCCCGTCTGCGAATAGCCCGATGTCTGCGCGCCCGCCATACGCCCAAGCACCGTGACAAACATGCCGCGTGTCATGCCCGTATCGGGTGAGAATTCTGTGGCGGAGGTGCCGTTAAAGAGCCCCGCGCTGACCGCGTAGGAGACCGCCGCCTCATACCATGCACCCGCTTTCACATCGGTAAAGCCGCCGGAGGTGAACGTGACTGTCACATCCTGCGAGCTCGGCTGGAACTGGGTGTTGCTTAAGGTGAGTATGTACGCGCCCGGCTCCTGCGTAAAATTGCTGCGCTCAAAGTACTCCTTTTTGATGGTAACCTGGCCAGCGACATCCCGGTCGAGGTAGCTCGTGGAAATCATCGTCGCGCTCCCACCGGGCGGCGTGAAGTATACATTCATGCCGCTTTGATAGGTGGTACTGTCAAAGGTCACCGTAATGTCACTGTCAAACGAATAGGACTCCTGCACATGCACCTGCGGTGCAGCATCCTTCATGGATATGGTCAGCGTCCGGTCGGCATAGGTGGAAGCATGTACAATAAAGGCAAATGCACCGGCCTTTTCAAACAGGCTCTTATCGAATGTGATCGTACGCGCCGTGTCATCAATCGAATACTTCGACGCATCCAGAGTGACGTAGCCGTTGGAGCTTGGTGTTTTGATTGTAATAAAACTGATGTTTTTTGTCCAGTCCGTCCACTCGGCATCACTCACGGTGGTTTTGCCGGTAAAGACGAGATCCTCACCCAACAGGCCGTTATAAAGCGTCTCGAAATTGGGAGAAAGCCCGGGGTATTTGTTCATGATGATACCGGCGTCCGCCCACCCTTCGCGCACCGCCGTCATGTAGAACGTCACCGGATCGGCTGCCAGATCCCGATCCGTCACGTCAACGCTGAGCGTACCGGTATACGGAATCTGCGGCGAGCCGTCATAGGAGTAATAAATCTGCGCACCCTCTGTCTCGCAGGTAATGTCAATGTTCACCGTATTGCCCGAGAGCGTCACCGCCGCTTCCGGTGCCGCGACGGTTCCCTGCGGCTTAAGCGCGGGCGCGTTCTCCATATCGAGCCGAATGTTGTAGATCCACTTAAAATTATCATACGCCGTGCGGTGCGCCGCCATCAGATCCCCCTCGGTCATGGCGACATTCAGCCGCAGTGCGCACTCGTCGGTGAGCAGGTCTTCCAGCGAGCCTGCCGCCACACCGCCGTTATCCTGAATCTGCTGGCGTACGCCCGGCTCGGTGGAGGCGACCAGACTGGAGCTTGTGGTGCGGCCTGAGAAGGATTGGGTCGCAAGGGTGACGGTGGTCTCCACACCCCCTTCAAAGACCGCGCGTTTGTCGCTATAGTACGGATCGCTGTCCTTGTACTGCGCGTTATACTCGTCGAGCGTGATGCCGAATTTAGAGCTGTCTTCACCGGCCACTTCCCATCCCGTTTTCCAGCCGTTCGTCTCATCAAAAAGGCCCTCAAAATAATACCGCTTTACGCCGTAAAGCTCGTCATAGGACCACGAGCGGTTATAGGTTCCGTAGCTGTCGGTCGCCATAAACAGGATGGTGTCTCCTCCCGTGTAACTCAGTGAGGATTCACCGGAGACTTTTTTCATGTAATCCACCAGCTCCGGAATGGTAAAGCCCTGTGCCTCACCATACTGCGGCGTGGGGTAGTTGTCCATCATGGAGTAATAGTAATTTGTCCCCGTGTCGCTCCCGCTCGTGATATTGGAGAGCTGTCCGTGGGAGAGATTTTTGTCCAATTCATCCAGCGGAACAATTTTGAGCAGGACATCCTGCCCGTCGGCGTTTCTCACATAGAAGAAAATATTCTCACCCTTTGCCGATTGTGTCGTCTTCGCCGAAGTGCAGGTACACATCAGCCCCACTGCCAGCGCAGCCGCCAGACACAGGGCCAGTGCACGCTTGTAAACGCTCCGATACAATTACTTCATCCCCTTCATATTCACTAAAATCTGAGCTACCTGTGCGCGGGTTGCCGTCTCCTGCGGGGCCACGGTGCCATCACCCATGCCGTTGATGAGGCTTTCCCCGTTCGCCCACGAGAGGGCATCTGACGCCCAATCAGAGATCTTCCCGGCGTCGGTAAAGACCGTCGTGTCGCCACGCGCCGTGGTGTCTCCGCCCGACCATGCTTCATACCGGAACAGCATGGTGGCAACCTGTTCCCTTGTCACACTCCCGTCCGGGTCAAAGGCGGTGTCGCTGACACCGTTTACCACATTGTTTTGATATGCCCAGCACACCGCAGGATCCGCCGTATCGGAAAACGGACTTTCTCCTGTCACTGCGGGTGACCCGGCAAGGCGGTAAAGCGCCTGCGCGAGCGTGAGGCGGGTCATCTGCGTATCCCCGTCAAACGCACCGCCCGCGCACGGGTCAATCAGTCCGTTCTCCCCGGCGTACTGCGCCGCGCCGTAATACCAATCGGCCTCGGCCACATCGGTATAGTACTGCTGCTGCGCCGCCTTGCGCGGTGTGATGGATGTGGAATCCACCTCATTGCCGTCTAAATCGTAGCTGCTCATTGTGAGGGTGTTGCCGTCAATGCGGACAAGCTGATATGTTGCGATATTGTAAAGTGTCTTTTCGCTAAACTGCTCATTTGCCGTGCTGTAAAATTTCTGCCCCGCGTTGCCCATGACATAGACAATGCCCTTTTCGTAGTCAATGCTGCCGTCGTACATCGGATAGGAGCGGGAGTAGACATGCTGGTGGCCCATAAATACAATGCTCACGCCGTTCTGTTCAAAAATCGGTGCCCAGCTCTCCTGCACCTGGTTGGAAACGGTATCCCCAGCCAGCGGATACACCGGATGGTGCATCAAAACGATCTTCCATGTCGCATTGCTGGACGAAAGATCGTTTTCAATCCACGCCGAAATGGCGGCAAAATCCTCATCCGTCAGCGGCTGCTCCCCGGAAAACACCCAGGAGTTGAGCACTGTCACATGGCAATCAGCATAGTCAAAGGAATAAAACTCTTCCTTAAACCCGTCCGGACCGTTTTGCGGCAGTGCAAATACATCAAGATAGAGGTTCGGCTTGCCGCCGAGGAAATTGCTCTCGTGGTTGCCGTTTGTAGACATGACAGGAACATTGGAAAATACGGGTGAGCCGTTGATTGCAAAGGCGTCAAATTGTGGCAGGGACACGCCGCTCTCCACAATATCCCCGCCCATCATGGCAAATGCCAACTCCGGCGCGCGCTGGTATGCAGCCTGCGCAAGCTCCCCCCATAGGGCGAATTCCTCCTCGGTATTCTCCGCCACCTGCACATCGCCCATATAGACAAACGTAAAGGCCTGCGTCTGCGTCGTATCCTCTGTGGTAAAATAGGCGGTGTCGCTCCACCCGCCCGTGCCGCCAACGCGGTAGGCATAGCGCGTTCCGGGCGTCAGGCCCGTCATGGTCGCCTCAAAATGCCACGCAGGGTCATCACCCAAACTGATGTTCGTTTGGATCGCCTGCACCTGCGTGGCCGTGTCAAAGCCCGTCTTTCCATACACCATTTCGGTCACGTACTCCACCGTTCCCACGGCGTCCTCCGTACCGCGCCAGACCACGGTCTGGGTAGTCGCCGGGTCATCCGTCCAAGAGAGCATCACACCAAACGGCCCTGTCTCATCTGCCGCCCACGCAGTGCCTGCAATGGCGACAGTGAGCGCCACCGCAAGCAGCACAGAGAGCGCACGCGGCAGATAACGTTCCTTTTTCTTCATCCTCTTACCCCTTCCAATTCTATTGATCGATGCATCATATTTTGTGCAATTATGATAGAATTACAACCCAAATCACTATTCCAAATTATAAGATAGTTTTTCCACTAAGTCAAGTAAAGCGACAAAAAACGTGGGAATGTCACCGTATGCTACATTCCCACGTTTTCCCACGTTTTTATGAAACAAAATTGCTGTTTTTAGGATGTTTTCGTGGCTACAATGATTCGGATTCTGCCGCCTGCGGCGCAGCCCAGATCATCATACCAGCCTGTTAGGGTATAGTCCTCCGCGTTGATGTCAGAGAGGGTGGTGCCGTAGTAGCTGGCCGACGTGCGGTCGTACAGCAGCACCTGCGCATCCTCGTCAAGCAGGTATTTCTTGTTGCCGGCAAGGGCGTAAAGCTCAGTCAGATCGGTCAGTGTTGCCGATTTCAGCTGTGACAGGCGGGAAAGGGAGCCGCTGTCATAGATAAAGGCAATGCCCCCGTTCGAGATGCTGTATACATTGGAACTGCTCATCGTTTGCTTGCTTCCGTCTTGCATGTAGGTATAAGAGGCGGATGAGGAGGAGCTGGAGTCATTGCTGGAGGAGTCGGTGAGCAGCGCATAGCTGTACGTATCGCCGGTGACGGCATTTAAGATGAGGCGGTCAATCTCTCCCTTTTCATTGAGCGTGTAGTACCGCACATCCGATTCGGTGATCTTGGTGCTCGCAATGCGGGCGGGATAAATCTTCTGATAGCCGCCGCCGCTGTCGGTGTCGAGAATCTCAATATCATCGGCAAAGGTGTAGCCGCCCAGGCTGGTTCCGTTTTTATCTACCGTACCGGACAAACGTGCGGTGGAGAGGCTTTTCACCGTGGTACCGGAGCTGTTTACCGTCGCAGTCACCAGCTGTCCGACCTTGAAGGTGCTGCTGCTCGTGTGGTAGAAGGTGCGCACCTCCCCGCTTGTGCAGGCGACTTGTGTCTCAATCTGCAGGCTGGTGCTGTCGGCGGTCGTTGTGCTGGAGGTGGAGGCGACCTTTTGGCTGGAGACGATGACACCGTAATAATATCCGTTGTCCTCCAGGGCATTGAGTACCTCCACCACCTCCCCGCTCATGCCGAGCAGCAATGTCACCACGGTTCCGTCCGGGAAGTTGCCTTGGCTCGAGAGACTGTACGTGGCCGACGAGGTGCCGATGGTATAGGTCACGCCGGAGACGGTAACTGCGGTCGGCGCGCTCCGGTCAGGTGATACGCCGGTCAGCGTACCGGTCACGCGGTCGTTGTAAACCCAGACGGTCTGCATATTGGCGTTATAGTAGTACACGTCATACTGCTTCACTGCGGAGAGGTCGGAGAGACTGCCGTTGCGGTATACTGTGGCGGAGCTGGTGGAGAACGGGAGGCTCACCTGTCCGTCAGTGCTGACATAGGGACCCTTCATGTCGGTATTGACCATCGTGGAATAGTCCACTTCCCCGTTTGTGATGGTGTAGCCAAGCGAGGTGCCGTAGACCGCGCCGTCCTTCGTCTGGGCAGTCAGCAGGTTATAAAAGAGCATCGCGCAGTTTTGACGGGTGAGGGTCTGTCCCTGCGTCGCCGTGACGTCGTCAAGCAGGCCGATCGCGCTCGCCTTGGAGAGCTGCGCCGTCGGGAAGGAACCAGCGAGGCTGGATGTGTCGTAGCCGAGCATCTTGAGCAGGGCGCTGCACGCCTCCTCAAGCGTAATGTTATTTTCCGGACGGAATGTCCCGTCCACGTAGCCGGTCACCCAGCTCTGATCCACTGCGAGCTTAATAAATTCACCCGCCCAGTGGTCGCTTTTTACATCTGAAAAGAGGGACGCGCCGTAGCCCGCGCCGACGGTATCCTTGTAGGAGGAGGTTGCGACCATCATCTTGACAAACTGCGCGCGCGTGGCAAGCGCTGAAAGATTCATATTCCCATTTTCGTCGCCAACCATAATGCCCAGCGCCTTCACCGTCTCGATTACGGTGGTCTCAGAGGTCGCGGCCATCGTGCAGGGAACGGTCAGCGAGACGCACAGGCTCACTGCCGTCAGAATGGAAAAAATCTTCTGTTTCAAATTCTTCATAAATTAGCTTCTCCTTCAATTAGGCATAATGTAGCGCGTCGATCGGGTTGAGCGCGGCAGCTTTCTTCGCGGGCAGATAGCCAAAGATAACGCCGATGCCGGCGGAAATGCCGAATGCGATCAAGACCGAGGCAATCGTTGGGGCCACCGTGATCGCTTCCTCCATAAGCATCTCAATCACAACGGTCGCCACGGCGGAGAGGATATAGCCCAGCGCAATGCCGATGATCCCCCCGAGCGCGCTTGTGAGCGCCGCCTCCAACACAAACTGCTCCATAATATACCGCTCTTTCGCACCGAGCGATTTGCGTATACCGATTTCCGTGGTGCGCTCCGTGACCGATACAAGCATGATATTCATAATGCCGATACCGCCTACCAGCAGGGAGATGGCTGCAATCGCGACCAGAATGTATACGATCATGTTAATCATACTGGTCATCGTGTCGAGCAGCTCGGACATGCTGGAAACGGTATAGAAGCTATCGCTGCCAAAAAAGTCATAGAGGGCGTCTTCCAGTATGGTTTTGCTCTCAGCGAGATAGGTTTCGTCCTGAACGGTAATGGTATAGCTGCTGATCATGCCGGAGGTAAGGCGGGCGCTCGTGGTGTAGGGGAGGAAGATGCAATCGTCCGTGCCGCCTTCCTCCAGATCGGTTCCCTCCTGCTCCATCACGCCGACAATGGTAAAGCTCTGCCCGTTGAGGCGGATGGTCTCCCCCACGGCGTTGCCACCGTAATACGCAAGGTTTAAGTATTCGCCGATGACACACACCTTGCTGCGCTGACTCAGGTCGCTATACTGCAGCCACCGGCCGTCACTTACGGCATACCCTTTGATGTTAAAATAATCTTCACTCACGCCGGTTGCCGAGGTAGATGACATGGTCTCATTGCCGATCTTGATACTGCCGGACATGCTCACCGTGGGAGAACAGAGGGCTAAATACTCACTGTTTTCGTCTACAATGTCATACATTTGATCTACATCCAGGGTGCGTGTCGATCCGCGGGACTGGACCGATACTGTCAGGGTATCGGTACCCATGTCGGCAAAACTTGCCATCTAACGTAATATCCTCTAATGTAAGACTGCCACTGCTTCCCGCTGTGG
>JAJQEJ010000041.1:0-1039 GCA_021201735.1 Oscillospiraceae bacterium | reverse complement strand
ATCCGCGGGACTGGACCGATACTGTCAGGGTATCGGTACCCATGTCGGCAAAACTGGCCGACACATAGCCCTCCAGACCGTTGCCCAGGCCCACGATGACAATCACGGCCGCCACGCCGATGATGATACCCAGCATGGTGAGAAAAGTACGCATTTTACTGGAGACAATGTTCTTAATCGCCAGACTCAGAGATTCAAAAATATTCAACTCGTATACCTCCCCTACACCCCGGCAGCCTTAGGCGTCACCACTGCCTCCGGTGCATTGGCAGGACCGTCATAGACCACACGGCCATCCTCCAACCGGATGATGCGCTGCGCCTGCACGGCAATGGAGTTATCATGGGTGATGAGTACGATGGTATGCCCCGCGGCGTGCAGTTCCTGCAGCATCGCCAGCACCTCGCGCCCCGTGCGGGAATCGAGGGCGCCTGTGGGTTCGTCCGCCAGAATGACCGCCGGCTCACCGACCAGCGCCCGCGCAATGGACACGCGTTGCTGCTGCCCGCCGGAGAGCTCCTGCGGCTTATGCCGTATCTTATCGCCCAAGCCGACCCGCTCCAGCGACTGGACTGCGCGCTCGCGCCGTTCTCCTCTGGAGACACCGGCATACATGAGCGGCACCTCCACATTTTCAGTCAGATTCAACTTCGGCAAAAGATTATACTGCTGAAAAATAAAGCCCAGAAGTTCATTGCGTATTTCCGCCAGTTTGTTTTTATTCATCTGTCCCACATCCCGCCCGTCAAGCAGGTAGGTGCCATCCGACGGGACGTCCAGGCAGCCGATGATATTCATACAGGTGGACTTGCCCGAGCCTGACTGCCCGACGATAGCGACGAATTCCCCCTTGAACACCTGAAAGGATATGTGATCCGCCGCGACCACCGTGGTGTCGCCCATCTGATAATATTTGCAGACCTCTTGAAATTCAATGAGCGGTTTCATGATTAGAATCCTCCTTGCATGCCGCCGCCCATGTTACCGCCGCCCATGTTACCGCCGCCCATGTTACCGCCGCCCATGTTACCGCCGCCCA
>JAJQEJ010000073.1 GCA_021201735.1 Oscillospiraceae bacterium | reverse complement strand
ATCTCCCTACTCTTTGGCAATATTGCTCCTTAATCTTTTCGTGCGGTTGCCCTGGTGAATTTGTGGATGGGCTTTGTTGATTGTACTTTTTGTCGAGGGGAACCCCCACCGCAAGGAGGACAGACAAGCATAAAAAGGGAGTGCGCCGCAACACACGACACCCCCCTCTTTTTATACTTCCTCTCTGGGCAGCACGCAGACGCGTATTTCGAGCACCCGGCGGTGATCCACATCGCTCACTGTCACATCAAGCCCGTCAGCGACAAAATGATCCCCAACCTCTGGAATGCGTCCCACCTGCTCCATGACCCAGCCGGACACCGTATTGGCATCCGACTCGCTTTTGAGGGCAAAGAGGTCGAACATATCGGTCAGGTCGGCGCTGCAGGCGATGATATAGCTCCCGTCCTCCTGCTTTTTAAACATCTCAATCACTTCGTCATGCTCATCCCAAATCTCACCGACCAACTCCTCAACGATGTCCTCCATTGTCACAATGCCGGCGGTGCCGCCGTATTCGTCCACCACAACCGCCATGTGTGTCTTTTCCATCTGCAATTCCCGTAGCAAATCCGATATTTTCGTATTGCCGGTGGTATAGAGCACGCTGCCCGTCATCTCCTTGAGATTGAACTTGCCAAAGTAGCGCGCGTTGTGGAAGTCCTTCTCATGCACCACGCCGATAATATCGTCAATATCCTCATGGAAGACGGGCAGGCGGGAGTAGCCACTTTCCGCAAAGGTTTTTGCAAGGGTATCCATATCGTCGGTGTCCTCCACCGCCACGATATCCACCCGCGGGGTGAGGATTTCGGACGCCTCCAAATCGTTAAACTGAATGGCGGAGCGTATGAGCTCGCTCTCATGCTCATCAAGCCCCCCCTCCGTCTCGGCCTGGTCGACCATGGTGACGAGTTCCTCCTCGGTAATACCGTCCCCTTTGTGCTTGCTAAAGGGCTTGCGCAGGGCTTTTTGCAGCTGGCCGAATAGAAAGCTGACCGGGGTTAAAATCGTCACCAGCACCCACAGGATCGGGGTGGTGAACATGGCAATCTGCTCCGAAAATTCCTTGGCGAGTGTTTTGGGCGATATCTCGCCAAAAATGAGCACCGCGATGGTCACAACCACCGTGGAAATCACCGCGCCATTTTTCATCTGTAAGCCCTGCACGAAAAACACCGTCGCAAGCGACGACGCGGAGATGTTGACGATATTGTTGCCGACCAGAAGGGTGGAGAGCAGCTTATCGTATTTATCCACCAGCCTCAAGGTACTGGCGGCCCGTTTGTCGCCACCGTCCGCCTTACTCTTGAGCCGAATGCGGTTAAGGGACGTATACGCAGTCTCAGACGCGGAAAAGAACGCCGAAATGGCAATCAGCACAACTAAAATGACGATCATCGTAACATTGTCACCAGACATAGAAAACACATTCACTCCATATATTTTATAGCAATTGCAAATTTGAATATAAAAGGACAGCCCTAACCCATGCCGGGGTAGGACTGCCCTGCAAGCAGCATTGTTATGTAATTATGAGGCGGAGGTTCGCCCACAGGTCCTCACCGTCTTCTTCACTGTACATAATTTGATTTATATTATTATAGCACGAACATTCTCAGAATGCAAGCCCCGATATTTCCCGATGCGGTAAAGAAAAGAGCTTGCCGCTGTGATGGATACACAACGGACAAGCTCCATGACTTTTGATTATACCAGCTGGACAATCGCCATCTCGGCGGCATCGCCGCGGCGGGGGCCGATGCGGACAATGCGGGTATACCCGCCGTTGCGTTCGGCATACTTGATGCTAAGCTTATCAAAAAGGTTCTTTGCGACATCTTCCTTTGTGATAAACCGCAGTGCCTGACGGTAAGACGCCAGATCATTCTTTTTCGCCAGTGTGATCATCTTTTCCGCCAGCGGCGCTACCTCTTTGGCGCGGGTTACGGTGGTTTTGATCTGCCCGTTTTCCAGCAGATAGGTTGTCATGGCCCGCAGCATCGCGATACGCTGATCTGTGGGTTTGCCCAATTTACGGTGGGAAGCCATTCTACGTCACTCCTAAGGGATCTCGCGCGGCGAAATCCGTCTTTTCAATTCGTCCTGCCGAGTATATTGGGGCACGGCAGCGCCGCAACGTGGGAGGGGACGTTACATGCCTCTCACACCCCGTATGCATGGGTTTAGTTATCCTCGTTCGCGAGGGAAAGGCCCATCATGGATAGCTTGTTGATAACCTCTTCCAGGCTCTTGCGGCCCAGATTGCGCACCTTCATCATCTCATCCTCCGTCTTGGAAATGAGATCCTCCACGGTGTTGATGTTTGCGCGCTTGAGGCAGTTGAAGGAGCGCACCGAGAGGTCCAGCTCCTCAATGGTCAGCTCAAGCACCTTGTCGCGCTGCGCCTCGGCCTTTTCCACCACGGTGCTCTTGTTGCCCATCGTCTCAGAGAGGTCGGTAAAGAGCAGGAAGTGGTCGCACAGAATCCGCGCACCCAAACTGACCGCGTCGCGCGCGGAGATGGTACCGTTTGTCCAAACTTCCAGCGTCAGCTTATCGTAGTCGGTCAGATCCTTTACGCGGGTATTCTCCACAGTATAGTTGACCTTCTTGACCGGCGTATAGATGGAGTCAACCGGCACAGTTCCGATGATGAACTGCTGCGCCTTATTGCGCTCAGCCGGAACATAGCCGCGGCCATGCGCGATATTCAGCTCCATGTTGAGGCTTGCATCCGGGCCGAGGGTGGCGATATGCAGGTCGGGGTTGAGAATTTCAATCTCACCGTCGGCCTTGATATCTCCAGCTGTCACCTCGCCCTCCCCGCTGGCTTCGATATATACGGTCTTTGCGCCATCGCTGTAAAGTTTGGCAATGATGTTTTTCACATTGAGGACAATCTCCGTCACGTCCTCTTTGATGCCCGGTATCGTAGAAAACTCATGCTGCACCCCGGCGATCTTGATGGATGTCACCGCTGTGCCGGGCAGAGATGAAAGCAAAATGCGGCGCAGGGAGTTGCCGAGTGTCGTGCCATAGCCGCGCTCAAGCGGCTCTACGACGTATTTCCCATACGCGCCCTCGCCCGGATTCTCCATACACTCAATGCGTGGCTTTTCGATTTCTATCATATGCTAAATACCCTCCTTTGTTCAGCGGCAGTGACGCGCCGCTTTATTTAGCTCACCAATAACTGAGGGTTTTCCAAGTTTTGCAGGGGCCGAAACCCATACAATTACTTAGAGTACAACTCGACGATTAGGTGTTCTTCAACGGGGAAGTCAATGTCATCCCGTATGGGAAGTGCGATCACTTTGCCCTGAAGGGTATTTTTATCTCGATCCAGCCACTTGGGTGCCGTCACGCTCACGGCGTCCTCGCCGAGCAGGCGCTTAAACTTCACGGAAGAACGGCTCTTCTCGCGCACCTCGATCACGTCGCCAACCTTCACGAGCTGCGACGGAATATCCACGCGCTGACCGTTGACGGTGAAGTGCCCATGGGTCACCAGCTGGCGGGCCTCACGGCGGGTCATCGCAAAGCCGAGCCGATACGCGACGTTATCTAAGCGGCGCTCAATGAGCGTCAACAGATTTTCGCCTGTCTTGCCCTGCATACGGGTCGCCTTTTCATAGTACGCATGAAACTGCTTTTCCATAATGCCGTAGACAAACTTCACCTTCTGCTTTTCCGTGAGCTGCAGGGCGTACTCAGACTGCTTTTTACGCACCTGCGCCTTCGGGTTGCGGATGGTGGTTTTTTTGGCATAGCCCATCGCGGCTGGGGACAGATTCAGTGTCTTACAGCGCTTTGCGATCGGCTGCATATTTCTAGCCATGTGTCAATCCTCCTTTTCCTTACACGCGGCGGCGCTTGGGCGGACGGCAGCCGTTGTGGGGGATGGGGGTTACGTCTTTGATCATGGTAACCTCAAGTCCCACGCCCTGCAATGCGCGAATCGCGGCCTCGCGGCCGGAGCCCGGCCCTTTTACAAATACTTCCACGCTCTTGAGCCCGTACTCCATCGCCACTTTCGCGGCGGTCTCCGCCGCCGACTGCGCGGCAAACGGGGTGGATTTACGCGAGCCGCGGAAGCCCAGTCCGCCGGAGGACGCCCATGACAGAGCGTTGCCCGCGGTGTCCGTCACCGTGACCATCGTGTTATTGAAGGAAGAGCGGATATGCACCTGACCCTTCTCAATGTGTTTCTTTTCGCGACGCTTACGCACCACTTTCTTGCCTTTTGCAGCAGTAGCCATTTACGTATCCCTCCTTACTTCTTCTTGTTTGCAACGGTGCGCTTCGGACCCTTGCGGGTACGGGCGTTTGTCTTACTGCGCTGTCCGCGCACCGGCAGACCTCTGCGGTGGCGCATGCCGCGGTAGCATCCGATCTCCGTGAGGCGCTTAATATCCATCGCGACGTCGCGGCGGAGATCGCCCTCTACGGTATAGCTGCGGGAAATTGCCTCGCGCAGCTTCGCCTCGTCCTCTTCGGTCAGATCCTTGACGCGGGTGTCGGGGTTGATGCCGGTCTCAGCCAGAATCTTCTTGGCGCTGGACTGTCCAATGCCAAAGATATAAGTCAGGCCGATCTCAATGCGCTTTTCCTTGGGCAAGTCAATGCCTGCAATACGTGCCATACTATTTCAGCACCTCCTATTAACCTTGTCTTTGCTTGTGTTTGGGGTTTTCGCAAATTACCATTACTTTGCCCTTGCGCTTGATGACCTTGCATTTTTCACACATGGGCTTTACGGATGGTCTTACTTTCATGATCATTTACCTCCAGATCAGCCTACTTGCTCCGCCAGGTGATTCTTCCGCGTGTTACATCATAGGGCGACATCTGCACCGTCACCTTATCTCCGGGGAGAATGCGGATAAAGTTCATCCGCAGTTTGCCGGAAATATGCGCCAATATAATGTGACCGTTTCCGATATCCACATGGAACGTGGTATTGGGAAGCGCCTCTTTTACGACGCCTTCCACTTCAATCATATCGTCTTTTGCCAAATCGTCACACCCTCCCTGCCTCGGCTCGGAAAGCGGCCAGCGCCCTCCGCAATTCACGGTTGGTCACACCCTCACCCCTGCTCAGTTTTGCAAGGGCCGGGTCGTTACACATGCCCAAACCGTTTACGTGTTTTGCTTTCTTTCGTTTGGGGCTTGCTGCCTTTCTTCGCTTCCCGTCGGCCAGCAGAAGGTATACACCGTCCGTGTCCATGACACAGAACAGGTCGCCTTTATCCCTTCCGGCCAGGGAACACACAATCTGCGCTCTTGCACATTCCATTAGAGGTTCCCCTCTGCGGTCAGGATTTCCGGCTCGCCGTCCGTGATGAGGATGGAGTTTTCATAGTGGGCTGCGAGACTGCCGTCCGTCGTCACCGTCGTCCAGCCGTCCTTGAGCACGGTCACCTGAAAGTCACCGGCGTTCACCATCGGCTCGACCGCAATGGTCATGCCTGCCTGTAGCCGTGGGCCGTGCCCGGCGGGGCCGAAATTGGGCACCTCCGGCGGCTCGTGGAGCTTTGCGCCTACGCCATGGCCCACGAAGTCCCGCACAACAGAACAGCCGCGCTCCTCCACATACTGCTGCACTACATGGGAGATGTCGTAGACGCGATTGCCGGGCTTTGCATAGGCGATGCCCGCCCAAAAGCTGCCCTCGGTCACTTCGATGAGGCGCTGGGCCTCCGCCGAAATCTCGCCACAGGGATAGGTGCCCGCGCAGTCGCCGTGAAAGCCATGATAGCACGCGCCGACGTCCACGCTCACAATGTCTCCGGCTAAGAGCTTGCGCCCACCGGGTATCCCGTGGATGACCTGCTCATTGACCGAGATACATGCCGAGCCGGGAAAACCGTTGTAGTTGAGGAAGGAAGGGGTCGCGCCCTGCCCCTCAATAAATTTGCGCACCGCGCTGTCAATCTCGCCGGTGGTCACCCCGGGGGCGACCATCTTCCCGGCGAGTGCCCGGGCGGCACCGGCGATGGCACCGGCCTTGCGCATCAAATCAATCTCCCGTGGAGACTTGAGTGAAATCATACTCACACGCATTCCAGCTCCAATACTTTCATCACGCGCGCGTTCGTTTCGGCAATTCCCTCCAGGTTTTCCACCGGTTTGAGTACGCCGCGCGCTTTGTAGAACGCCTTGAGCGGCTCCGTTTCGGCGTGATAGACCTCCAGCCTGCGCTGCACGATCTCCGCGCTGTCATCCGTGCGCTGCACCAGCATTTCACCGCACTTGTCGCAGGTGCACTCCGTTTTCGGCGGATCGCTGATCAGGTGAAATACCGCCCCGCATTGGGGACAAGACCTGCGTCCGGTCATGCGTGCCGTAATCTCCTCGTCGGAAATCTCGAGCGAGATCGCCGCGTCAAAGCGGATGCCCTCCTGGTCGAGATACTCCGCCTGCGCGATGGTACGGGGTACGCCGTCGAGAATGTAGCCGCTGCGGCAGTCCGGCTGCGCAAGCCGCTCCATGACAATGTCGAGAATGACATCGTCGGGCACGAGCTTTCCCGTATCCATGAAGGATTTTGCCTTTAGTCCGACCGGTGTCTCCGCCTTGACGGCGGCGCGCAGAATCTCACCGGTGGAAATGGTGGGGATGCCTAGCTTTTTGCCGACCAGCGCGGCCTGCGTGCCTTTGCCCGCGCCGGGTGCCCCCAGGAATATCAGTTTCATGCCTTCCACCTCTTACTCCAGGAAGCCCTTGTAGTGGCGCATCAGCATCTGCGCCTCAAGCGTCTTTACGGTCTCAAGCGCAACGCCTACGACGATGATGATGGAGGTACCGCCGATTGCGAGCGAGGACATGCCGATGACACTGCCTGTAATAATCGGGGCGATGGCGATGATCGCGAGATAGATCGCACCGAACATGGTGATCTTGTTAAGCACCTTGCGCAAGAAGTCGATGGTCGGCTTGCCGGGGCGGAAGCCGGGGACAAAGCCGCCGTTCTTCTTTAGGTTATTGGCCACCTCAACGGGGTTAAACTGCATCGTCGCATAGAAATAGCTGAAGCCGACGATGAGCAGGAAGTAAACGATGATATAGAACACGCTCGTGGTGTCGAAAAATTGCAGGAATTTGTACCAGCCGGTCCCCTCAGTCTGCGCCGACGGGACAAAGGCCCCGATGGTCGCGGGCAGGGACGCAATGGCCTGCGCGAAGATGATTGGCATCACGCCGGACATGCTCACCTTCATGGGGATATGGCTGGACTGTCCGCCGTACATTTTTCTGCCCACCACACGCTTGGCGTACTGCACCGGGATGCGGCGCTCCGCGTTCTGGATGAACACAATGAACACCACCATGACCAGCATACCGACCACAATCAGCACCGCGCCCCACCACGGGATGGAGAAGAAGCTTGCCCGCGCAGTTTCATCCATGCTTTCGATCTGCTCGGTTGTGTAGCCGCTGTGCTGTACGCCCTGAATGAGGCTCGTGATCATGCTCGGGAAGCGGGAGACGATGCCTGCAAACAGGATGATAGAAATGCCGTTTCCGATGCCGAACTCAGTAATCTGCTCACCCAGCCACATGACAAAGGTGGAACCGGCCACAAAGGATACCACGATGACGATGGCCGCCCAGACGGCGTTGACGTTACCGAGCTCCAGCAGCCCGTAGCTGTTGATCAGCAGGTAATAGCCATAGCCCTGAATAAGCGCGATGGCGACCGTGACATAGCGGGTGATCTTGTTGATCTTCTTGCGGCCTTCCTCGCCACCCTCCTTGCGCAGGTTTTCGAGCGCCGGAATGGCGATGGACAAGAGCTGAATGATAATCGAGCTGTTGATATACGGCTGGATACCGAGGGCAAATATGGCGGCCATGGAGAATGCCGTGCCGTTCATCGTCCCCATCAGGGTAAAGATTCCGCCCATGCTCTGTAGCGTCGTTTCCAATGCCGCGCCGTCAATAAATGGTACCGGAATTGCCGAGCCGACACGGAAGATCAGCAGAATGAAGACGGTGAAGAGCATCTTCTTGCGCAGCTCCGGAAGCTTCCACGCGTTGCGGATCGTCTGGATCAACTAGACCACCTCCGCCTTTCCACCTGCCGCTTCTATCTTCTCTTTCGCTGAGGCGGAAAAAGCGGTGGCGCGTACCGTGAGCTTTTTGCTCAGACTGCCGTTGCCGAGTACCTTATAGCCGTATTCGCACTTGGTGAGAACGCCCTTCGCCAGAAGGGTATCGAGGTCAACCGTCGCGCCGTTTTCAAACTGCTCCAGCGACGCGAGGTTTACGATTTCAAGTGGTTTTGCAAAAATATTGTTAAATCCGCGCTTCGGGACGCGCCGCGCGAGCGGCATCTGCCCGCCTTCAAAGCCGACGCGCACACCGCCGCCGGAGCGAGCCTTCTGCCCCTTATGGCCGCGGCCCGCTGTTTTGCCGTTCCCGCTGCCATTGCCGCGGCCCTTGCGTTTGGCCTCTTGGGTGGAACCGCCTGCGGGGGAAAGATCATGCAAATTCATGTGCCGTGCACCTCCTTACTTTTCCTCAGTCACCTGCAGCAGATAACCAATGGATGCTACCTTGCCGCGGGTTGCCGCGTTATCAGGCTGGACGGTTGTATCGCCAATCCGGCGCAGGCCGAGCGCCTCGGCAGTCGCCTTATGCTTGGCAAGCCGGCCGTTCAGGCTTTTCACCAGTTTAATATTTATCGTTGCCATTTGACCGGTCCTCCTATCCTACGATCTGATCCACACTCTTGCCGCGCAGCTGCGCGACCTCCTCCGGCCCACGCAGTGACTTGAGGCCCTCAAAGGTTGCCGAAACCACGTTCTGCGGGTTGTTGGAGCGCAGGCATTTTGCACGGATATCGTGAATGCCGACCGCCTCCATCACCGCGCGCACGGGGCCACCGGCGATGATGCCGGTACCGGGCTTGGCGGGCTTGAGCAGTACGCGGCCCGCGCCGAACGCACCGATTACCTCATGCGGAATCGTCGTGCCGGAGAGTGTGATGTTGTACATATTCTTCTTCGCGTCCTCAATGCCCTTGCGGATCGCCTCAGGGACTTCGGAAGCCTTGCCGAGTCCAAAGCCGACGCGGCCCTTCTCGTCGCCGACCACCATGAGTGCCGCGAACTTGAAGATACGCCCGCCCTTCACGGTCTTGCTGACGCGGTTTAACGAAACAAGCTTTTCAATGAACTCGCTGGGTTCTTTTTCGAATCTAGCCATTTTTCTTCCTCCTCCCTCAGAACTGCAGGCCGCCCTCGCGGGCGCCCTCGGCCAGAGCCTGCACACGGCCGTGGTAAACATAGCCGCCACGGTCGAACACAACAGTTTCAATGCCCTTTGCCTTGGCACGCTCGGCAACCATCTGGCCGACCTTCCTGGCGGCCTCGCAGTTGGAGCCTGCGCCAAAGTCCTTTTCCAGAGAGGATGCGGCGGCGAGCGTCTTGCCGCTGACATCGTCGATGACCTGCGCGTAGATATTCGTCGCGCTGCGGAATACATTCAAACGGGGACGCGCCGGCGTGCCCGCGATTTTTCCGCGCACTCTCTGGTGGCGTCTGAGACGCTGCGCGTTTGTATCGGGTCTTTTAATCATAGTGGCACACCTCCTTATTTCTTCTTGACGCCGGTCTTGCCTTCCTTGCGGCGGATGACCTCGTCAGTATATTTGATACCCTTGCCCTTATACGGCTCGGGCGGCTTCTTCGCTCTTACTTCGGCTGCAAACTGCCCGACAAGCTGTTTGTCGATGCCGGAAATGACAATTTTATTCGCGCTCGGTACGTCAATAGTGATGCCGTCGATCTCATCGACAAAGACCTGATGAGAGTAGCCGATGTTCATCACGAGACGCTTTCCCTCTTTCGCCACGCGGTAGCCGACGCCGTTGACGTCAAGCTCCTTTTTGTAGCCGTCGGTCACGCCGACGACCATGTTATTGACAAGCGCGCGCGTAAGGCCGTGCAGCGAGCGATTCTCCTTGGCGTCGTTCGGGCGGGTGACGAGCAGCTCGGCACCCTCCTGCGCAATCGCCATGTCGGGGTGCATCTGCTGCGTGAGGGTGCCCTTCGGCCCTTTCACTGTCACAACATTGTCCCCTTCGATCTTCACGTCCACACCGGCGGGGATGGAGATCGGCATTCTTCCGATTCTTGACATAATACTTCTCTCCTCCTTACCACACGAATGCAAGGACTTCGCCGCCGACATTGGCCTCGCGGGCCCTCTTGTCGGTCATGACGCCCTTGGACGTAGAAACGATGGCGATACCCAAGCCGTTGAGCACACGCGGCAACTCACCTGCACCCGCATAGACACGCAGGCCGGGCTTGGAAACGCGGCGCAGGCCGGTAATGACCTTTTCCTTGTTTCCGCTGTACTTCAGGGAAACACGGATGATGCCCTGCGTACCGTCATCAATCAGCTGAAAGTTCTTGATATAGCCTTCATTCAAAAGGATCTGTGCGATGGATTTCTTCATATTTGACGCGGGAATGTCCACAGTGTCATGCTTGGCACTGTTCGCGTTGCGGATTCTGGTCAGCATATCCGCGATTGGGTCTGTAATATGCATGTGATTATTTCCTCCTAAATCAGAGTTACGGGCAGGTGCCCATATAGGCGGTAAGGTATCGCGGCGCGACCCGCGTTAAGACGCGGGGCTCCAGCCAATGCCGGAGGCAGGCCCGACCTGTTGACCGCCTTGCCGGGAAAAGCGGTAATAACGCGGGGATAGGCGGGCTGGAATTGATTACCAGCTCGCCTTCCGGACGCCGGGGATCTGTCCCTTATAGGCCAGCTCACGAAAGCAGATACGGCAGACGCCGTAGTTACGCAGGTAGGCGTGGGGACGTCCGCAGATCTTGCAGCGGTTGTATCTCCGGGCTGAATATTTTGCAGGACGCTGCTGCTTTAAAATCATCGATTTCTTTGCCATTGACTCTGCCTCCTTAGCCTTGTGCGAAGGGTGCGCCGATCAGTGTCAGCATTTCCTTCGCCTCTTCGTCGGTCTTCGCGGTGGTGCACAGCACGACGTCCATGCCGCGGATCTTGTCGATTTTATCGTACTCGATCTCCGGGAAAATCAGCTGCTCGCGGATACCCAGCGCATAGTTGCCGCGCCCGTCAAAGGCGCTCGGCTTAATGCCGCGGAAGTCACGCACACGCGGGAGCGCGACGTTAAAGAGCCGGTCGAGAAACTCCCACATGCGGTCGCCGCGCAGGGTGACCTTTGCGCCGATCGGCATGTCTTCGCGTAGCTTGAAGTTTGCCACCGACTTTTTCGCCTTGGTGACAATCGCCTTCTGTCCGGTGATCTTGGTCAGGTCGTTCACGACCGCCTCAAGCACCTTCGCATTGTCGCGCGCCTCGCCGCAGCCGCAGTTAACGACGATCTTATCGAGACGCGGAATCTGCATGACGCTCTGATAGCCGAACTTCTGCATGAGGGCAGGAGCGACTTCGTCCTGATATTTTTTCTTCAGATTGGGATTACCCATAGTAATTCACTCCTCCTCTCTCAGATTTCAGCGCCGCACTTCTTGCAGACGCGGACTTTCTTGCCACCGGCAAGGAGCTTGTGCCCCAGACGAGTGGGCTTGTCGCACTTCGGACAGACGCGCATCACCTTGCAGGCGTAGAAGGGCGCTTCCTTCTTCAGGATGCCGCCCTGCTCACCCTGCTTGCGGGGCTTCTTGTGATAGGTGACCATATTGACCTTCTCCACCACAATCTTGCCGCTCTGCGGGTCGACGGAAAGCACTTTGCCCTTTTTGCCCTTGTCCTTGCCGGACAGGACAACAACCAGGTCGTTTTGCTTGACACTCAATTTCTTCATGATGCTACCTTCCCCCTCCTACAGCACTTCCGGCGCAAGTGACAGGATTTTCATGTAATCCTTGTCGCGCAGCTCGCGGGCCACCGGCCCAAAGATGCGGGTGCCGCGGGGATTCTTATCGTCGCGGATGAGGACGGCGGCGTTGTCGTCAAAGCGGACATAGCTGCCGTCAGCGCGGCGCACGCCTTTCGCGGAACGGACGATGACCGCTCTCACGACCTCGCCCTTCTTCACGGTTCCACCCGGCTGCGCCTTGCGCACAGAAGCGACGATGACGTCGCCGACGCTGCCGTACTTTCGCTTCGAGCCGCCCAACACGCGGATGGTCTTGATTTCCTTGGCGCCGGTATTATCGGCGACCTTCAAATAGGATTCCTGCTGAATCATACTGGCACCTCCTTACTTCGCTTTTTCTAATATCTCGACCACGCGCCAGCGCTTATCCTTGGAAAGCGGGCGGGTCTCCATGACCTTGACGCGGTCGCCCACGCCGCAGGCGTTTGCCTCGTCGTGTGCTTTGAGCTTATAGGTTCTCTTGACAATCTTCTTATACAGGGGATGCGCCACACGGTCGGCGATGGCCACCACCACGGTCTTATCCATTTTATCGGAGACGACCAGGCCGACTCTGGCTTTGCGGGAAGAGGTTCTGTTTTCCATTTTACGTTACCTCCTTATCGGCCTGCGAGCTGCTGCTCACGGATAATGGTCTTGACACGTGCGATGTCTTTTTTTACTTCGACAATTTTAATCGGATTATCCAGCTGGTTGGTCGCGTGCTGAAGACGCAGCTGGAACAGGTCCTTCTTTAAATCAACCAGCTTGTTCTCCAGCTCACCGGCACTCAGCTTGCGGACTTCGTTTGCCATCATCTTCATTCACCACCATTCTCGGTCTCGGCGGTCTCTTCCTTCTTCACAATCTTGCACTTGACGGGCAGCTTGTGGGAGGCGAGACGCAGGGCCTCGCGGGCGATCTCTTCCGAGACGCCGGCAATCTCAAACATGACGCGGCCGGGCTTGACAACGGCCACCCAATACTCGGGAGAGCCTTTACCGGAACCCATGCGGGTCTCGGCGGGCTTCTCAGTGACGGGCTTGTCGGGGAAAATCTTGATCCAGACCTTGCCGCCGCGCTTGGTGTAACGGGTCATAGCGATACGGGCGGCCTCAATCTGATTGCTGGTAATCCAGCACGGCTCGGTGGCCTGAAGGCCCCACTCGCCGTAGGTCACGGTCGTCCCGTTGACGGCCTTGCCCTTCATACGGCCGCGGTGAACGCGGCGGTATTTTACTCTCTTCGGGAGCAGCATTATTCCTGGCCTCCTTTCGGGGGAGTGGGTGCGTCGCTGCGGGGTGTGGTCGCGGGGCGGCTGTTGTAGCCACCCTGCCCCTGACCTGCCGGACGGTTGTTGCTGTATCCGCCCTGTCCTGCGGGGCGGTTATTGTTGTAGCCACCCTGTCCCGCGGGGCGGTTGTTGTTGTAGCCGCCCTGTCCTGCCGGACGGTTGTTGTTGTAGCCGCCACCACCCTGACGGTTGCCGCCGAATCCGCCGGAGCGGCGGTCGCGGTCATTGCGACGAGGACGGTCATTGCGCTCTTTAAAATTCTTGGTGTCGAGAGTTCGGGGTGTGGTGCGCAGGGTCTGCGTGAGCACCTCTCCCTTATAAACCCAGACCTTGACGCCGATGCGCCCGTACGTGGTCGCCGCTTCGGCAAAGCCGTAGTCGATGTCCGCGCGCAGTGTCTGCAGAGGGATGGTTCCGTCGTGATAGTGCTCAACACGGGCGATTTCCGCGCCGCCGAGACGACCGGAGCAGGAGCACTTGATGCCGCGTGCACCGGCACGCATGGCGCGGCCCATGGCGTTCTTCATCGCACGGCGAAAGCCGATGCGCTTTTCAAGCTGCTGGGCGATATTCTCTGCCACAAGCTGGGCGTTCATGTCGACCGAGCGCACCTCAACAATGTTGAGGGCGACGGACTTGCCGATCATCTTCTCGAGTGTCAGGCGCAGGCGCTCAACGTCGGCGCCGCCTCTGCCGATGACCACACCGGGGCGGGCGCAGTGCAGGTAGATGCGCACCTTTGCGCTGTCGCGCTCGATTTCGATCTTCGGAATACCGGCTGAGTACAGGGTCTTTTTCAGATAGTCGCGGATCTGCTTATCCTCGACCAAAAGATCGCCCACCTTCTCTTTGCGGGCATACCAGCGAGAGTCCCAATCTTTGATGACACCGACACGCAGGCCGTGTGGATTCACTTTTTGTCCCATATTCTTCCTCCTCCCTTAGCGCTCGCTGACGCAGACGGTGATGTGAGACGTACGCTTGTTGATGCGGAATGCGCGGCCCTGTGCGCGCGGTCTCATACGCTTGATGATCGGGCCGGGATTCGCGTAGGTCGCGGAAACGTACAGGCTCTCAGGATCCATCTGGTGGTTATTTTCTGCGTTTGCCACGGCGCTGTTCAGGAGCTTAATCATAAGCTCGGAGGCGGCCTTCGGCGTTGCTCTGAGAATGGCGTCCGCCTGGGGCACGCTCTTGCCCCGAATCAGATCGCACACAATCTGAACCTTACGGGGAGAGATGCGCGCATATTTCAAATGTGCCTTTGCTTCCATGTTCTCTCTCCTCCTTATTTACCGGTCTTGCTGCCGGCGTGTCCGCGGAAGGTACGGGTGGGGGCGAACTCGCCCAGCTTGTGCCCGACCATATCCTCGGTAACGTACACGGGCACATGCTTGCGACCGTCGTGCACCGCGAAGGTGTGTCCGACAAAGGAAGGGAAAATCGTGGAGGCGCGGCTCCATGTCTTTACCACTTTCTTTTCGCTGTTCTGGTTCATTGCGTCAACCCGCTTCAGCAGCTCAGGGGCGCAAAAGGGACCTTTCTTGATACTTCTGCTCATCTTTTCACTGCCTCCTTACTTCGTTTTACGGTGTTTGACGATGAACTGCTCCGTGGGGTTCTTCTTCTTGCGGGTCTTGTAACCCATCGTCGGCTTGCCCCAGGGGGTGACCGGACTCGGGCGTCCGACCGGACTCTTACCCTCGCCGCCGCCGTGGGGGTGGTCACAGGGGTTCATGACGGAGCCGCGCACCGTGGGCCGCCAGCCCATGTGGCGCTTGCGTCCGGCCTTGCCGATCTGGACGTTGCCGTGGTCGGTGTTGCCTACCTGTCCGAGGGTGGCTCTGCACTCCTCGCGGATATAGCGCACCTCGCCGGAGGGGAGGCGCACCTGCGCCATGCCGCCCTCCTTTGCCATCAGCTGTGCCGAGACGCCCGCGGAGCGGACAAGCTGGCCGCCCTTGCCGGGGTAAAGCTCAATGTTGTGGATGAGCTCACCGACAGGGATGTTCGCGATGGGCAGGCAGTTGCCGGGCAGGATTTCAGCGCCCGCGCCGTTCTGAATGACATGGCCCACCTTGAGGTTGACCGGCGCGAGAATGTAGCGCTTTTCGCCGTCCTCATACTCAAGCAGGGCAATGTTCGCGGAGCGGTTCGGGTCGTACTGCAGGCTCGTCACGGTGGCGTTGCCGTCCTTGTCGCGCTTAAAGTCGATGACGCGGTACTTTCTCTTGTTACCGCCGCCGCGGTGGCGGACGGTAATGCGCCCGTAGCTGTTGCGGCCCCCGTGCTTTTGCAGCGTCTCGGTCAGGCTGCGCTCCGGTTTTGCCTTTTTATCAATCCCGTCAAACGCCAGCGACGTCATGTGGCGGCGTGAGGGGGTTGTCGGTTTATAGGTTTTAATCGCCATTTCTTGTTATCCTCCTTACACCATGCCTTCGAAGAATTCGATGGTCTTCGACTCCGGGGTCAGCGTGACCATGGCCTTCTTCCAGCTCGGACGGCGTCCGTAAGGATAGCGGCCTGTGCGCTTGCGCTTGCCCAGCATATTCAGGGTGTTGACCTTTGCGACCTTCACGCCGAAAGCCTCTTCCACGGCCTTTGCAATTTCAATCTTGTTCGCGCTCTTCGCGACCTCAAAGGTGTAGCGCTTCATCTCGGCACCCTCCATGGATTGCTCCGTGATGATCGGGCGCTTGATGATGTCATAAGCCTTGGTATCCATTACGCAAACACCTCCTCAATAACGGCGAGCGCCGCCTTGTCCACGATGAACTGCTTGGCGTTTACGATATCGTAGACGCTGAGTATCTTCGCGGTTGTGGTCTCCACGCCCGGAATGTTGCGGGCGGACTTGACGACGTTCTCGCTGGCCTCGCCGGTCACAAGCAGGGCCTTACCGGCACCCACCGCGTCAAGGAACGTCTTCATGTTTTTGGTCTTGATCTCGCCGAGGCTCAGATCCTCCACGACGATTACGTTGCCCTCCTGCGCCTTCGCCGACAGAGCGGATTTGAGCGCGAGGCGCTTAACCTTCTTATTGAGGGTGTAGCTGTAGTCGCGGGGCTTGGGAGCGAACACGACGCCGCCGTGCGTCCACTGGGGCGCGCGGGTCGAGCCCTGACGGGCATGGCCGGTCCCCTTCTGACGCCACGGCTTTCTGCCGCCGCCGGACACCTCCGCGCGGGTGAGCGTGGACTGGGTGCCCTGCCTGCAATTTGCAAGGTGGTTTTTGACCGCCTCATGCACAACGGCCTCGTTAGGCTCAACGCCGAAAACGGCCTCGGAGAGCTCCACTTCGCCGACCTTGGTGCCGGTCATATTAACAACGGTTGCCTTAGGCATTTGAAATCTCTCCTTTCTTAACCCTTACGAGCCGAAGCCTTCTGGGGATTGACGCGGGCGGAAGCCTTCTGCGGGTTCGCGCTTGTGCCGGCCGCCGCGCCCTTCGCCGAGACGTTGATGACGCTGTTGCGCAGGCAGACAAGGCCGCCCTTGGGGCCAGGCACCGCGCCGCAGACGGCGATCACGTTCAGTTCAGGATCGACCTGCACCACATCCAGATTCAAAACGGTGACCTGCTCATGGCCCATGTGCCCCGCGCCGATCTTGCCCTTAAAAATGCGGGAGGGGTCGGTACCCGAACCCATAGAGCCCGCATGGCGGTGTACAGGACCGGTGCCGTGGGTCTCCTTCAGGCGGTGGGCACCGTGGCGCTTTATGACGCCCTGATAGCCCTTGCCCTTGCTCACCCCTGTAATGTCGACGCGGTCTCCGGCGGTGAACACCTCCGCCTTTATCTCGTCGCCGACGTTGAGGGTATCGCAGTCAGCGAGCCGAAATTCTTTGAGTACACGCTTACGGGTCTCGCCCGCTTTTTTCAGATGCCCGAGCTCGGGCTTTGTGAGCTTACGCTCGGCTACATCGTCGTAGCCAAGCTGCACGGCACTATAGCCGTCCTTCTCCTCGGTCTTCTTCTGCACGACCACACAGGGGCCTGCCTGAATCAGGGTGACCGGGATGACCTTTCCGGCTTCGTCAAAAATCTGCGTCATGCCGACTTTCCTGCCGATAATGGCCTTTTCCATTGCTGTTCCTCCTTATATAAGGTTATTGGTTGAAGGAGTTGCCACGTTGCGGCATTGCTCCGCCAACTTGACCCGCCCGCCTCAAAACGGCGAACCGCAGTACACAAAAGTAATTTAGATGAGATCAGAGCTTAATCTCTATGTCAACACCGGCGGGAAGCTCCAGGCTCATCAGCGCCTCTACCGTCTTCGCGGACGGCTTTAGAATGTCGATCAGGCGCTTATGGGTGCGGCGCTCAAACTGCTCACGGCTGTCCTTATACTTATGAACCGCCCGCAGGATGGTGACAACCTCCCGTTTCGTCGGCAGGGGAATCGGGCCGGAGACGGATGCGCCGGTGCGCTTTGCTGTTTCCACGATTTTCTCTGCACTCTGGTCGATCAGCTGATGGTCGTAGGCCTTGAGCCGAATGCGAATCATTTCTTTCTGCGCCATAGTGTTTTTCCTCCTTAAAACATACGAAGTGTGAATGGTGTTTGTTTCCTCGCTTCGTACGGTGAAAATCTTGCACACGTTTCCGTGCGTATCACTCTACAGAGAGAAAGAAACCGGTTCTAAAGCAGACCGGTCCCATCTATCCACAGCGATATACGCTATGCCAAGATCTTCAGCCGCCCAAATCTAGCTCGGACATACTCCGCGGAAGTTACCGGCTTGCGCCGCAATCTCCCACATCATCGCAAGGTGCGCCAATTTGACGCTAGATTATGATATTACAATCCAAAGCGGTTGTCAAGTTTTTTTTACGTTACCTATGCATATTTTTGCTTTTTGGATGTTTTAGACAAAGCGAGCGCCTGTTGTTCCGTCTTTTTCGCCGGTACGCATTGCGGTTGGGTTCCCCGCCACAATGCGTCACGGCCCAGCAAGCACCCCTTGCAGCGCCCTCTTTACGAGCGCCAAATCAATCGACGTCTGCGTAAACAGCTCCAGCGAACAGACCGCCTGATGCACCAGCAGGCCTAACCCGTTGTAAGCGGGCAGGCCGCGCTTTGCCGCCTCGGCGAGCAGTTTGGTTTGGGGTGGGGCATAGATGAGGTCATAGACCGGCGTCCCCGCGGGGAGCTCGTCAAGAAATGAGAAATCGTCAAACTGCCCCTGCGTGCCGTGCATACCTAGGCTGGTGCAGTTGATCAGCAGGTCGGTTTGCCACGCTTCCCGCCGCAGTGTCTCGATGTCAAACCCGGCAGAACGCAGAACCCCCTGCTCGTCAAGTGTGCACAGTGCCGCCGCCTTCTCTGCCGTGCGATTGCACACGGTCACGCGCGCCGCGCCCTTCTGCGCGAGTTTGAGCGCCACCGCCTTGGCCGCTCCCCCCGCGCCGAACACGGTGACGCGCAGTCCCTTTGGCGACGTGCCGTTTTCCGCAAGGGCGCGAAGAAAGCCAACGCCGTCGGTGTTGTATCCAAGAAATTTGCCGCCGCGGATGCAGACCGTATTCACCGCGCCGAAGCGGCGGGCGTCCTCACTGAGGGTATCCATCAGCGGCAGGAGCGCCTGCTTGTGGGGCATGGTGGCGTTGAGCCCCCGGTAGCCCAGCAGTGCGGCGGCGCGCAGGAAGGACGGAAGGTCCTCCGGCGTGACCGGCTGGCAGAGATAGATGTAATCGAGCCCCAGCGCTTCCAGCATGGTGTTTTGAATGAGCGGCGACTTGGAGTGGAGCACCGGATCGCCAATCACGCAGAGCTTTTGCGTGGTGTTTTCCAGATTCACACGCATTGCGGCGTTCCTCCCTGCGCGAGAAAATAGCCCATCGCCGCCTCATAGCCGTAGCTCCCCAGCCCGCAGATCTGTCCGACGCAGGCGGGGGCGGTCACGGAGCGGCGGCGAAATTCCTCGCGCCGGTGGACGTTTGAAATATGCACCTCGATGCACGGTACCTCCGCCGCCGTAATCGCGTCCAGAATAGCATAACTGTAGTGGGTATACGCGCCGGGGTTCAGGATGACCGCATTGAATTTACCCCGCGCCGCGTGCAGCGCGTCGATGATGCCGCCCTCGCTGTTCGACTGGACGCACACGGCTGTGCTGCCGTGCGCCGCCGCGAACGCCTCCAGCCGCTTACAGAGCGCGTCATAGGTCTCCGCGCCGTAAATGCCCGGTTCGCGGCTGCCCAGCAGATTCAGATTCGGCCCGTTGAGTATCAAAAACTTCATCTCTTTACCACTCCCTGTTTATAAAGCACGCTGATGTGATCGGCGGCCTCTTTTGCGCTTGACACGTTGGCGATATGATACTGTCCATATCTCCTGTAGAGGTCGATGCGCTCATGATAGAGCGCAAAAATCCGCTCGGCGTCCGCGCCCACCAGCGGCCGCCCCTTATGATCCTCCTTCGCGATATCCTCCGGCGGGCGGTCGAGAAAAAAGATGATCCCGGTTCTCGCAAGCGCGCGCATATTGCTCGCCCGCTTGATGACGCCGCCACCGGTGGCAATCACCGCGCCTTTTGCCCGCGCCGCTGCCCGTACCGCCGCACTCTCCCGGTCGCGGAACCCTTCCTCCCCCTCCGCAGCAAAGATTTCCGGTATGGTGTGTCCCGCCGCCTTGACCACCATCGTGTCCGTGTCCAGAAAGGGCATGTGCAGCAACCGCGCCAGCGTGGAGCCAACCGCGCTTTTCCCGCTGCCGGGCATACCGATTAAAACAAGGTTCCTTCTCATTCACACGCTCCAAAATTTCCTAAAATGCGGAATTCCACCACCATCTGCGACAGCTCGCGCAGGGTGTCCTCCATGCCGGGGGCGAGCAGGTCGCCCGTGAACTCCAGGAAGAACAGGTACTCCCACTTGTGTCCGGGCACGGGGCGTGACTCAAGCTTCACGAGGTTCATCCCCTGCGCGGCAAAGACCGATAAAATCTCATGTAAGCTGCCGCTCTGGTGCGGCAGGCGGAGCATCGCGCCAATTTTATTGCGCCCCTCCCGCAGCTCCATGCGCGGGGAAACGGCAAGAAAGCGGGTGTGGTTTTCCTTGTTCTCGTTGATGCTCTCCGCCAGAATCGAGAGCCCGTAAAGCTGCGCGGCGCGGCGCGAGCAGATGGCCGCCGCCGCGCGGTCACCATGCTCCGCCACCTGCCGGGCGCTCCCCGCGGTATCGAGTGCGGGCAGGCGCCGCCACGCCGGATGCGTGTTTAAAAACCGCTCGCACTGCATGAGCCCCTGCTCATGGGAATAGACCCGCTCGATATCCCCCATACCGACACCCGGGAGCGCCGCAAGACAGTGCTCCACCTTGACGATATGCTCCCCCACGGCAAAGTAGCTGTACTGCGCGAGCAGGTCATACACCTGCCGGATGGAGCCGGTGGAGCTGTTTTCGACGGGGAGCATGGCGTAATCGGCCCGCCCGTCGCGCAGGGCGAGAAAGACGTCTTCAAACCACGGCTCACCGGTACATTGGGCCCCCTCGCCGAAAAATTCCGCCGCCGCCTGCTCACTGTAGGCCCCCGGCTCGCCCTGATAGGCCACCCGCGGCCGCGCGGTCAGCGGCGTCCGGGCGGCCGCGAGATCAGCCAGATACCGCGCAAAGCCGTCGGTCATCTCCCGCTCGTGCACCAAGGACCGCTGCTGCGCGCGGGAGATGGCCATTATGGTGCTATAGAGCCGCGCGAGGTCTACCCGGCGGGCGGGCTGGTCCGTCAGCGCCACCTTTGCCGCAATCACGTCCCGCTCCCGTCCGCTGTCGAGCACCGGCATGCCGTGCGCCTGCTTATACCGCCCGACCCGCTCGGTGACCTCCATCCGCTTTAAAAAGAGGGCGACCAGCTCCTCATCCAGCGCGTCAATTTCGGCGCGGCACCGCTCCAATTCACTCATCTTGCCTCGCTCCTCATATCCCAAGCAGGGCGCAGGACGCCAGCGCCGCCGCCGCTTCAACCACAGGCACCGCTCGGTGTACAATGCAGGGATCGTGCCGCCCGTTAATTTCAATCTCCGTCTCCTCGCCCGTGCGCAGATCCACGCTCTCCTGCGGCAGGGAAATGGACGGCGTAGGGCGCAGGGTCACTTCAAACACGAGCGGCATACCGTTGGTGATGCCCCCGTTGATGCCGCCCGCGTAATTCGTCTTGGTGACAATCTTCCCGTCCCGCACCAAAAAGGGGTCATTCGCCTCGCTCCCGCGCATCATGGCGAAGTCCACACCCGCGCCGAAGTCGACGGTTTTGACGGCTGGGACGGAGAAGAGATACTGCGAAAAAATCCCCTCCACGTTGCACCCGAAATCGGGCGCGCCCAGTCCCGCCGGCAGGCCGGTCACAACGCACTCAATGGCCCCGCCGACCGAGTCGCCCTCCGCCTTCACCGCCAGAATCGCCTCCTGCATCTGCTCCCCCGCAGCATCATCCAGCACCGGGAAGTCTTTCTCCGCCACCCCTTGCAGCTGCGTGGGGTCTTCCAGCGACGCGTCGTTGATACCATAAATGCTGCTGATATGCGCGCCCACGACCACACCGCGCTGCGCTAAAATCTGCTTTGCGATGGCACCCGCCGCCACCAGGGGCGCGGTGAGCCGCCCGGAAAAGTGCCCGCCGCCACGGTAGTCCAGGTGTCCGCCGCTCTGGATATAGCCCGCGTAATCGCCGTGGCTGGGGCGCGGGGTGTAGCGGATGGCCTCGTAATCGGCGGAATGCTGGTCGCTGTTTTGGATGACGGCGGTCAGGGGCGTGCCTGTGGTCTTCCCCTCGAACACGCCGGAGAGGAACGTCACGGCGTCCGACTCCTTGCGCGCAGTGGACAGGGAATTTTTCCCCGTCGCGCGCCGCGCAAGCTCGCGCGCGATCTGCGCGCAGTCCAGCTCCAGCCCGGCGGGTACCCCCTCGAGCGTGACGCCGATGGCGCTGCCGTGGGACTCTCCAAAAATCACATGCTTCACTTCTTACGGCACCTCCCGTATTTTGCCGCCGAGCGCGGCATAGTCCCGCCAAAACTGAGGGTACGATTTCTCCACGCTCTGCGCCTCCTCCAGCACGACCGGGCCGGTGGCGCGGGTCGCGGCGACGGCGAGCATCATGGCGATGCGGTGGTCGTTGCAGGCGGAGACCTGTCCGCCTGTGAATGCGGATACCCCGGTAATCGTCAGGCTGTCAGCCCCCTGCGTGACCTTTCCGCCGAGCCGCGTGAGCTGCCCGCTCGTCGTCTCCAGCCGGTCACTCTCTTTGATGCGCAGGCGGGCGGCGTTTACAATGTGTGTTGTCTCCCCGTCCCGCAGTGCTGCGCAGACGGCGAGCGCGGGCACCAGATCGGGACACTGCGAGACATCGAGCGTCACCGTTCCCGGCTCCGCGAGCCGCGCGCAGTAGTTTTCAATCACGCGGTCGCCCTGCTTTGAGTACGGGGCGAGGCCGTGGATTTCCACGGCGCTTCCGATCGTATTGGCTGCAAAATACACCCCTGCCTGGGTGTAGTCACTTTCCACCACGGCGTCCGCCGGGCGGTAGGTCTGCCCACCGCGCACGCGATAGGCGCCCTCTATTTGAATCCCGAAGCGGGACAGTACGTCCACCGTCAAATCCACATACCCCGCCGACTCCAGCGGGGAGGTCAGCGTAATCTCCGAATCCCCCTCCAGCAGCGGCAGGGCGTAGAGCAGCCCTGTGATAAACTGAGAGGATACGTCGCCCCGCAGGGGGAACACCCCCGCTTTGAGCCTTCCCGCAACAATCAGGCGATCCCCCTCCTGCCGGTAGGAGATGCCCTGCCGGTCAAAGAGGTCAAAATACGGCTGCTGCGGGCGCGCCATCAGGCGGCCGTGCCCAACAAAGACCCCGCCATCCCGCAGGGCAAGGGCGAGCGGAATGCAGAAGCGCAGGGTGGAGCCGGACTCCCCACAGTCTAAAAACGGCAATCCCTCCGACGGGGTCAAAAGCGCTTCCAGACAGCGCCGCGTCGCGTCGATATCCTGTGAGGCGGCGAGGTTTTCGATTGTGCCGCCCCCCGCGAGCGCGGATGCGATCAGCAGACGGTGCGCCTGCGACTTAGACGGCGGCGGTGTAATGTCGCCTTTGAGCCTTGCGGGGGTGATCTCCAGCGTCATGCTTCCCCCTCCAACAGCCTGAGCACGTCGGCTTTGGGCAGCTTTTTCGCGCATGCCCTTCCAATCTCTTCCAGTAGGATGAGGGAAATGTCGCCGCCCGACCCCTTTTTGTCGAGGCCGATGGCAGAGGCGTACTCCTCCTGCGTGCAGTCGATGGCAAGCGGCAGTCCGAAGCAGCCGAGGAGCACCGCGATGCGCGCGGCCGTCCCCTCCGGCGTCACGCCGAGCTTTGTACCGAGCTCCGCCGCCTTCACCATCCCCGCCGCAACCGCCTGCCCGTGCGTCCAGCGGGTATAGCCACCCGCGCGCTCGTAGGCATGGCCCAGCGTATGGCCAAAATTTAAAAGCATCCGCTCCCCAGTGTCCCGCTCGTCGCGCTCCACAATGTCGCGCTTGATAGCACAGCAGCGGTAGAGCACATGCTCGATATCCGCCGTCACCTCACCTCTGGAGGGGCGCTGCGCGAGGTAGGCGTAAAGGTCGGCATCCCTGATGCAGCCGTATTTGATCACCTCCGCCATACCGTCGGAGAAGGTGCTCTCGTCCAATGTACCGAGCACGGCAGGGTCCATCAGCACCAGCCGGGGCTGCCAGAAGGCTCCCGCCAGATTTTTGCCCGCGGGCAGGTCGATGGCGACCTTGCCGCCCACCGAGGAGTCCACCTGCGCGAGCAGGGTGGTGGGAATCTGCACAAAGTCCACGCCGCGCAGGATGGTGGCCGCCGCAAAGCCCGTCAGGTCGCCCACAACGCCGCCGCCCAGCGCCACCACGGCGTCGCTGCGCGTCAGCCCCATCTCCATAAAAAAGTCATACAGCGTCCCCAGCATGGCAAGGGATTTCGCGCGTTCCCCCGCCGGTACCGTCAGGAGCCTCGCGTCAAACCCCGCCGCGCCGAGGCTTTCAAGCGTTCTATCGGCGTACAGCGGCGCGACGTTGCTGTCACTGACCACCGCCAGCCGCCGCGCTTTGGGCAGCACGGCGCGGCAGTGTTCCCCGGCGCGCGCGAGAATGCCCCGCTCGATGAGAATGTCATATTCCCTTCCCGGCAGATGAACCGGCAGTGTCTTCATGGGCTTGTTCTCCTCGTTTATTTTATCAGCTCTTTGCCGCTGAGGGCAACGAGCGCTTCCACTTTTTCCATCAGCGTCCCAAACTGCGCCGGGGTAAGGGACTGCTGCCCGTCGCACTTGGCGTTGGGCGGGTCGTTGTGCACCTCAATCATCAGGCCGTCGGCCCCCGCGGCAATCGCCGCCATGGCGAGCGGCTCCACCATCCAGCTCATCCCCGCCGCGTGGGACGGGTCGATGATGACGGGCAGGTGGCTCATCTTCTTAATGGCCGGAATGGCGGACACGTCAAGGGTATTGCGCGTATAGGTCTCAAAGGTGCGGATGCCCCGCTCACAGAGGATGACGTTCTCATTGCCCTCCGACATGATGTATTCGGCGGACATGATCCACTCCTCATAGCTGTTGGAGAGGCCGCGCTTGAGCAGGATGGGCTTGGACATGCGCCCCACCTCTTTTAAGAGGTCGAAATTCTGCATGTTCCGCGCGCCCACCTGGACGACATCCACCTTCTGCTCAAATTCGTCCACCATGCGCGGGGACATGATCTCTGAGACGATGGGCAGCCCCGTCGCCTGCTTTGCGTGGAGCAGAAGGTCAAGCCCCTCCACGCCCATGCCCTGAAAGGAGTAGGGCGAGGTGCGCGGCTTAAACGCGCCGCCGCGCAGCAGTGTCGCCCCCGCTTTCTTGGCGTCCCGCGCAATACCGGTCACCTGCTCCTCGCTCTCCACAGAGCAGGGGCCCGCGATGACGGAAAACGCGCCCGCGCCGATTTTGGCGTTTCCCACCACAATCTGCGTGTCCTCCGGGTGGAATTTGCGGTTGGCCTTCTTATACGGCTCCTGTACCCGCATGACCCGCTCCACACTCGGCTCCATGGAGATTTTGCCGCTGTCGAGCGACGCGGTGTCCCCCACAAGGCCCAATATGGTGCAGCCGATGCCGTTCGTAACGCCGACCTCCAGCCCCATCTCTTCAAACCGTCTGACCAGCGCCGCAATCTCCTGCTGCCCGGCAGACGCTTTCATAACAACAACCATGCTACCTCATCCTTTCCATCACAAAGAGGAATCTAATACGCGACCCCCCAGTAAATCATCTGCTCCGCGTGCTTGCCGCAGACTGCGCACACATCGCCTAAATCCTCCTGCGCAAAGGGGATACAGCGGGAGGATACACCCGCCTCCTCCTTCATACGCACCTCGCAGGCCTCGTCGCCGCACCACATGGTTTTGGCAAAGCCGCCCTGCGCCTCCATTTTTTCCTTCACCTCCGCAAGGGTCCGGCAGGCGTAGGTGTTCTCCTCCAGATTCCGCTTGGCGCGGGCGTACATGCTGTGGTGAATGTCGTCCAGCAGGCCCTTCACCGTCTCCACAACCTCGGTCAGGGGGGTGGTTATTTTCTCCCCCGTATCGCGGCGCGCCAGCACGCACCGGCCCGCTTCGATATCGCGTGGGCCCAGCTCCAGACGCAGGGGCACCCCCTTCATCTCGTGCTCGGCAAACTTCCAGCCGGGGGAGTTATCGGAGAGGTCGCATTTCGTGCGGATCCCCGCCGCGCGCAGGGTGCCCTCGACCGCCTGTGCCGCCTCGACCACGCCTTCCTTATGCGAGGCGATGGGCAGCACGACGACCTGCACCGGCGCGATGCGCGGCGGGAGAATGAGCCCCGAATTATCCCCGTGCGTCATGATGATGCCGCCGATGGTGCGCGTCGTGATCCCCCATGAGGTCTGGAAGGGATAGGCCTGCCGGTTGTTCTGATCGGTAAAGGTGATATCAAACGCCCTTGCAAAGCCGTCGCCAAAGTAGTGGCTGGTGCCGTTTTGCAGCGCCTTCCTGTCGTGCATCATACATTCAATCGTATAGGTGCACTCCGCGCCGGAAAACTTCTCCTTGTCGGTCTTGCGCCCGCGCACCACCGGCATGGCCAGCACGTTTTCCACCACGTCGGCGTAAATCTCCAGCATCCGCACGGTCTCCTCCATCGCCTCCTCGGCGGTGGCGTGCATCGTGTGCCCCTCCTGCCAGAGAAATTCGCGGTGGCGGAGGAAGGGCCGGGTTGTCTTCTCCCACCGCAGGACGGAGCACCACTGGTTATAGAGCTTCGGCAAATCGCGCCACGAGTGGATAATGTGTGCGTAATGCTCACAAAAAAGCGTCTCGGACGTGGGGCGGACGCACAAACGCTCTTCCAGCGCCTCACTGCCGCCGCAGGTGACCCACGCGCACTCCGGCGCAAAGCCCTCTACATGGTCTTTTTCCTTTTGTAACAGGGATTCCGGAATGAGCATCGGCAGAGACACGTTCTCATGCCCTGTCGCCTTAAGCCTGCTATCGAGCTCCTGCTGTATATTCTCCCATATGGCATACCCGTAAGGGCGGAGGATAAACATGCCCTTCACACTGGTATAGTCAATCAGCTCCGCTTTGGTGCACACGTCGGTATACCACTTGGCGAAGTCGACCTCCATATCTGTAATCTGCTCCACTTTTTTCTTGTCCTGCGCCATATTGTTCCCTCAGCCCTTTGCATATTAGATTGTACTTTATTATGTGCGGTCATTATATCTCATCCACGTGGAGAAAGTCAAGGAGCGCGCAGGCATGCAGTAAACTTATGTACCCCCCACCAGCAGCGGCAGCGTAATGACAAAGCTCGTGAAGGCACCGTTGCGCTCGGCGCGGATTGTCCCGCCGTGCGCCTCGACGATCTCCTTTGCGATGGCAAGCCCCAGTCCTGCCCCGCCGGTGCGGGTGGAGCGGGCGGTATCCAGCCGGTAAAACCGCATAAAAATATTGGCAAGCTCCCCCTCGGGGATCTCCAGTCCCTGGTTGCGCACGGTGATCTCCACCTGCCCGTCCCCCGCACGTTCGGCGCGGATGAGCACGATACCGCCGGGACTGCTGTAGCTGACCGCGTTACGCAGGACGTTGTCGAACACCCGCGCGAGCTTGTCCGGCTCACCCATCACCTGTAGCTGCGGCGTGATCTCCGCGCGATACTCCAACGCCTTCTCCGCAAACAGGGGGTAAAACTCGTCGGCAAGCTGCGCAAGCAGGATAGAGAGCCCGATGGGCTGCATCTCGCCGTTTTCCCCGCCGAGGTGCAGGCGGCTGATATCAAAAAACTCACCGAGCAGCTCCTCCAGCCGCATGGTCTTCTCCAGCGCAATGCCGATGTATTTCTCCCGCTGCTCCACATCGAGATTCGGGTTCTCCTGCAACAGGGACAGATAACCCATCACCGATGTCAAGGGGGTTTTCAGGTCGTGCGCCAGAAAGGCGATCAGCTCGTTTTTCCGCCGCTCGTTTTCGCTGCTTTCCGCCGCGCGCCGGGATAGCGTATGCTGAATCTGTGTGAGCGCCTGCGCAACCTGCTCCATGTCCTCAGGCAGAACCACGGCGTCACCATTCTCCTCCAACACGCCGTGTACCGCGCCGGCAATCCGTTTCAGCCGGGCAACAAACAGGCACCCGCCCAAAAAGCATACGGCAAACACCAGCACCATCAGGCACAGAATCACGGCGCGGTATCCCGGCTCCATATACCAGAGCAAAACCTCCGCCCCGCTCGCAAGGCCAAGCAGACAGGTGATGACCACCCCCACGGCAAGCGCGGCGCAGGCGGAGGCAAGCAATATCTTCCAGACAAGCGGGCGGTAATTCCAGCGCATGTTATTCGCCCCTCCTCCCTCTGAGTGCACGCATGATGAAGCGGATCACCAGCCACACCGCGCCAATGGCGATGGTCTCCACAAAGCTCATCAGCCGCCAGAGCACCATACCGACAGAGATCAGAGGGCCAAAGACGGGGGCCATAAAGAGGAAAAAACTGCCCTCCGCCCCGCCCGCGTTCCCCGGCAGCACCACAATGCGGGAGATGATCATCACAAGGCTCTGCGTCAGGATGAGCGCTGTGACGCTCTGACCTGAGAGGCCCAACCCGTAATAGACGCAGACGGGAATGCAGTAGAGCACCCCCAGCTGGATAAACATGCCGAAAAACAAGCCGCCGAGCATAACCCGGTCCCCGCGGTACGCGTTGAGCTGGTCGCAAATCTCCTCAAGCCGCCCCATCAGCCGGTCAATCCGGCCCGGCTTTTGCAGCGCCTTTATCTTTTTCGAAAGCTTCGTGAGCAGCCACCGCGCAAACCGCTGCACCGGTTCCGGGCGGACGGCGCAAAACAGGGCAAATGCGATGACAACCACGTACAGCGCGATGAGCAATGCGACGCCCAGCACGGTGCCCGCACCAATCGGCTCGTGGTAAATGAGTGTCTTCACAATCAGGGCCAGCAGCGCGTACACCATGTACACCAGCATATTGGCCACCATCTTCCACACAAAGACACTCGCCGTCTTTGTGCCGGGGAAGCCCGCGTCGTACATCAGCTTGAGCTGCGCCGGCGCGCCGATTGGCCCGAGCTTATAGAAAAACTCCCCGATAAACGCGATATCAAAGCACGCCGAGAGGCGCACCTTGCTTTTTGTGCGCCACCCCAGAAAATAAAAATTAAACGCATCGACGCTCTGGCTGATGGGCACACAGAGCGCACCGGCGATCAGCCAGTCCGGCCGCAGCACCACCAGCAGCTCCTCAAAATCCACCGTCTCGCGCACATACAGCACCAGCCCGATGATAATGACCGCACCAATTGCAAGGCCGACAACCGAAAAAATCCGGTTGGCGGCGCTTTTTTTATCCTTCATCGGCAAAACACCTGCTAATCCCTCTCCCATTGCATATAATTTACATATACATGCAGTCATTGTACCACAATCCATACGTTTTTCATACCGAAAAGTTTCCAGATTTCTTTTGACCGCACGCCATTCATTCGTTATAATATAGTAATATGCCAACAGCCAGAGAGGAGTATGCCGCGTGAACGAGTCAATCTCCATTTTGCACCCGGAATATCTGAACCTCACCGGCACCGACGGCGCGGTGTATCACGGCGCGGATCAGGAATGGTACCCCCGCCGGTGGCAGCGCATGGCGGGCTGCGGCCCCACCGCCGCGTCGGATGTGTCGGCCTATCTCGCGCAGACGCACCCTGCATGCGCCCCACTCTATCCGGAGCGTGTCATGCGGCAGGAGCGCTTTGTGGTGCTGATGGAGCGTTTGTGGCGCTATGTCACGCCGGGCCATATGGGGCTGCACCGCCCGGAGCTGTTTTCGCTCGGGCTTACCGACTATGCCGCCGCTTGCGGGGTGCCCCTCTCCCCGCGCCTGCTCGATATCCCCGCGGACAAGGGCGCGCGCGCACCGTGGGCCTCCTGCGCCGTCTTCCTCCGGCAGGCCCTCGCGCGCGACTGCCCCGTCGCGTTTTTAAACCTCTCAAACGGCGCGGTCAAGGCGCTGGAGTCATGGCACTGGGTGGTCATCACCGGGCTAAACGGCACCACCGCCACCGTGCTCGACAGCGGGCGCGTTTTGACCATCGACCTCTCTCTCTGGTACCTCACCACCACAAAACGCGGCGGGTTGGTGGCGGCGATCTGATCCCAAAACAGGATAAGGAGTTAGTATGACATCAGAACAAATGAACACCATGCGCCCGCTTGGCATCTTCGTCTCCTACTACCGCCCGCACATGCGGCTTTTCCTCCTCGACATGGTATGCGCGCTGTGCATCGCGCTGGTGGATCTGGCCTTCCCCTACGTCTCGCGCAGATCCATGCAAACCCTGCTGCCGGACCGCCTCTATGCCGCCTTTTTCGCCGTCATAGCGGCACTGATCATCGCCTACATCATCAAGGCGGTTATGACCTATGTCGTCACCGCGTGGGGCCACCTGCTCGGTGTGCGCATTGAGGCGGATATGCGGCGCGACCTGTTTCACCATATGCAGCGCCTCTCCTGCGCATTCTATGACCAGAACCGCACCGGCCACCTCATGAGCCGCGTCACGAGCGACCTGTTTGAAATCACCGAGCTTGCCCACCACGGCCCGGAAGACCTTTTCATCTCCCTTGTCACACTGGCCGGGGCAATTGCCATTATGTTCACCATCCGCTGGGAGCTTGCACTGCTGCTGCTGATCTTAATCCCCGTCTTTCTGCTCTCCATCTTTTTGCTGCGCAAGCGGATGATGCACGCGTCCGTCGAGGTAAAAAAGAAGACGGCGGGGATCAATGGGGAGATAGAGTCCGCCCTTTCCGGCATCCGCACCGCCAAAGCGTTTGCAAACGAGGATCTGGAGATTGAAAAATTCGCCCGCTCCAACGACCAGTTTCGCGACGCGAAGCGCGAATACTATAAAAGTATGGGCATCTTTCTCTCCAGTCTGGAATTTTTCATGAGCATTCTCCCTGTGGTGGTCATCGCGGCAGGCGGCGCGCTCATCATGCGAAACAGGATGGATTACATCGACCTCATCACTTTTTCGCTCTACGTCACCACCTTCATTAACCCCGTGCGCAAGCTCTCCTCCTTCAGTGAGACGTTTGTCCAAGGCCTTGCGGGCTTCCGGCGGTTTGTCACGCTCATGCGCACCGAGCCGGAGATTCAGGACGCGCCCGAAGCGCGGGAGCTGACCGACGTCAAAGGCGACGTGCGTATTGAGGACCTCTCCTTCCGCTACACCCCGGAGAGCGAGTGGGTGCTGGAGCATATCTCCCTGCACATTCAGCCGGGCGAGACGGTCGCCATTGTCGGCCCGTCCGGCGGGGGAAAATCCACCCTCTGCCAGCTCATTCCGCGTTTTTACGACGTGACGGAGGGGCGCATCCTGCTCGACGGGCAGGACATCCGAGACCTCACCCAAAGCTCCCTGCACCGGCACATCGGCATTGTCCAGCAGGACGTGTTCCTCTTTGCCGACACCATCTACGAGAACATCCGCTACGGCAGGCCGGACGCGACGGAGCCGGAAATTATCGAGGCCGCGCGGCGCGCGGAAATTTACGACGCGATTTTGGACATGCCGGGCGGCCTGCAAACCTACGTCGGCGAGCGCGGCGTGATGCTCTCCGGCGGGCAGAAGCAGCGCATCTCCATCGCCCGCATTTTTCTCAAAGACCCCTCTATCCTCATTCTCGACGAGGCCACCTCTGCGCTCGACAGCATTACAGAAATGAAAATCCAATCCGCCTTTGACGCCCTCTCCGCCGGGCGCACCACCCTCGTCATCGCCCACCGCCTCTCCACCATCCGCAACGCCTCCCGCATTCTGGTCGTGGACGGCTCGCGCATTGTGGAGCAGGGGACGCACGCGGCGCTGCTTGCGCAACAGGGCACATATGCGAAGCTCTATCAAACCCAGCAGTCTCTCATGTGATCATACCAAGGAGGATCCAATATGGATACGGAAACCCGTCCTTCCAATCCGGAGGAGGCGCTCGCCGCGCTTGCCGACTGTTATACGCGCTATTGCGCCGCCTTTTCCGACACGCCGCGCTACGAAACCGCGCGGGAGGCGCTGGGGAATCTCGCGGCGGGCCGCACCAACACGGGCGCGCGCGGCCCGCTGCTCGATAGCCTCCACGCAGACCTCAGTGTCCTTGTGGAGGAACTGACCGCCCTCCTCTCCGCCGCACCCGCGCAGGTGGAGCCTCTCGCCCTGCGTGCTTTGGATATATTGCTCTTCTACCCGCAGGAGAAGGGGAAACGCCAGCTGAATATGTCCCTCGCCGCGCTGGAGGGCCTTGCCGCTCCCCTCCTTCCTTACCTGTCCCCTGCCGCCCTTGCCGCCCTTGCCACACACTATAAAAAGCGCAACCCGCCGCGCAAAATGTTCCCGAATCAAACGGAGCTGCTGCGCCGGATGACCGCGCAAAAGTGAATCCTTCCTAAAACGGCAGCAGCGCCCCACATCTGCGGGGCGCTGCGAAAAAGGCAAAAGACAATACTTAATAATGCTCAACTTTACCACTCAAAATTATCCGGTCTTTCTACATCGACATTATAATATTCAGATGGCGCATATTGGGTTAATTTAGAATATATCCCGTCAAACAAAGCATAAACGAAAACTCCGCTTTGCCTATACCCTTCCGTATCTGTCCATCTATACGCAATCAATAATTCTCTATTATCTGGCGACCATTCAAGAGGATATATCTGAGGGTCAGGACGGTTGGAATCGCAGGCATACGAAAAATCTTCGCCGATTTTTAAAAATTCTTCAATAACCTGTGACATCCTTCCCCCATCTGACTGAGTATGGCTCAGAACATCTAAAACTGAATAATCAGTCCACGTTCCACCTGAATATATGGCTATTGCATATCGGCTGTCAGAATCCCATAAGAAACTAAAATTCTCTCCAACTATGGGGAAAGTGCAAATCAAAATGTTATTTTCTCTGTCAAACAGCTTGACCTCATATATACTATAATATTTGCCCTCGTTGTCCTCCATATCTTCTTGAACATTTGACGAGATTGCATATTTCCCATTAGGTGAAACAACTGCGTCAGAGGGTATAATGCTATTTGTATTTGTTCCACAAGAAACCAACGCTAACATAATGGCACATGATAACATGATTGAAAATAATTTTCTCAAGTGAAACACCCTCCACGAAATAAAAATTCTCTGTGTTCACCTTTTCCCTCAAAAGCGATAGCTCTCCCGCCTATTTTGCATACTCATTGTAGGGTAAGCCGTGGTTTTAACTTCGCCCTGTCGAGCGCGCCCGATAAGACGGCGAACGCGACGCCGTTGACGACGGACTGAACCAGTGTGCCGATAAACTGCGGGAGAAAGGCGGCGGCGCTCCCGTAGAGAATACATCCGGCGATGCCGTAGCCCACGGGGGAGAGGATGCCCGCGATAAAAATGGCGACTATGTTCCGTCTGGTCAAAAACCGCTCCCCGCGCGTACTGAACGGCAGGACGACAATGGTCTTCATAATAATGGTCGGGACGACGTACACCGGAAAGGTGAGCAGATCCGCAAGTCCGCCGCCGATGATCCCCGCCGCGATGGCGTACGGCCTCGGCAGCATACACGCGGCAAGGTATATGAGCATATCACCCAGGTGGATATAGCCGCCGCCCGGAATCGGAATATGGAGCACATAGGCGGTCATCACCGTAATGGCCGCCGCGAACAGCGAGGTCACCACCAGGCGGCGCGCGCGGTCGATTGACGCTCGATTCATCTATCCACCTCCAAAAAGCAAAACCGCGCCCCCTTTGCCGTGGCGGCGCGGCGCAAGCAAATTCCCTTTACAGCTCTTCCGGCAGCAGGGGTTCCTTCATATAATAGGTGTAACAGCCGCTGGCTACCTCCCGCCCGACGTCATCCGTTACAGACAGGTCGCAGACAGCAATGGTGGACCCCGATTTTCTCACGCTCGCCTTGCAAGTGAGCTTTTTTCCACTGCCCGGCCGCAGGTAATTGAGGGTTGCTGTCAGGGTAACGCACCGCCGCCCGCGGGAGATCACCGCGGCGCCTCCCACGGTGTCGGCAAGGGTGGAGAGGCACCCGCCGTGCACCACCCCCATCGGGTTCAGGCTCTCCGGCACAACCTCCAGCTCTCCTTCGGCATAATCGTGTTCCACCCGGGTCACAAAAATATTGCTGTGCATGGAATAGGGGTTATTTTGATTGAGCCGCTCGATTATCTTACTGTAAAAATCCATTGAGAATCTTATCCTCCGCTTCCTGTTCAGTCAGTCCCAGCGTCATGAGCTTTATGAGCTGTTCGCCCGCGATACGCCCGATGGCCGCCTCGTGGATGAGCTGGGCATCGAGATCGTTTGCCACAATGGCGGGGATGGCCTTAATCTTTGCCTTGCCCATAATAATCGCGTCGCACTGCACATGGCCAAAGCATTGCGCGTTCCCCTCTATATTGGGGTAAAACATCTGCACCGAGTCGTCCTGCGCCACGGAGCGGGAGACCACCCGCCCGCTCGCGCCTGCGCCGTTGAGCTGCACATCCATTTTGCTCTCCGCCACCTGCGCGCCGTGGGTCAGGAGCTTTTCAACGATGACAATTTCCGCCCCGGCGCCCGCCTCTACCCTGGTGTTCCTCCGGGTCGAATCGACGCCGCGGATCTGGGTCGTCTCCATCTCCATGCTCGCGCCCTCCTCCAGATAGACCACCGTCTCCGGGTTCATAATCCGCTTGCCGGTGCCCTCGCCCTCGCCGTAGTGCCGCTCGACATAGCGCACCTTGGCGTTTTTTCCGATATAGAAGGTGTGTACGCCGTCGTGCTGCGCGGTCTCGCAGCCGGTATTGTGAATCCCACAGCCCGCGATAATATCCACGTCAGCGTTCTCACCGACATAAAAATCGTTGTAGACCACTTCACTCAGACCGGACTGTGTGATGATCACCGGGATATGGACCGACTCACCCTTTGTCCCCGGCTTAATGTGGATGTCAATGCCCTGCTTGCCCGGCTCGGTTTTCGTGACAATCTTAATATGCGCGGTCGAAAAGCGGGAATCCAGCGCGCCGTTGCGCCGGATGTTATACGCGCCCTGCGGCGTCTTCTCAAGCGCGGCAATCTCTTTGAGGAGCTTCCAATCTGTCTGATCCATTACCCCTCACCCTCCTTATTCATGTAGCTGCACCCGGTCACCGTGTCGGCCAGAATGAGCGGCATCAGTGCATCCTTAGGGCCGTGGCGCTTTAACTGCCCGTTGCCGACCATCACTATCTCGTCGGCCAAATCAATAATCCGTTCCTGATGAGAGATGACCAGCAGGGTCGTCCTCCCCCGCTCATGCAGCTCCTGAAAGGTCTCCGTGAGGCGGGCGAACGACCAGAGATCAATCCCCGCCTCCGGCTCGTCAAAAATCATCAGTCCGGCCCCGCGCGCCAGCACGGTGGCGATCTCAATGCGCTTAACCTCTCCGCCGGAGAGGGATGTGTCCACCTCCCGGTCGATGTAGTCGTTGGCGCACAGGCCCACACGGGTCAGGTACTGGCAGCCCTCGTCCCGCGTCAGCCGCTCGCTCCCCGCCGCAAGCGAGAGCAAGTCCCCCACCCGCAGTCCTTTAAAACGCGGCGGCTGCTGGAACGCATAGCTCACGCCGCAGCGCGCATGATCGGTGATACTCATGTGGGTAATATCCGTACCGTTCCAGACGATACTGCCGCTTGTCGGCTGTGCAATCCCCATGATCGCCTTGGCGAGGGTGGTTTTCCCCCCGCCGTTCGGCCCGGTAATCACCACAAATTTATGATCCTCTATCGTCAGGTCGATATTGCGCAGGATTTCCACCTTGGCGCTATCCTCGCCGTCCACCTGATACCCGAGACCTTTGATCTCCAACATAATCCGCTGCTCCTTTGTATCGGCTTTCCTATTGTAAATATGTCTCATTGTAGCACGGGGGTTTTAAAATTACAATACTACAACAAGCGCAATCTGTCTTGACGAATGCCCGTATGGGGCTAATAATATACCTGTTACCTTTATTATGATAATCAGGAGGGGAGGAACCGCATGCTCATGTTATCCATCTCTACCGGCATGGACGGCAGGCAGACGGCGCAGCACCTGCTGGAACACACCTTGCAGGAAGCCTGCGGATTCACGCAGCTCCCGCCCATTGCCCGCGCGCCCGAGGGAAAGCCCTATTTCCCCGGCCACCCGGCGCTGCATTTCAATCTCAGCCACAGCGGCCCCTTCGCGCTGTGCGCCGTCGGGGACGTACCGCTCGGCGTGGATATTGAATGCCTGCGCCCCCGCAGGCCCGGCCTTGCGCGGCATGTGCTCAGCGAACGGGAATACCGCTGGTTTCTGGCGCGGGGTGCCGCGTGGGAAGATTTTTATTCCCTCTGGACGCTCAAGGAAAGCCGCTGCAAGCAGGAGGGTATCGGGCTCCGGCGTCCGCCCCGCACCATCACCGTCCCGCTGATCACCACGGGCGCGGCGGAGCTGGACGGCCTCTCCTTCCGCACCTACGGCGGCGAAGGCTGGCGTGCGGCAGTCTGTGCCCCCGCGGGAATCCCGCTTCCGACCGGGCTGATAGAACGGGAGAACTGAAACGTTAAGCTTTTCTTAAAACGGTACAAAGAAATTTACATTTTCGATCCTTTATACTATAATAAGACAATCAGAAGAAATAAGGGGATTGTCCGCATGAATATATTGATTTTGTCCGCAAAATTCGGCATGGGGCACTGGTCTGCCGCGCAATCTCTGCGGCAGCAGCTTGAGGATACCTTCCCCGAAATCGATGTGGACGTGGAGGATCTGATCACCTATGCCATGCCGAACGCGGCACAGACATTTTATAAGGCATTTGCATTGCTGGTTTCATACGGAAGCGGATTTTTTAACACATACTATAAGATGATGGAAAACATCGCGGATATCCACCCGTTTCTGGAGCCTGTCTTTGTGGAGCGGCTTGCGGCGTTTTTCTCCCTCCGCCATCCCGCCGCCGTGATCGTCACCCATCCGTTCTGCGCGCAGGTGGTCTCGCGCTACAAGCGGAAAACGGGGGATACCATCCCCCTGCTCACGAGCGTCACGGATCTCTCCTCCCACTCTGAGTGGATCACCCCTTTTACCGACGCGTATCTTGTCGGCACGCCCTCCCTGCGGGACGCCTTTGTGCAAAAGGGCGTCCCGCGCGAACGCATCTGCGTCACCGGCATCCCGGTGCGCGCGGAGTTCTGGGCGGAACGCCCCTGTCCGCATGACGGCGACGCGACCCGAAAGCTGCTGATCATGGGCGGCGGGCTCGGCTTTATGCCGCAGCAGCCGCAGTTTTACGAACAGCTGGGCGCCATGCCCTGCGTGGAGACGACGGTGATTACAGGGCACAACCAGAAGCTCTACCAGCACCTTGCGGGTAAATATCCGCATATTAACGTCATAGGCTACACCGACCGCGTCTATGAATATATGGCCCAAAGCCACCTGCTGCTCTCCAAGCCGGGTGGCATCACCCTGTTTGAGAGCATCTTCGCACAGCTCCCCATGCTGGCGTGGGAGCCGTTTTTGCAGCAGGAGAAAAAGAACGCCCGTTTCCTCTCCGAGGCGGGCATCGGCCGCGTGGCGGGCAAGGGCTGGCAGGACTGCCTGTCCGCCATCCGCGCACTCATCAATAACGAGGACGCGCTGGCGGACATGAGCCGCCGCATGTGGCAGCTGCGCAGTCTGATGGAGCACGAGGGGCTCAACCGGATTGTCGCCACGCTGACCGGCGCGAGAGAGGTCTGCGTCTCATGAAACGCAACAAAGCATGGATTGGTATACTGGTTCTGCTCGGCATCATGGTGGTAACGGGCTTTGTCATGCTGCGTGAGCAGTCTCCGGCGGAAATTTTCGCCGCCCTGCGCCGCCTGAACGCGGTCTACCTGCTCGCGGGTCTCGCGCTCATGTTCCTGTTCGTCTGCTGTGAGGCGCTCTGCACCCGCCAGATCCTCCCGCGTCTTGGCCATAAGACCCGCCTGAGAAACTGCCTTGGCTACTCCTTTGCCGGTTTTTATTTCAGCTCCATCACCCCGTCCTCCACCGGCGGGCAGCCCGCGCAGATCTACTATATGGCAAAGGACGGGATTCCCCCCGCCCACGGGGCGCTCAACATGATGCTGCTCGCCGTGTCCTATCAGGTGACGCAGCTTGCGTATGTGATCGTCATTCTGCTCCTGCGCCCGGATCTGGTCGGCCTGCTGGGCAGGGGGTTTGGCGCTCTGCTTCTGCTCGGCGCAGCCATCAACATCGCCCTCACGGTCGGCATGCTCTTCCTGATGTTTCTCCCCCGCGTCGCAAGCGCCATTGCGGGCTGGGTGATCACGCTGCTGGTGCGTATCAAACTGATCAAGAAGGAGTCCGCCGCGCGGGAAGCGCTCTCCAAGCAGCTTGTCGCTTACGGGGAGGGTGCCGCCTGCATCAAGAAAAACCCGCTTCTTTTCCTGCGCCTGCTGGGGCTGACGGCCATCCAGCTCACCGCCCTGTTCGCGGTTCCGTTTGTGGTATACCACGCATTCGGCCTGCGGGAATACGGCGCGCTGGAGCTCATCGGGACACAGGCGCTTTTGACCCTCGCCGTCTCCTTCCTCCCTCTGCCGGGCGCGGTTGGTGCCAGCGAGGGCGGCTTTATCCGCGCCTTTACCCTCTTTTTCGGCGCGGGACTGGTCACCCCCGCGGTGCTCGCCGCGCGCGGCATCAGCTTTTATTCCTTCCTCATCATCAGCGCAGTGATTACGCTTATCGTCCATATCAACAGCCGTAAACGAGCGCACCGGATCGAACCGCTATCCGCACGAGCGGGCGAATGCGAATAACTGGACAAATTTCCCATCCGCGTGGTATACTCCTCTTGGCACTATCACACGGTAGGCGGTTGCCCCTTTGTCTGGAAGGGTGTATACTTCTTTTCCCTCTCCAGTGAGAGGGGGTGAGGCCATGGTTACATACTCCGATCTGATTCAGATTGGAATCTTGACCGTTGGCATTATCGGCTTGTTTATAGCTACAAAAAAAATGTACTGACCCCAAAAGTTTAGACAAAATAGCAAGCGCAACTATCCATTCAATGATAACAGAACGCAACACCGAAGTCTATGGTTCTGAAGCAGTAACGTTCAATTCCGCTGCTGCTCGTTTCTTTATGCGCAATCGCAATAAAGCCTTCTGTATTGGACGGGACTCATCCCGTTCAGTTTTGTCTTGATCCTTACGGTATTATAGTAATGAATATAGGCATCCAGCTCACTAAAAAACTGTTCCACAGTTTTAAATTCGCTGAGATAAAAGAATTCTGACTTCAACAGACCGAAGAAGTTTTCTATCACAGCATTGTCTAGGCAATTGCCTTTTCTAGACATACTCTGGCGAATCCCCCGTACCCTGAGTTCATGCTGATACTGCTTCATTTGATAGTGCCAGCCCTGATCAGAATGGACAATGAGCGAAGCCCCCTCTGGTACCAGCGGCAAAGCCCGCTGAAGCATCTGCGCTACCAGAGCATAGTTGGGTCGGTGATCATAGGTATAGCTTATGATCTCTCCGTTAAAGATATCCAGAAGCGCAGAAAGATAGACCTTTTGGCCCAATAACGCAAACTCAGTCACATCGGTAACCCACTTTTGATATGGCCGCTCCGCTTTGAAATTGCGCTTTAATAGATTTGGTGCCACGTGCCCAATTTCCCCACGGTAAGAGCGGTATTTTTTGATGCGAACAAGGCTCTTCAATCCCATCTGGCCCATTAAGCGCTGCACCGTTTTATGGTTGACCATGTGACCTTGATTACGCAGCTCCAGCGTGATTCTACGATATCCATACCGCCCCTTGTTGCTATGATAAATCTGAGTAATTTGATCTTTTAATTCTGAATACTTATCAGGTTTTGCAAAGGTCTTTACCCAATAATAGTAAGTGCTGCGCGCAATCCCTGCGATTCGGATCAAATCGACGACTTTATATCTATGCCTTAATTCAAGGATAATCACAGCCTTATCCCTGTCGTCTAGTTTTCCTTTGCGCGAATTAAGGCATTCAATTTTTTTAGGTATTCATTCTCCATTTTCAACCGCTGATTTTCAGCAATTAAATCTTCATTGGGTGCTTGCTTAAAAATCGGTTTGCGTCCTTTATCGCTTCCTGCTGCTCGGCTGGCACACCCTCTGTTATCCACATTAAGGCCGACGTATCCATTTTCAAGATATTGCCGTTCCCATTTTTGAACAGTGACATGGAGTCCAATGTTATATTTTAGCGCTGCAGCTGAGTAGGATAGCCCATTTTTTCGCAAGTCCTCTACAACCAATAACTTAAATTCAGGGGAGTATTTTCCGTGTGTACGTTCTATACCCTCTACACCGCTTTGCTTATATGCGGTTACCCATTTCCGAATGACTGAACCATCTATTGCGTATTCCTCAGCAAGCGCCGCAATCGGTTTTTTGCTCCTGATTGCCGCATTTACAATTGCCATTTTTAATTCTGTTGTATACTTTCGTTTACCCATAAATAAAGCACTCCCCAAAAGTTGTTCAATGGTTACTTCTAGCATAACACATTGTCTAACTTTTGGGGAGCACTTCAAGCTCTCACACTAACGGGTTACTTCTTGTGACTTAAGTAGGGGCAACCGGCTGTGATAGTGCCCTTCTGCCTCCATTATACGCCAACATGGGCGAAGTTGTCAAGGGATGACGATACGGAAGATTTTGAAAAACAGGCTGGAATACTATTGTGAGACGGTATTCTTTGGGGTATACTTAACATAAATCCTGCGGCGCAGCATGAGACGGGGGCGACGACCATATATTATTTAGGAATTGATTTGGGCGGCACCAACATCGCCGCCGCTGTTGTCGACAAAAGCGGCGCGGTGCTGTCCCGCGCAAGCCTTCCCACGCCGCGGGGCGTAGGCGCGCAGGCTGTCGCATCCGCTATGGCGCGGGCGGCGCAGGACGCCTATGAACAAGGCGGCTTTACACTGTCCGATATCGCATCCGTCGGCGTCGGCTCACCGGGTACCGTTGACCCCGAACAGGGACTCATCCGCCGGTGGTATAAGATGGGCTTTGAAAACGTCCCAATCACCGCGCTGCTTGCCCGGGCGCTGCCAAAACCCATCTTTTTGGAAAATGACGCCAACTGCGCCGCGCTGGGCGAATACGCCGCAGGCGCGGGGCGGGACGTGCGCTCGCTGGTGGCGATTACACTGGGCACCGGCGTGGGCGGCGGCGTGGTGCTGGACGGCAGTATTTACACCGGCTTTCAACATGCCGGAATGGAGCCGGGGCACATGGTCGTCGCGCACGGCGGGCGGCTGTGCGCCTGCGGGCGGCGCGGCTGCCTGGAAGCGTATGCCTCCGCGTCCGCGCTGATCACCCGCACGAGAGAAGTGCTCGGCCTGGCGCAGGCCGACGGCAAAACCGCCTTTCTGGAGGCCAAGCAGGGAAATCCCCTTGCCATGCAGGTGGTGGAGGAATATATCTCCTATCTCGCCTGCGGCATTGTGAATCTTGTCAATCTCTTTCAGCCGGAGCTCGTGTGCCTGGGCGGCGGGGTCGCCGAACAGGGTGAACGGCTCCTGACGCCCCTACAGGACATTTTAGCCCGGGAAAATTACGCGCGCGGCCTCCCCCAGCGCACAAGGCTGGTACAGGCCGCGCTGGGAAACGACGCGGGCATCCTCGGCGCGGCGCTGCTCCCATTTTATTCGCATGTCTCCACCGGTTCGTATTCGTTATCGCAGGGCTCGTAGCATTCCTCGGCCGGTTTGAGCGGCCTTACCTTGAGGGAAACGCCAAAAATCACCGCCGCAACCAACACAATGGCCTGCATCTTGTTCTTCTCCAGCCATGGCCGGAGGTTATCTGCCATCGGATGATGCATCGACGGCAAAAGCTTCTCCCCTCCGTAGCAGATGGCAATGGCAATGATCGCGCAGACCGCCAAACGGGTCAGCAACTCTTTTTTATCATATCTTCCATCCATGAACACCGCCTCCTTCGCTGTGGGACTTTGCCCACATCCCATTATAGTAGCGCATGCGGGCGGATAGAATTCAAAAATATGAAGAGGCAAGCTATATGAAGAAAAACAACCCCTCCAAGCATGGGGCGTCCCCGCCGGAGCAGCCCGCGCGAAAAGAAGTGCCGGTCGTCCGCGCCGACCCGGAGCAGGGCCTTACCGCGCAGGAAGTGACGCAGCGGCAGGCCGCCGGGTGGGATAATCCGCCGGTACAAGCGCCGTCCAAAAGCATCAGGGATATTGTAAAGGAGAACGTCTTTACCTTCTTTAACTTTATCTTTGTCATTTTGGCAGTGCTCCTGATCGCAGTCGGCTCCTATAATGATATGATGTTTCTGCTGATTGCGGCGGCGAATACCGGCATCGGTATTTTGCAGCAGGTGCGCTCCAAGTTCACCATGGACAAACTGAACCTGCTGGCAAGCCCCCGCGCGAGCGTGGTACGCGACGGTACCGTAAGCTCAGTACCCACGGCGGAGCTAGTGCGAGATGATATCGCGGAGTTTGTCGCCGGTGCCCAGATCCCCACCGACGCGGAGGTGGTCTCCGGCACGGTGCAGGTGAACGAATCGCTCATCACCGGCGAGGCCGACGCCGTCGAAAAAGCCGCCGGGGCGGAGCTTCTTTCCGGCAGCTTTGTCGTCAGCGGCAAGTGCCGCGCCCGGCTCACGAAGGTCGGCGCGGACTCCTACGCCTCCCGCCTGACGCTGGAGGCAAAAAAAGATGTCCGCGTCGGGAAGTCCGATATGATGCGCTCTCTGGATCGGATGATCCGTTTCATCGGCATCGTCCTCGTCCCGCTCGGCGTGCTGCTCTTCTCCCAGCAATATCTGCTCTATATGCAGCAGCAGTATACCACACAGCTCGCGGTGCAGCAGTCGGTGGTCTCCACCGTCGCGGCGCTCATCGGTATGATTCCGGAGGGTCTGTATCTCCTCACCAGCGTCGCGCTTGCGGTCAGCGTCCTGCGGCTTGCGCGCAGCAAGGTGCTCGCGCAGGATATGAGCTGTATTGAAACCCTCGCGCGGGTGGACGTCCTCTGTGTGGACAAAACCGGTACCATCACCGAGCCGACGATGGAGGTCGGGGAGATCATCCTGCTCGACGAGGAAAAATACCCGGAAACGCAGATCAATGAAACCCTGACTGCCTTTTACAGCGCCGCCGACGCCGATAACGACACCGCGCGCGCAATGCAGACCCGCTTTTTCGGCACCTCCACATGGCGCGCAGGCAAGGTCATCCCCTTCACATCCCAGACAAAATGGAGCGCCGTGTGTTTCCCTAGCCACGGTAACTATATCGTCGGCGCGCCCGAATTTGTCATGGGTGAGCACTACGTCGACTTGCAGGAAGCGGTGGAGCCGTACTCCTCCACAGGCTACCGCGTACTTCTGGTGGCGGAGTACGACGGCGTACCGGACGCGAAAACACCCCTGCGCGCCACCGCGCTCTCCCCGGTGGCGCTGGTGCTGCTCTCCAACCGCATCCGTCCCGAGGCGAAGGAGACGTTTCGCTACTTTGCAAAGCAGGGTGTGGCGGTCAAGGTCATTTCGGGAGACAACCCCCTCACCGTCTCGGAGGTGGCGCGGCAGGCAGGCATCGAAAACGCGGAGCAGTATGTGGATGCCGCCACCCTCACGAATGACGGTGCCATTGAAAAGGCAGTTGGAGAATACACCGTCTTCGGGCGGGTAACCCCAAACCAAAAGCGGAAATTTGTCAAAGCCCTCCAGCGGGCGGGACATACCGTCGCCATGACGGGGGACGGCGTCAACGATGTGCTCGCCCTCAAGGACGCCAACTGTGGCATTGCCATGGCCTCAGGGAGCGACGCGGCCTGCCGGGTAGCCCATCTGGTGCTGCTCGACTCCAATTTTTCCTCCATGCCCAAGGTGGTGGCGGAGGGCCGGCGAGTCATCAACAACATTCAGAGCGCCGCGTCCCTCTTTCTTGTAAAAAATATTCTCTCCTTTTTCCTCGCCATCATCACCCTTTTGGTCGCGGTGGTCTGGCCCGCCGCAACCTTTCCCTACCCGTTCAAACCCATTCAGATTACCCTTATCAGCACGCTGACCATTGGCATTCCCGCCTTCTTCCTCGCGCTCGAGCCAAACCACAGTCTGGTCAAGGGCAAATTCCTCCCCAACGTATTCCGGCGCGCCGCGCCGGGCGGGCTCACGAACCTTGTGGTCATCCTGCTCGCGGAGCTGTTTACCGCCGTCTTTGCCTTTACGGTGGATGAGCTTTCCACCATGTCCACCATCCTCATGGCCTTTGTCGGCATGCTGGTGCTCTATCAGGCGTGCAAGCCATTTGACATCAAACGGTGGATTATGTACGGCTGCATGGCGGGCGCAATGATTTGGGCGATCTTTGTCTCCGGCGCAACCTTTAGTCTTACGTCCTTAAACGCACAAAATATTCTGGTGCTCATCATGCTCCTGGCCCTCTCTTACCCCATCATGCATATGTTCCTGCGCCTGTTCGACCGGGCTGAGGAGTCCATTGTCCGCAGGAGACAGCCAAAGCGCGGAAAGAAATATGGCTAATTGCGAAAGGAAGATGTATTATGAATACCATGCGCGGCGTCACCCTGCGCGCCGAATGGGCACCCAGAGACGGTTTCACCCTCGGCGCAAAGGACGTGGAAGAACGGCAGACCTATCTCGGCAGCCGAGTCTGGCGCAATCCGCGCCTTAGCATGGAGGACTACCCGATTCCGGAGCCGGGAGAGGGGCAGGTTCTGGTGCAGGTGCGCGCCTGCGGCATCTGCGGCAGCGATGTGCACATGGCGCAGCCCGACCCGGAGGGGTACATATACTACCCCGGCCTCACGGGTTTCCCCACCATACTGGGCCACGAGCTTTCGGGCGTTGTGGTCAATGCGGGGCCAAACGCCCTGAGCAAGGAGACCGGCCTCCCCTTTCAGGGCGGAGAACTCGTCTGCACGGAGGAGATGTTCTGGTGCGGTGCCTGCCGCCCCTGCGCGGACGGCTATCCCAACCACTGTGAACGTCTCAACGAAATCGGCTTTAACGTAAACGGCGCGTTTGCCGAGTATATCCTGCTCCCCGCGAAGCTCCTGTGGAGTTTGGATCCACTGCGCAAGGCCTATGCGGACGAACGGGATATCTTTCTGGCGGGCAGCCTCGTAGAGCCGACGAGCGTGGCGTACAACGCCGTCATCCAGCGCGGCGGCGGCGTGAAGCCGGGGGACCACGTGGTCATCTGCGGTGGCGGGCCGGTTGGCCTCGCCGCGGTCGCCATCTTAAAGCGGCAGGGTGCCGCCCGCGTCATCTTGTCCGAGCCGCAGGATTCCCGCGCGGAAATCGGCCGCAAGCTCGGCGCGGACGCGGTAATCAATCCGCAAAAAGAAAACTTCACCGCCCGCGTGCTGGAGCTGACCGGCGGCATGGGCGCAAAGCTCTATCTGGAGGCGACGGGCCTCCCCGACCTGATCTATCCCACCATCGAAAACACCATCTGGGAGGGCCGGGTAATCGACAGCACCGTTGTGGTCGTCGCCCGCGCGGATGCCACCATGCCGGTCACCGGCGAGGTGCTACAGGTGCGCGGCGCGCGCATCGTCGGCGCGCAGGGCCACTCCGGCAGCGGCACCTTCCCCCATGTCATCGCCAGCATGGCAAGCGGGATGGATATGCTCCCCCTGATCACAAAGCAGATTACCCTCGATGAGGTGCCGGAGCATATCGTCCGCCTGCGCACCGACCGCACAGAGTGCAAAATCACCTGCGTGATGGCGCATTAAAAGCCCCGCAGTTTTCTCAACCGGAAAACTGCGGGGCTTTTGTGCCTTACACTCAGCGGAGGGTCCGCTCACCGCTGTGCCAGCGGCACAAACGGGCGCACCGGCGCAACCGCCTTATAGGCAGGGCGGATGATCCGGTTCCCGGCACCGAAGACCTCCTCCAGCCGATGGGCGCACCAGCCCACCATACGGGCGACGGCGAAGAGGGGGGTATACAGCTCCTGCGGGATCCCGATCATTTTATAGACAAGCCCGGAATACATATCGACGTTGGCGCAGAGCACTTTTTTCTCCCCGCGCTCCGTAGCCATCACTTCCGGGGCAAGCCGTTCCACCGTTTCAAAGAGCGTAAACTCCTCCAGCATGCCCTTCTGCGCGGCAAGCTCCCTTGCAAACCGCTTGAGAACCACGGCGCGCGGGTCGGAGAGAGTATAGATGGCGTGCCCCATACCGTAGATCAGACCGGAGCCGTCGCCCGCCTGCTTGTTCAGAATTTTGGTCAGAAAGGCGCGCACCGCGTCCTCATCCTTCCAGTCCCCTACGCCGTCTTCCAGCGCAGCGAACATCTCCATCACCTTTTTATTTGCGCCGCCGTGGCGCGGCCCTTTGAGCGAGCCGATTGCCGCCGAGATGGCGGCATAAATATCCGTACCCGAGGAGGACAGGACACGGCAGGCAAACGCCGAGTTGTTGCCCCCGCCGTGTTCCGCATGGAGCACCAGGCACAAATCAAGCAGCCGTGCCTCCTCCGGCGTAAACTTGCGGTCATGCCGCACGGAGTAGAGAAAGTTCTCCGCTACCGACAAGCCCTCCTGCGGGCGGTGCAGATAGAGGCTTTCATTATCATAATAGTGTTGCTTCACAGCAAAGGCATGTGCTACAATAACAGGAACCTGGGCAATGAGCCGGATCGCCTGCTGCAATTCGTTTGCCAGCGTGCGCTCCTCTGCCCCTTCGTCATAGGAGTAGAGCGCGAGCACAGAGCGTCCAAGCTTATTCATGACATCGGGGCTGGGTGCCTTGAGAATCATGTCCTCGGTGAACATCGGGGGCAGCGTGTGGCTGCGCGCGAGCAGCTGCTCAAACTCGGTGAGCTGCCCGCGTGTGGGCAAATCGCCCAAGAGCAGCAGGTATGCGGTCTCTTCAAACCCGAACCGGTGCTCACCCGAAAAGCCGTCAATCAGATCCTCCACATTGATGCCCCGGTAAATCAGCCGGCCCGGCGCGCTCACCCGTTCCCCATCCTGCATATAATACCCGAACACATTCCCGATTCGGGTTACGCCTGCCATCACGCCGCTGCCGTCGGCATTGCGCAGGCCGCGCTTCACGTCCCACTTTTCATAATAGCCGCTGTCAATCTGGTTATTCTTGCGGTATTCCTCGCATAGATTGTCTATAAAGCCGGTAGATCCACCTCTTGTTCCGTTTTGCATATTCCGGCACTCCTTTTCCCTTTTTTGGCTTTCATTATATCGCTTCTCCCCCATGCGGTCAACTGACAAAGCCTATAAACGCGAATCCCTGCAACCGGTTCCCCGTTTCCTCACCGTAAGAGAAAGGAATTCCCGCCACATGAAAAAAGTAATTGCAGCAGCCTGCGTGCTGCTCCTCCTGCTCTTTCTGATCCCCCTTCTGATCATCCGCGCCGACCCGGACAGTGTGGATGACAGTGCCGACGGCACGCTCCCCCTCGACAAAACGGTGCTCACCCTCCCTGTCGCCGCATCGGACAGTGCGGTCAGTGTCAATGTAAAAATGGAGGACGGCACGGTGGCCGCCCTCTCTCTCGATAAATACCTCTGGCGTGTGGTTGCGGCGGAAATGCCCGCCTCCTTCGAGCCGGAGGCATTAAAGGCACAGGTGGTCGCCGCGCGTACTTACACATTGGCAAAAATGGGACATACCACCGAAAACCATCCCGACGCGGATATCTGCACCGACGTCAACTGCTGTCAGGCGTATATTGACCCCACGCAGGCCAGTACGAACTGGGGCGCGAACGCGGAAGAGAACACCCTGAAAATCGCCACCGCCGTGGCCGATACGGACGGGATGGTCATATACTACAATGGGCAGCCCATTCAGGCGCTGTTTCACTCCTCCTCCGCGGGAAAGACGGTTGACGCGGTTGAGGTGTGGGGCAACGACGTTCCTTATCTCGTCAGCGTTGACACACCGGAAGGGGATGAGGTGCCCAACTACCACAGCAGTGTCTCCGTCACGCCGGAAGAATTCAAAACCCGCTTTTTGGCGGAATATCCCGATGCGGCGCTGGACGGCAGTCCCGACACATGGTTTGCCGAACCCACCCTGAATTCTGCGGGCGGCGTCGCCTCCATAACCGTCGGCGGCGTCAATGTGCGCGGCAGCGTACTGCGCAGCCTCTTTTCCCTGCGCTCCACCTTCTTTACCGTCACGGCGACGGCGCAGGAAATCACCTTTTCCGTCACCGGCTACGGACACGGGGTCGGCATGAGCCAGTACGGTGCAAACACCCTTGCCGCGCAGGGAAAGACATGGGAGGACATTATCCACTGGTACTATACCGACGTCACCATCGAACCGATGGCGGGAGAATAAAGTTACTGCAAACAGGATAAAACTGTGGTAGAATCATTTTGAACCATAGAGATTAAGGACGTGACAAGATGCATCAGAAAGCAGTGGTTCGCAGGGTCTCCTTCCCTGCAGGCCGCCGTATTTTAGTCATTAGCGATGTGCATGGCCATTTGGCGTTTCTACAGGGCGTATTAAAAAAGGCGAACTTTTCGAAAAATGATATTTTGATTCTCCTGGGTGATCTCATCGAAAAAGGCCCCGACAGTCTGGCGACCCTGCGCTATGTCATGGCGCTTTCGAAGACACACACTGTATTCAATATCGCCGGAAACTGCGATAACCTCGTCTGGCAGTTCACCGAGGATACTGCCCCCAAACACGAATCGGTTTACCGCCACTTTCTGCGCCACTGGGGCGAACGCAGCATCCTGCTGCAGATGGCGCGCGCTGCCGGTATGTCCCCCACGGAGGCGGAGGATTTCCCCGCTCTGCGGGCACTGATTGTCTCGCAGTACGCCGATGAGCTCTCTTTTCTGCGGGAAATGCCCACCATCCTGCTCTCCGACAAATTTCTCTTTGTCCACGGCGGGGTGCCGCGTGAAGACCACTTGGAGGAGCTGGACGCGTGGCATTGTATGAAATATGACAATTTTCGCGGTCAGGGGCACGTCTTTCGCCGTTGGTGCATCGTCGGCCACTGGCCGGTTACGCTCTATAATCGCGAGATTCCGTCCGCAAACCCCATCGTCGACCGTGACGCCCATATCATCAGCATTGACGGCGGGTGTGTACTGAAGCTGGACGGCCAGCTCAACGCCCTCGTGATCCCGGACGGCCAAAACGAAGATTTTTCCGTGATCGCTTACGACGGCCTCCCCACTGCCGTGGCGCTCGATGCCCAGCAGGCGAGTGAACACTCCATCAACATCCGCTGGGGGGAGCACAACGTCACGGTTCTGGAGCAAGGGGATGAGGTGTCCCTCTGCCGCCATGACGCGAGCGGCTACCAGCTCAAAATCCTCAACAGCTACCTCTATCGCATGGACGGCACCGTCAAGTGCGAGGACTCCACAGACTACCGCCTGCCCATTGAACCGGGCGATATCGTCTCGGTCGTCGCCCATACCAGCAGGGCAACCCTTATCAAAAAGGGCGGCGTCACCGGCTGGTATTTCGGGCGGCTCTCCGAGCACTAGTGCAGGCAACTTCTTACAAAAAGACGCCATGACCTTGATTGGTCACAGCGTCTTTTTGCTGTATTGACAGCCTCGCGCATTTGTGATATTGTAATATCACAAACTAAACTATCAGTATGATTTACGAATTCAGAGGTTTTTTGCAATGCCAAAAAAAGACGCACTTGAAATATTCCATAAGGAAAGTATAGCAGCTGCCGCAGATACACTATTTTCAGGACGCGGCATAGACAAAACGACAATGGATGATATTGCGCGTGAAGCGCATTATAGCAAAGCCACAATCTATACTTACTTCAAAAGCAAGGATGAAATATTTTATTATATTGTTTTAGATGGTATGAAGCTGTTACATGCGCGTTTACAGAACACACTCAAAAAGGAAGCGGATACACGCACAACATATTTGGATATTTGTAATGAGCTTGCTAAGTTTTGTGAAGAAAAACCTTTGTATTTCCACAGCATGTTAGAGACAATTGCTTCCGACACACAAAGCCGGAAGGAAACTTTAATACTCAATGACATCTTTCAAATGGGTGAAGCGCTGAATGATGATGTTGAGATTTTGGTAAAGCGTGGAATTGAGCAGGGATTTTTTGATGCTGATTTTCCCTCTCTCCCCACGGGTTCCGTGCATTGGGCAGCATTATCGGGCATTGTATCCTTTGCAATCCAAAAACAAGATTATATTTTTCAACGAATGGGTATGCGCAAAGAGGACTTCCTGCAATTTGGATTTCAAATGATGTTTCGTTCTATTGCAAAGGGGATTGGAGATGGAACTCAGGCGGGCAAAGCGCGGGGATGAAAAAGGGCGAACATGTTGTATCGGCTGGAACGATAAGCAGTCGAAATACAGGCGATTTCATCAAAAATAAACGCAGGAGGGCTGTACATGTTTCGTAGCGGAAAAGCCAACAAAAAACCGGGTATTGTTGTGATTGCCCTTCTACTTGTTCTGGTCATTGGCGCAGTCGTCGCGTATTCACTGACCAACAAGTACGGTTCTTATAAAGATAAAGTAGATGCGCTGGTTTTTGAGCATATTGATTTGGCTTTGGTCGCTGATGGTGTATACACTGGCGAATATGATTCAGGTGTCATATTTGCCAAAGTAGAAGTCGGTATAGAAGACGGAACGCTGATCTATATCAACTTACTGGAGCATCGCCATGAGCAGGGAGGGGCAGCAGAAATAATTGTGGAACACATGGTTGAAGAACAGCGGACTAATGTTGATGCAATATCGTCTGCCACCTATTCCAGCAAGGTAATCCGTAAGGCGGTAGAAAACGCTTTGGCTGGCAATCACGCGTAATCACCTGAGCAAGACATTTGCAGCATGACAAAACGGGTATACCGCCATTTGGCGGTATACCCGTCAGACCGAAGACAAAGCGGGCATCACTGCATCATGCAGCGGTGCCCGCAAC